>CP119321.1:2400000-2716288 GCA_029202445.1 Candidatus Microbacterium phytovorans
GACCGCGGCGCCCAGCAGCTGTGCAGCGAGGAAGGGGAGCACGGATGCCGGGGCGATGCCGGCGAACGTGTCGGTGAAGATCCGGGCGATCGTCACGGCCGGGTTCGCGAACGACGTCGAGCTCGTGAACCAGTAGGCCGCCCCGATGTACGCACCGACGGCGCACGCGATCACGGCGGCGGACCGACCGGCGCGGACGAGTCCCATGATGAGCAGGACGAGTCCCGCCGTCGCGACGACCTCCGCGAGGAAGGTCGCCGCGTCGGCGCGGTCGGTGCGCGAGATCGTGATCGGCGCGGCGAACATCGCGCCCGCCAGCACCGCACCGCCGATACCGCCGACGATCTGCGCGGGGAGATAGACCGCGAGCTCACGCGCGGGCAGTCCGTCGCGGCGACGCAGCACGACGTCGGCGAGGGAGACGATGGGGTTGAAGTGCGCACCCGAGACGGGGGCGAGCAGGACGATGAGCACCCCGAGGCCCAGGGCGGTGGCGAGGGAGTTCTCGAGCAGCTGCAGGCCGACGTCGGTGGAGAGCCGCTGCGCGGCGATACCCGAGCCGACGACGACGGCCACCAGCAGTCCGGTGCCCACGAACTCGGCGATGCCGCGCCGCCAGAGCGGAAGCGGCGTCACGATCGGTGTGCCGCGTCGCCCGCGGGGAGCAGCTCGGCGATGAGGCCTTCGATGCGGGAGCGGATCTCGTCGCGGACGGCGCGGATGCCGTCGAGGTCGAGGTCGGCGGGGTCGTCCAGCACCCAGTCGAGGTAGCGCTTCCCCGGGTACAGCGGGCAGGCATCCCCGCAGCCCATCGTGATGACGGCGTCCGCCGCGCGGACGACGTCGTCGGTGAGAGGCTTTGGGAACTCCTCCGCGACGTCGATCCCGGCTTCCGCGAGCACGGTGACCACACCGGGAAGGAGGCCTTCGGCCGGCTGGGAGCCGGCGGACCGGACGTGGACACGGTCGCCGGCGAGGTGCCGGGTGATCGCGGCCGCCATCTGGGATCGTCCCGAGTTCTGCACGCACACGTAGAGGATCTCCGGCACCGGCTTGGCGATCAGTCCACGCGACTGTGCGAGGGCGGTCAGCCGATCGCGAGCGAACCTCTCTGCCACGGTCGGCAGGTGTGTGGTCACGGATGCGGTGCGTGCGAGCGCTGCATACGACTCGAACACGACGCGCTCGACGGTCTCCTCGCCGACCATTCCGGCGAACTGCTGTGCGAGCCGGTCGGTCGCGCGGTGGAGCACCGAATCAGCGGACAGCAGTCCGTCCTGGCCGCGTCGGGTGCTCATGCCGCGTCGCCCGCGGGGAGCAGCTCGGCGATGAGGCCTTCGATGCGGGAGCGGATCTCGTCGCGGATGGGACGGACGGCATCGATCCCCTGGCCCGCCGGGTCGTCGAGCTGCCAGTCCTCGTAGCGCTTCCCGGGGAAGATCGGGCACGCGTCGCCGCACCCCATCGTGATGACGACGTCGGACTCCTTGACGGCGTCGACGGTGAGGAGCTTCGGCGTGCCCCCCGCGATGTCGATCCCTTCTTCGGCCATCGCGTCGACGGCGACCGGATTGATCTGGTCTTTGGGCGCCGAACCCGCTGACAGCACCTCGACGCGATCGCCAGCGAGGTGCTGCAGGTAGCCGGCGGCCA
Source organism: Candidatus Microbacterium phytovorans (assembly GCA_029202445.1). Classification (NCBI taxonomy): domain Bacteria; kingdom Bacillati; phylum Actinomycetota; class Actinomycetes; order Micrococcales; family Microbacteriaceae; genus Microbacterium; species Candidatus Microbacterium phytovorans. The sequence goes on from CP119321.1 coordinate 2,401,654, forward strand.
TCTGCGAACGGCCGGCGTTGTGGACGCAGACGAAAAGGACGGTGGGCTTCCCGGTCATGGCAGGTCTCGCTCTCTCTCTCACGGGAAAGCATAGACCGCTATCTATGGATTAGGAAGTCGGGGCGGGAAGAATCTCGGCCAGCAGCGCGCGGACGCGCCCCGCGATGTCGTCGCGGATCGCGCGGACCGTCCCGAGGGGCTGGCCGACCGGATCGGCGAGATCCCAGTCGAGGTAGCGACGCCCGGGATAGACGGGGCACGCGTCGCCGCATCCCATCGTCACGACGACGTCGGCCGCCCGAACGGCCTCGTCGGTGAGGGGCTTGGGGAACTCGCCGCCCAGCGGCACACCGATCTCGTCCAGCGCCGTCACGATCGCGGAGCGCACCTCGGCGGCGGGGGCCGACCCCGCGGTGCGGACGACGACCCTGTCCCCGGCGAGTTGGCGCAGGATGCCGGCGGCGAGCTGCGACCGTCCGGCGTTCTGCACGCACACGAACAGCACCGTCGGGCTCTCGGCCGACCTCGTGCTCTCGCCACGCGGCTCGGCCCCGGTTTCCTCGCCGCCCGGCTCGACCCCGTGCTGCCCGGCCCCGTGCTCCTCGATGCGGTGCAGGTCGTCCAGGCGGGATGCCGTGAACGCCGCCACGCGCGAGGCGAACAGCGGCGCGTGACCGCGGGCAGCGAGCAGGGCGCGCGAGTCGTCGAGGCATCCCGCGACGGTCTCGCGACTGAACACACCCCGATAGCGGGCGGCGAGATCGTCGACCATCCGCTCCCAATCCGGCTCCTCCGCCGAGGCCGCGGGCGTGCCGAGGAGCGCGGCGACGCGTTCGGCTTCGTCGGGGTGGATCGAGTACCAGACGCGGCGCCCCTCGGGTTCGCGAACCACGAGGCCCTCCGCGTGCAGCGCGGCCATGTGATGACTCACGGTGGGCTGGCGCAGGCCGAGCTGCTCGGCGAGCCGGCTGACCATCGCCCGGCCGCCGTCGGCCTCGCGGATGAGCCGGACGATGCGGGCGCGTGTGGGGTCGGCGAGCACCGCCAGCGCCGGAGCGTCCCCCACCGTATTCATAGACGGCAGTCTATCGGCGGGTGGATCGGGTGGCGCGGGTCGCTCAGCCGCGGACGCGGGCCGCTCAGCCGCCGTTGCGGGCCGAGCGGCGCTCGATCAGGACCGTGTCGCGCCACGATCCGGCGTGCGGCCCCAGCGCGCTGCGGGCGATGCGCTCTCGGCGCCCGACGACACGGAATCCGGCCGCCTCGTGCAGTCGCAGGCTGGCTGTGTTCTCGGGGAAGACGCTCGACTGGATCGTCCACACCCCGGCATCCTCGGAGGCAGCGATGAACGCGTCGAGCAGGAGCCGTCCGATGCCCTCACCGCGATGATCGGGGTGCACGTACACGGAGTGTTCGATCACCCCGTGGTAGGCCTCCCGCGTCGACACGCGCGACGCCGCGACCCACCCCCGCACCGCTCCGTCGTCGCCGACGGCCACGAGCCGCGACTGCGCGAGCTTGCCGGCGTCGAACGCTTCCCACGCGGGCGTCGCGGTCTCGAACGTGGCTTCACCTCCGGCGATGCCCGCCGCGAAGATGACCTCGACCTGCGGCCAGTCCGCGGGGGTCATGGCGCGCACAGCGGTCATGCGCAGCACGCGCCCGAGCCGCCGACGTCGGTCGAGCAGACGCCCGTGGCGGGGAGTGTGAGCTGCACCTGCGTGGCGGCGGCGAGATCGTCGGCGAGCCACGCCGTGACGGAACGCACCTGCTCGTAGCCGGTGGCCAGCAGGAACGTCGGCGCGCGCCCGTAGGACTTCATCCCGACGACGAAGAAGCCCTCCTCGGGATGCCGCAGCTCCGTGAACCCGTGAGGGGCGACGGTGCCGCAGGAGTGCAGATTCGGGTCGATCAGCGGCGCCAGGCGCTTCGGCGCCTCGACGACCTCTTCCAGCTCGAGCCGCATCTCGCGGAGCATCGACAGGTCGGGCCGGAAGCCGGTGGCGTTGACGATGACGTCCGCGTCGAGGAACGCGTCCTCTCCGCGCCGCTTTCCGATGATGCGCACCGCCTCATCGTGGAGGCTCAGACGGGAGATCTCGAACGAGTCCACGAGCTCCACCCGGCCGGAGCGGACGAGCCGGTCCACGCGCGAGCCGAGCTCGGCGCGATCGGAGAGTTCGTCGTCGGCCGACGACGACACCCGGACGGCGGACGGATGCCGGATCAGCCACGTCACTCGCGTCGCCGGGCTGTCCGCCGCGAGTTCGGCGAGCGCGATCAGCGTGTTCGCCGCCGAGTGGCCGGCGCCCACCACGACCGTGTGCGCTCCCTCGAAGCGCGCCCGGTCGACGCCCCGGACGTCGGGCAGCGCGTGCATGACCCGCGCGCTCACGGCATCCACACCGAGCGGGTCCAGGCCGGTCGAGCCGAGCGGGTTGGGCGTCGTGTACGTGCCGGACGCGTCGATCACCGCGCGTCCGGTGATCTCCTCGACGTCGCCGTCGGCGGTGTGGAGGCGCAACAGGAACGGCGTCGCGACACGACCGGCGGAGCGGGTGCGGTCCATTCCCTCGCGGCTCACGGCGACGACGCGCACGCCGAACCGGATGCGAGAGGCGATCTCGGGCAGAGCTGCGAGCGGAGCGAGGTAGTCGTCGACGAGCCCCCCGCCCGTGGGCGGCGCACCCTCGTCGGTCGGCGCGGTCCAACCCGCCCTCTCGAGCAGGCGACGGGAGGCGGGATCGATGAGGTGCCGCCACGGCGAGAACAGCCGCGTGTGCCCCCAGCGGCGGACGGAGGATGCCACGGCGTCACCGGCTTCGAGCACGGTGAACTGGATGCCCCGCTCCACGAGGTGCGCGGCGGCGGCGAGTCCGACCGGACCGGCGCCGATGATCAGCACCGGCAGCGCGGCGAGGCGATCGGTGGTCACGGGGCGAGGGGTGAGGTCGAGCAGCGTCATGAGGACCCTTCGAAAGATCGACGGTCGTCGATGTTCAGTATCGCCATATGTATCGATGACTGTCAATATCGACTATGGTCGATGTATGGTCACGATGCTCGAGCTCACGGACGCCACCCCTGCCCCGGCGTGCTGCGCCCCGCTGGTGCAGGAGCCCCTCGGCCAGTCCGATGCCGAGCACCTCGCCGCGACCCTCAAGGCGCTCGCGGATCCCGCCCGCCTCCGGCTCCTCTCGATCGTTGCGTCATCCGAGGGCGAGGAGGCGTGCGTTTGCGATCTGATCGAGCCGATCGGCCTCTCCCAGCCGACCGTCTCCCACCACCTGAAGGTGCTCACCGAGGCCGGCTTCCTCTCTCGCTCCAAGCGCGGCACCTGGGCGTACTACCGCCTCGTCCCGGGCTCGCTCCTGCGCGTGTCGGCCCTGCTCGCCACCGCGTAGTCTCCGCCGCGAACTCGTGCACGCGGCCGCCTAACGCGTGGGGCCGACCTGCCGATAGTCGCCCTCGAGCCTCGCTTCCCTCACCCCCCGTGGGCGAGATGCGCGGCCCGGAAACGTGCCATGAAGCCGCAGCCCGCGGCATGGCGATCGATCCCGGGATCCCCCCAGGTCCCGGCCGGATCCCTCGGATCTCCCCCAGATCCTGCAGGGGGATCCCCGCGAGCCGACACGCCGCGAACCGACACGACCACGTCGGAGCGATCGTGTCGGCTCGCCATTCTCATCCGTCGGAGGGGGTCGGCGGTGCCGACGCCGTCGGGCGCAGACGGATGCCATGGGCGTCGGCCGGCCGCGACGGGTCTCCGCCTGCGTCAGCCGGCGACGCGCGCCGCGCTGACGGCCTCGCCGAGCGCGTCGACGAGGGGCGTCGTCGGGCGGCCGATCAGGCGGGCGAGGTCCTCGTGCACGGGCGAGAGCACGCCGCGGGCGATGCCGTCCTCCATCGCCGAGACGAAGCCGATCGTGCCGGCATCCAGTCCCGCGTCCGCGAGCCCGGCCTGCAGCTGGTCGCTCGTGAGCGGGACGTAGGCCACGTCGCGACCGAGCACGGTGGTCGCGGCGGCGGCGATGTCGGCGTACGACACGGCGTGGTCGCCGGAGAGCTCGTAGGTGTGGCCGAGGTGACCGTCTTCGATGAGCACGACGGCGGCAGCCTCCGCGTAGTCCGCGCGGCTAGCGGCAGCGACGGTCGCCTCACCGACGGACGCGGCGATCACGCCGGTGTCGGCGGCACGGAGAACGTCGGCGACGTAGTTCTCGGCGTACCAGTTGTTGCGCAGGACCACGGCAGGCACACCGCTGGCGGCGAGCACCTCCTCGGTCTGCTCGTGCTCGGGCGCGAGCACGAAGTCGATCGTGTCGGCGTGCGCGAGGCTCGTGTAGACGAGCTTCGCGGTGCCCGCCTCCTTCGCCGCCTCGATGACGCGGCGGTGACCCTCGAAGCGGGCGCCCGCCTCCGAACCGGAGATCAACAGCACGGAGTCGACGCCGTCGAGGGCGGCCACGATCGACTCGGGGACGTCGTAGTCGAGGGGCACGACGCGCACGCCGCGGTCGGCGAGGTCGACGACCTTCGAGACGGTGCGGGCGCCGGCGACGATCTGCTCCGGGGCGACGCCGCGGCGCAGGAGCGCATCGACGACGAGGTGTCCGAGCTGGCCGCCGGCGGCGGTGACGAGAATGGTCATGGGGTGTCCTTTCACGGGAGGAGCACGGCATCCGCGCTCACCCGAACGAACGCGGGGGCGCGTTGTTCACATTCCCCGGAGGGGGTACCCACCTTTTGGTAAGGTACACACATGATGGTGAGTCTTGCGGAGATCCGGGCCGAACTGCCGGGCGTGTACGAAGAGGCGTGCCCCTCGCGCGTCGTCCTCGATCATGTCATGAGCAAGTGGGGCGTGCTCGTGCTGCTCGCCCTCACCGACGGCACGATCCGCTGGGGCGAGCTGCGACGCACGGTCGAGGGCATCAGCGAGAAGATGCTCGCGTCGACGCTCCGCACGCTCGAGAAGGACGGCCTCGTCGCACGCACGGCGCACCCCGAGGTGCCGCCCCGCGTCGAGTACGCCCTGACTCCGCTCGGCGACGAGCTGATGGAGCGGATGATGCCGCTCATGGCGTGGATCGGCGAGAACGCCGGCACGATCGTCGGCCCCGGTCGTTGAGCGAGCACAGCGAGACGAAACGGCGCCGCTCGAGCGGTCGTTCCCCCGGTCGTTGAGCGAGCGCAGCGAGACGAAACGCGGCACCCGCCTGTATCGACGTTTCGTCTCGTCGCTGCGCTCCTCGCTCAACGACCGGATCATCGCGTCACCCCCGGTCGTTGAGCGAGCGCAGCGAGACGAAACGCCGCCCCCTCCTCCACACCCCCGGCGTGTCGGAAGTTGTCCACAGTAAGCACCTTTGATCTGGGTTTTGTCGCCGGGAATGTCGGTGCCCCCGAGAAGAATCGGAGCATGACAGGCAACACCGGCACCGCATGGCAACAGCGCATCGAAACGCTGCTGCACGCGCTCGCCGACGCCCGGCGCGACGCCGCCGCAGCCCAAGCCCGCGAGGCCGCGCTGCTGGCCGAGGCAGTCGAGATCGCGCAGGCGATGGCACAGGATGCCGGTGAGCCCACGTCCGTCGCCGACATCCCGATCCGTTCCCTCGCCGCGCAGATCGGCGCCGCCGCGCGCGTTTCGGACCGGACGTTGCAGAAGCACATGTCCGATGCCGTGGTCTTGGTGGAGAAGTTCCCCGCGACGTTCGCCGCGTGGGCTGCCGGGGACGTGTCACACGGGCATGTGCGAGTGGTGGTCGATGCCGGGGCTGCGCTCGAGGACGACGCGGCGCGGGCCGTCTACGAAGACGCGGCGTTGGAGGTCGCGCGGCGGGAGACACCGGGACGGCTCAAGCCCGCCGCGCGGATCCTTGCCGCACGATTGCACCCGGTCCCCTTGCAGGAGCGGCACACCGTGGCCGCAGCCAAGCGAGAGGTGTGGGTGCGTGACCTCGACGACGGCATGGCGGAGTTGATCGCGATCCTCCCCGCGGCGATCGCCCACGGCATCCGCGACCGCGTCGATCAGTACGCAAGACGGGTCGTCGAAGCGCGGAGTGGGGGCGCAAGCGCGGCCCCTGCGCCTGACGCGACCGCCGACGGTGCACTCCTTCCCCACCCCGACACCACCCGCCCCACCGACACCCAGCCCATCGACACCCAGCCCACCGACACCCGCCCCGCCGACACGCGTCGGGTCAGCGAGGTCCGTGCTGACGTGTTCGCCGACCTCGTCCTCACCGGACACGCCACCCCCGAGACCACCAACGACGCGATCCCCGCCGGGGAGGCGATCATCGCCCGCGTGCAGGTCACCGTCCCGGTGCTCACCGCGGTCGGACACGACGACGCGCCCGCCGAACTCATCGGGAAAGGCCCCATCGACACGGCCACCGCCCTCCGCCTCGCCGGAACCGCCACCGGATGGGACCGGGTCCTCACCCACCCCGCCACCGGCACCGTCCTCGCCACCGACCGGTACCGACCCAACGACCACCTCAAACGCACCCTCCGCGTCAGAGACGAACACTGCCGCTTCCCCGGCTGCCGCACCCCCACCGGCCGGTCCGACATCGACCACACCATCGCCCGCGAACACGACGGCGCGACCGAACTGACGAACCTCGCCCACCTCTGCCGACGTCACCACACGTTGAAACACCACTCCGCCTGGCGAGTCCGGCAGACACCCGACGGCATCCTCCACTGGACCAGCCCCACCGGACGCACCTACCCCGACCACCCCGCCCGCACCCTCGTGTTCACCACCGCGACGACCACGACCACCTCGCGATCACGACCGAACTAACGGATCACCCGCGCCGGCCGACAGTCCCCCCACGAGCCGAAGACACGATGTCGCAGGCCCGCCGGCGTCGCCCAGCGTTCGCCGACCATCAACCAGGGAAGGGGTGCTCGTGATCGTCCTCACGCGACTGAACCGCACCCGTTTCGCGGTGAATCCCGACCTCATCGAGCGCATCCAGGCGACCCCTGACACGACGCTCGTCATGGTCGATGGCGCGACGTTCGTCGTCGCCGAAACGATGGATGCCGTCATCGACGCCGTCGTCGCATTCCGCTCCCGCGTGCTGACCTCCGCCCTCCACGGCGACCACACGACCTCCGCCGCCACGGCCGCGACACCCGCCGACACCCACGCGCCGGTCACCGACACCCCCGCACCCGTCGCCGACACGCACGCCGCCGCCACCACCGCCGCCGACGCCACCGCCGACGCCGCCGACGCCACCACCGACGCCACCACCGCCACCGAAGGCGGTGACGACTGATGCTCATCATCGGCATCCTGATCGCCTTCGCCGGCCTGTACGCGATGATCACGCTCGAAGGCGCGCACGTCGAAGCGCTCCTGCTCCCGGCACCGATGATCCTCGTGTTCGGCGCGACGATCGCCATCGGTCTTGCGGGCGGCACCGTGCGCGACGCGAAGGAAGCCGTCCGCGCACTGCCCCGCGCGCTCCGAGGGCTCAAGGGCTCCTCGGAAGATCTCATCGTCACGGTCGTCGGCTACGCCGAGAAGGCCCGGTCCGAGGGGCTGCTCGCGCTGGAGGACGCCGTCGCCGAGGAGAAGGACCCGTTCCTGCGACAGGCCCTGCAGAACATCGCCGACGGCACCGACGCGGAAGACCTCCGCATCCTGATGGAAGACCAGGTCGCCACCACGGCGTCGGTCCGTCGCACGGCCGCGCGCTTCTACACGACCCTCGGCGGATACGCCCCGACCGTCGGCATCGTCGGCACGGTCGTCTCCCTCACGCACGTGCTCGAGAAGCTCGACGAGCCCTCGACGCTGGGCCCGCTCATCGCCGCCGCGTTCGTCGCCACCCTCTGGGGCCTCCTGTCGGCGAACTTCATCTGGCTGCCGATCGGCGCACGCCTGCAGCGGCTCGCCGAGATCGAAGTCGACCGGATGACGCTCCTCACGGAGGGCATGCTCGCCGTCCAGGCCGGAAGCCCTCACCACCTCGTCGAGGAGCGCCTGCGCGCTCTCGCGCCCGACGCCGGCGGCAAACGTCGCCGCGAGAAGCCAGGCGACAAGGCCGCCACCGAACCCGCGGAGGAGTCCGCATGAGCGTCTCCCGTCGCCGCCGCATCCCCGCCCACGCCGACGCCGGGCACGGTCCCGACGAACGGTGGATGGCGTCCTACCTCGACATGATCACCGTGCTCATGTGCATGTTCATCGTGATGTTCGCGATGTCCAACGTCGACCAGGAGAAGTTCGAGGCGCTCCGCGCATCGCTGGCCACGGGCTTCGGTGCGGAGCAGACGGATGCCATCGACGTCTCGACCGGCGTCGTCGTCCCGCCCGATCTCGTCGACGACGAGGGCGAGTCGTTCTTCGAACTGCCCCAGCTGCCCCCGAACGCCGCGGAAGAGGAGTACGACTCGTTCGCGCTGCTGCGCGAGCGGCTCGAGCAGGCGCTCGAGGAGGAGGGGCTCGAAGAGGCGGCGACCTTCACGATCGACGAGCGCGGCCTCACCATGGGCCTCAAGAGCGCCGAGACCTTCTTCGCGACCAACAGCACCGCCCTCAGCGCGAAGGCGCGCGCCGTGCTCGACGCGGCCGCCACCGTCCTCGCCGACGACACCCACGACATCTCCGTCGAGGGGCATGCCGACTTCCGTCGCCCCTCGCCGCCGTTCCGCGACAACTGGGAACTGTCCTCCGCCCGCGCGACCGGCGTGCTGCGCTACCTCGCGAACGAGGGCGATGTGGCGCACGACCGGATCAGCTCCGTCGGCTACGGATCCTCCCGGCCCCTCGCCGAAGGGACGAGCGCCGCCGCACTCGCCCAGAACCGCCGCGTCGACATCGTCGTGCTGTCGGCGGCCGAGGACGACGTACGCGCCGAGCTCCCCCGCCTCGACGCGCTCGCTGCGGGAGGCCCCTGACCGAACCGCACCACACCGCACGCGTGACCGCGCCGCACGAACCGCACCGCGGCATCCCCCATCCACGCGCGACTAACGGCCCCGCGCACGCGTCCGATAGTCCCGCCCGTGCAGGTCGAAGACCCTGCACAGAGCGAGGGATGCCGTGCAGATCGAGGACACCGTGCGGGTCGGCGACGCCGCAGCGTCCCCGACGGCGCCCGAGCGCCACGACTTCGGTCGTCCGGCCGCGCTGTCCCGCGAGCACACGCGCGCCCTCGCCGCCGCGTTCGACGCTTTCGCGCGCCTCTGGGCGATGCAGCTGACCTCGAAGGCTCGGCTGCGGTCGCACATCACGGTCGACCGCGTCACCCTCGAGACCTACGACGAGTACGTGTCGACGGTGCCCACCACGACGACCCTCATCCTCTGCACCGACGACGGCTCCGAGGACCGCGCCATCATCGAGTTCCCCGTGTCGACCGCCCTGCAGTGGATCGTGCGGATGCTCGGCGGCGACGCCGCCCACACGCTCGACACCCGCGCGCTCACCCCGATCGAGTTCGCGCTGCTGCGGTCGCTCATGGACGAGACCCTCGGTCACCTGCGCGGATCGCTCGGCGGTCTCCTCTCCGAGAAACTGGGCGTCAGCGCCGTCCAGTACAACGCGGCGTTCGCGCAGATCGTCTCGGCGCAGGATCTCGTCGTCGTCGCCCGCTTCTCGATGCGCCTCGGCGACCGCACGGAGGCGGCGAGCATCGCGCTGCCCGCCGCCGTGCTCCTCGAACGGCTCACCGACACCACGTCGACTCCGCACGCCGCACCCGACCCGGATGTCGTCCGCCGCCACGTCGAGGAGACGCCCGTCGAACTCGTGCTGCGCCTCGCGACGCGCAGCATGCGCCCCGACGAAGTGCTCGATCTCGCCGTCGGCGACATCCTCTCGCTCCCCCACGGCGAAGACCGTCCGCTCGACCTCGCGGTCGGCGAGCACGTCGTGGCATCCGCCGCCGTGGGAGCCAACGGCGCGCGGCTCGCGTGCGTCGTCACCTCGTCCGACCTTCCCCGCACCCTCGCCGAGGAGACCGCATGACTAGCACCATGACCCACGAAGCCGCCGCCGCCGCAGCCTTCGCCGACCGGCTCCCCACCGCCACTCGCACCACCGCCCACCCCGCGAGCGGGTCGGGCGAGACCGGCGACGCCGTGATGGTCTCGTCGGTGGGAGACACCAGCGCGGCGCTGGCCGTCGTCATCTTCGACGAGTCCGCGCTCCTCGGCGACGCGGAGACGCCGCTCGCCGACCGGCTGCGCGACGCCCTGGATGCCGCGGCCGCCGCGTTCGGACCGAGCGTGCTCGGCGAGCCGACGATCGGCGACGCCTCCGCCCTGTTCTCGCACCCGAACGCGCAGGTCTTCGAACTCGCCGACGAGACCGGCCGCACCATCGGCCGCCTCGCCGTGCGCATCTCGCAGACGCGCGCCGCCTCGCCCCGGCGACTGCAGCGCATCGCCGGTGTCGAGATGGACCTCACGGTCGAGGTCGGCCGCACCCGGATGACGGTGCGCGACGTGCTCGACCTGGAACCGGGCCGCATCATCGAACTCGACCGGTCCGCCGGCGCGCCCGCCGACGTCAAACTCAACGGTCGCCTCATCGCCCACGGCGAGATCGTCGTCGTCGACCAGGACTACGCGGTGCGCATCACGCGCATCATCGAGAACGCGGAGGTCTGACCTGGACGATCTGCTCCTCGCCGCCCGCGTCGTCGTCTCGCTCGCCGCCGTCCTCGGCGTCGTCTGGCTGCTGCAGCGACGTCTCGCCCGCGGCGGCGTCTCGAAGAAGTCGAAGAAGGACCGCGCCCGCGACGCCGTCACCGTCGTCGCCAAGCGGAGCCTCGCCCCCAAGACGCAGCTCGTCGTCGTCGAGATCGACGACGTGCGCTACGTGCTCGGCGTCGGCGAAGGCGGGGTGTCGGTGATCGACAGCCGCCCGACCGACGGCACGGCCGCCCCCGACGTGCCGGCATCCGCCCCGCGCCTCGCGCCCGTGCATGCGCTGCGGAGCGCTCTGCCGACCGCGATGCCGAGCGCCGCGACCGCCACCACCCCCGAGACGACCGCCGTGCCGATCCCCGGGACGACCGCCACATCCGACGTCACCACCGCCACCGCCGCATCCACCGCCACCGCCGGCTCGTTGCCGCTGCGTCGCGCCCACCGAGAAGCCCACCGGGAAGCCCACCGGGAAGCCCAGCGCGAGGCCCGCCCGACCTTCGGGGCGGCGCTCTCCCGCGAGGCCTCCCAGGCCCTGCGCCGCGCCATCGGCGCCTGACGGAGCACCCTCGTGACGGATCGCACCGCGCCGCCGCGCAACAACACCGCGCCGCCGCGTAACACAGCGTCCCCGCGCAACATCGAGCCGCCGCGCCGCACCCCGCGCCGGGCGCTGCGGACCGTCATCGTCCTCGGCATCCTCCTCGCGGTGCACGTGCTCTCCGCGACTCCGGCCTTCGCCGACACGGTCGACCCGACGCTTCCCGCGACGCCGCCGCCGAGCGGCGTGACGGTCGACATCAACGGCATCGATGGAACGCCCTCGGCATCCATCCTGACCCTCATCGGGATCACGCTGCTGTCGGTCGCCCCCGCGCTCCTGCTCATGATGTCGTCGTTCACGAAGATCTTCGTCGTGCTCGCGATGACCAGAAACGCGCTGTCGCTGCCGACGATCCCCCCGAACCAGGTGCTGGCGGGCCTGTCGCTGTTCCTGACGCTGTTCATCATGTGGCCGGTGCTCACCGAGATCCACACGGTCGCCGTCCAGCCCTATACCGACGGCGGCCTGACCTTCACGGATGCCGTGGGCGCGGCGTCCGACCCCCTCCGCACCTGGATGCTGCAGTTCACCCGGGAGGAGGATCTCGCGCTCATGACGCGGTTCTCCGGCGCCGACAACCCCGACGACCCCGCCAGCACACCGCTCATCACGCTCATCCCCGCGTTCATGATCTCGGAGCTGCGCGCCGCGTTCATCATCGGGTTCGTCATCTTCGTGCCGTTCCTCGTGATCGACCTCGTCGTCGCGGCCGCCCTCATGTCGATGGGCATGATGATGCTCCCTCCCGTCATGATCTCCCTGCCGTTCAAGATCCTTCTCTTCCTGCTCGTCGACGGGTGGGGGCTCATCCTCCGCACGCTCGTGCAGAGTTACGCGGGGTCGGGATGAACCCGGAATCGGTCCTCGACATCGCCCTCGAAGGCGTGCTCATCACCGCGAAGCTCGCCGCGCCGCTCCTGGTGACCGCACTCGTCGTCGGCTTCGCCATCTCGCTCCTGCAGTCGATCACCCAGATCCAGGAGGTCACCCTCTCGTTCGTGCCGAAGGCGATCGCCGTCGGCGTCGCGCTCGTCGTCTGCGGCAACTGGATGATCACCGAGGCGGTCACCTTCACCCACGCGCTGTTCGACCGCATCCCCCAGCTGTTGAGCGGCGGCTGAGGACGGCGATGGGGCGGATGCCGTGAACATCCCGATCGACTTCGCCTGGCTGGAGGCCACGGGGCTCGCGGCCGTACGCACGACCGCGTTCCTGTTCCTCGCGCCCCCGTTCTCCTACCGCGGGTTCCCGTCGCGCATCAAGGCGGCGCTGGGCGTGGGGATCGCCATCGCGTTGAGTGGCGCCGTCGCCCCCGGCTACGAACCGCTCGCCACGGGCGCCTTCTTCCTCGCGCTCCTCGCGCAGCTCGTGACGGGCGCGCTCCTCGGATTCCTCGTGACGGTGTGCTTCTCGGCGGTGCAGTCGGCGGGAAGCCTCGTCGACCTCTTCGGGGGCTTCCAACTGGCCCAGGCCTTCGATCCGCAGATGAACGTCAACGGCGCGCAGTTCACCCGGCTGTTCCAGATGACGGCGCTCGCCCTCCTCATCTCCTCCAACGGGTACGCGCTCATCCTCGCGGGCCTCGCGCGCAGCTTCTCCGCCGTCCCCGTCGACGGGATGATCGCACTCGACCGTCCCGTGGAGCTCCTCGTCGATATAGCCGGGCAGCTCATGCTCTCCGCCGTGCAGATCGCCGGGCCGCTGCTGCTCGTGCTGTTCCTCGCCGACATCGGTCTCGGGCTCGTGAGTCGTGTCGCCCCGGCCCTCAACGCGTTCGCGATGGGCTTCCCCGTGAAGATCATGCTGACCCTCGTCCTCGCCGGCACCGTCGTGCTCGCGCTCCCGAGCGTCGTGGGCGCGCTGACCCAGGATGCCGTCGAGCTGCTGATCGGGGGTGTGCGATGAGCGATGCCGACTCCGGCGAGCGCACCGAGATGGCCTCGCGGCGCCAGCTCCGCGAGGCCTACCGCAAGGGCCGCATCACTCGCAGTCAGGACATGTCCGCGTGGGTCGCGATCGGAGCCTTCTGCGTCATGCTGCCGACCCTCATCGGCGCCGGGGCGAACGCCGGCACCGAGCAGTTCGTCGGCATCGTCTCCGTCATCCGGCATCCCGACGTCGACGGCGCTCTCACCGCGCTGTCGACCGCGCTGGCCGACATCCCGTCGATCATGGGCACGACGCTCGTGACGGTGTCGGTCGTCGTGCTGATCATCTCGGTCGTGCAGGGCGGGGTGCACCTGCGCGGGGTTCCCGCGCGCTTCGAGCAGTTCAACCTCGTCTCCGGCGTGCGTCGCCTCTTCGGCCTCCAGGCGCTGTGGGAGGGCGCGAAGGCGCTGCTGAAGACCGCGGCGATCGGCCTGGCCCTGTACGTCGTCGTCGCGGGGCTCATGCCGCTCCTCATCACGAGCGGCGCGTCGCCCGTGCAGCGGCTCCTCGAGGTGGCGTCGTCGGGCATCGCGAGTCTGCTGGCCACGGCCGTGGCGGTGGGCGTCGCCCTCGCGCTCGCCGACGTCCTCGTCGTCGCCCGCCGCAACCGCAAGCACACCCGTATGACCAAGAAGCAGGCGCGCGACGAGCACAAGAACTCCGAGGGCGACCCGCTCATCCGCAGCCAGCGGCGCGCGCGCCAGATGGCGATGAGCCGCAACCGGATGATCGCCGCCGTCGGCGACGCCGACGTGGTGCTCGTCAACCCGACGCACGTCGCGGTCGCGCTCCGCTACGAGCCCGGCAAGTCCGCCCCCCGCGTGGTCGCGAAGGGCAAGGGCGTCGTCGCCGAACGCATCCGGGAGCGCGCCGCGGAGGCGGGTGTCCCCCTCGTGCGCGATATCCCGCTCGCCCGCGCCCTGCACGGCGCGTGCGACCTCGGCCAGGAGATCCCGGCCGACCTGTACACCGCGGTCGCCCGCGTGCTCGTGTTCGTCGACGGTCTCAAGCGGCGCGGCTCCGCCCGCGGCGTGCACACCGTCCCCGAGAGGAAGGCCCCCCGGCCATGAACCGCACCACCGGCCTGAACGGCCTGCTGAAGAAGTCCGCCATCCCGGTCGCGGTCGTCGGCATCATCCTGCTGCTCATCGTGCCGGTGCCGCCCGCGCTGCTCGACGTGCTCATCATCACGAACATCCTGTTCGCGCTGCTCATCCTCCTGACGACGATGTTCGTGCGAAAACCGCTGGACTTCTCCGTGTTCCCGTCGCTGCTGCTCGTCGCGACCCTCTTCCGCCTCGGGCTCAACGTCGCCTCGACGAAGCTCGTGCTGGGCGAGGCGCACGCGGGGCAGGTGATCGACGCGTTCGGCGCGATCGCCGTGGGCGGTTCGCTCGTCATCGGCATCGTCGTCTTCCTCATCCTCATCGTCATCCAGTTCGTCGTCGTGACGAAGGGTGCCGAGCGCGTCGCCGAGGTCGGCGCCCGGTTCACCCTCGACGCGATGCCCGGCAAGCAGATGGCGATCGACGCCGACCTGAACGCGGGACTCATCACGGATGCCGAGGCCCGCTCCCGCCGGGCGGAGATCGCCGCCGAGGCCGACTTCTACGGGGCGATGGACGGCGCCTCGAAGTTCGTGAAGGGCGACGCGATCGCGGGCCTCGTCATCATCGTCATCAACCTGGTGGGCGGCATCGCGATCGGGCTGATGTCTCACGGCATGGAGATCGACGAGGCGCTCAGCACCTACGCGATCCTCACGATCGGCGACGGCCTCGTCACTCAGATCCCCGCCCTGCTGATGGCCGTCGCGACGGGCATGATCGTCACCCGCTCCAATGCGGACGCGGACATGGGCACCTCGGCGACGGGCCAGCTGACCCAGTCGCGCACGGCGCTCCTCATCGCCGGCGGGGCCGCGATCGCGATGTCGTTCATCCCCGGGATGCCGATGCTCGCCTTCCTCGCGATCGGCGGCCTCCTCCTCCTCATCGCCCAGCGCGTGGGAGCGGCCGAGGCGAAGGCCGTCGACGACGCCCCCGCCGTCGACGAACGTCCCACCGACGCCCCGGAGGAGCTCGCGGAGCGCATGCGGGTGCACACGCTCGAGATCCTGCTCGCGCCGGACATCGTCGACCTCGTCACGGGCGGACCCGACGACCTGCTCGGACGGGTGAAGTCGCTCCGGCGGAAGACGGCGCTCGAGATGGGGCTTATCGTGCCGCCGGTGCGCACCCGCGACAGCATCGAGTTGCCGACGTCGACGTATGTCATCCGCGTCGCCGGGGTCGAGGCGGGCCGGGGCGTCGCCCCCCGGGGCTCGATGCTGGCCCTCGGCACGGGACTCGACGCCCTCCCGGGCACGTCGGCGCCCGACCCGGTGTTCGGGATCGACGGCAAGTGGGTGCCGTCGCAGCTGCGGCACAGCGCGGAGCTGGCCGGCGCCACCGTCGTCGATCGCGCGAGCGTCATCATCACGCACCTGTCCAGCGTCATCCAGGCGCACGCGTCGCGGCTGCTCAGCCGCGAAGACGTGCGCCAGCTCACGGAGGGACTGCGACAGATCAGTCCGTCCGCCGTCGAGGAGCTCACTCCCGCGCTCCTCTCTCTCGCCGAGATCCAGCGGGTGCTGCAGGGCCTTCTCGCCGAGCGGGTCGCGATCAACGACCTCGTGCGCATCTACGAGGCGCTGGCGCTGCGTGCGAAGACCTCCGCCGACCCCGAGGGTCTCATCGAGGCGGCGCGCCACGCGCTCGGGCCGGCCGTGGCATCCCGCTTCGCCGAGAACGGACGCCTGCGGATCGTCATGATCGATCCGCTTCTGGAACAGTCGATGCTCGAGTCGCTGCGCACGAGCGAGGACGGCGTGCACCTCGCGCTCGATCCGCGACGGCTGGAGGCGGTCATCGCCTCGACGAAGGCCGCGGTGGCCGCCTCGGGGCCGGGACCCGAACCCGTGCTCGTGTGCGCGCCGTCGCTGCGGACCGCGGTGCGGCGCCTGGTCTCGACGCAGACCGACGGACTGCCCGTCCTGTCGTACACCGAGGCGACCGCCGGCGGCCTCGCGATCGACACGATCGGCGTCGTCCGCGACACCGTCTCCGAACCGCACGCGATCGAAGCGGGCTGAAGAAAGTAGTGTGAACGAGTGCTGGTTCTGACGAGGCGGATCGGTGAGCGCGTGCTCATCGGCGACGACATCGAGCTCACGATCGTCGAGATCAAGGGCGACAGCGTGCGGCTCGGCATCCAGGCTCCGCGCGAGACCCGCATCCAGCGCGCCGAGATCGTCGCGGCCGTCGAGTCCGAGAACCGGGCCGCCGTGCAGTCGCCCGCCGCCACGCAGGACGCGCTCCAGCGCGCGCTGAACGGCCGGCGCGATCCTGCCGCGCCGGCCGACTGAGCGTCTCTGCGCTCCTGATCAGGAGGCCGACCCCGATCAGGAGGCCGACCCCGATCAGGAGGCCGACCCCGATCAGGACGCCAGCGCCGCCTCGAGATCGTCGATGTTCTGCGCCATCCACGTGAGGTAGGACTGCCCGTCGGGGAGGATCTCCGAGAACTCCACGACGGGGATGCCGGCGGCCTCCGCCGTCTGGATCACCTGCGTCGTCTCGGCGCCACCGGTCTGCGCGTTCACGATGACGGCGCGCACGTCGCCGGCGTCGATCAGCCGCGTGGCCTCGAGGAGCGTCGCGGGCGGAACGTCCTGGCCTTCTTCGACCGCCTCGCTGAAGGCTTCCGGCGTCACGTTCTCGAGTCCGGCGGCGGCCGTCAGGTAGAGGGGCACCGGTTCGGTCACGAAGATCTTGTCGCCCTCGTGGGCGGCGGCGACGTCGGCGAGCGACGTCTCCAGGTCGCCGATGCCCGCGACGAAGTCCGCCAGGCCGCTGTCGAACGTCGCCTTCTCGCCCGGGACCAGCTCGGTGAGCTCCTCCGCGATGGCCTCCGCGACGTGCTCGATGGTGTGCGGGTCGTACCAGACGTGCTCGTTGAAGCCCTCGACGTGGTCGTGGCCCGCGTGATCGTCGCCCTCGGCGTGGTCGTCGGTCGCGGCATCCTCGGTCGCCGTGTCGTCGGTCGCCGTGTCGTCGTGGTCGTCGCCGTGGTCGTCGCCCTCGGCGTGGTCGTGGCCTTCGTTCTCGGGCCAGTCGTGCGAGTACTCGGCGGCGGTGATGACGTGCGCGGTCGAGCCGGACGCATCGATGAGACCGTCGATGAAGGCGTCGTAGCCGCCGCCGTTCTCGATGATGAGGTCGGCGCGGGAGACGGTGAGCTGGTCGCTCGCGGATGCCTCGTACGAGTGCGGGTCCTGGCTCGTCGAGCTGATGATCGACGTCACCTCGACGGCATCCCCCGCGATCGCGCGCACGATGTCGCCGTAGACGCTCGTCGAGGCGACGACCTGCACGGCCCCGTCATCCGACGCGTCGGTCGGCGTCGACGCGCAGCCGGCGAGGACGAGGGCGGCCCCGCCGAGCAGCGCGCCGGGAATGAGCGTCTTCCGCAGGGTGAGGGTCTTCGAGGGGGTGTGGATCTTCCGGGCCATGCCCCGATCCTATGCACTACTGATAATCATTCTCAAATCCCGAGCAAGCGGATGCCGGGTGGCATCCGTCCGCCTCAGCCCTTCAGCGACCCCTGCAGCAGAGCGGAGACGAACTGGCGCTGGAACACGAGGAAGACGATGAGCGTCGGGGTGAGGATGAGCAGCGATCCGGCGCACAGGAGCGGGATGTCGGTGCCCCACTGCCCCTGGAACGCCCCGAGCGCGCCAGCCATCGTGCGCTGGGTCGGGTCGCTCACCAGCACCACCGCGAGCAGGAACTGGTTCCACGTCCACAGGAAGAGCAGGATCGCGAGCGAGCTGATCGCGGGCCTCGACAGCGGTACGTGGATGCGCCAGAAGAGCTGCCACGTCGTCGCGCCGTCGACCCGCGCCGCCTCCGAGAGCTCGGTCGGCATGTTGATGAAGTGCGCCCGCATCCACACGACCGCGAACGGCATGAACAGACCGATGAGCGGCAGGATGAGCGCCCACCGGGTGTTGAGGAGCCCCATGTCGCGGATCTGGTAGTACAGCGGCACGATGATGCCCTCGAGCGGCAGCGTCAGGCCAAGCAGGAACACGATGAACACCGCGCGTCCGCCCACGGGCCGCAGGTGTCCGAGCGCGAAGCCCGCGAGCGTCGCGATGAGGATCGCCACCGGCACCACCGCCAGCTCGATCAGCACACTCGACCAGAGCAGCTTCAGCATGTCGGCCGACTGGAACGCCAGCGCGAAGTTCTCCCAGTGCGGCGTCTCCGGCCAGGTCAGTCCCGGCGGATACGTGCCCTGCGGGTGAAGCGCCGTGATGAACAGGCTCACGAAGGGGACGATCGTCACCGCCATCAGGATGATGAGCAGGACCACTCCCAGCCAGCGTTCCCTCGCCGCGACGATCATGATTCCTTCCCCCGCAGCAGGCGCTGCAGCGGCAGCACGACCAGCAGGACGAGCGCCATCAGAGTGAGGGCCAGCGCGGATGCCGTGCCGATCTCGCGGTCGAAGAACGCGAGGTAGTAGACCTGCAGACCCGGCACCAGCGTGCTGTTGCCGGGGCCTCCCTGCGTGGAGATGTAGATGATGTCGAAGCTCGCGAGCGCCGCGATCACCGTGATGATGACGCACACGGCCAGCTCCTGCCGCACGCCGGGCAGCGTGATCGACACGAACTCGCGGATGGGCCCGGCGCCGTCGATGCGCGCGGCCTCGTAGAGGCTCTGGTCGATCTTCGACATTCCGGCCAGCAGCAGGATGAGGCACAGGCCCACCGCCACCCAGGCGCCGATCACGCCGACGGCCGGGAGCGCCGTGTCGAAGTCGCCGAGCCACGCCCGCGCGAACGCGCCGAGGCCCACCGCGCGCAAGACCTCGTTGACCATGCCGTTGCTGGAGAACTGCCAGCTCCACATGATGCCCGCGGCGACCAACGGGATCACCTGAGGAAGGAAGAGCACCGTGCGCGCGATGCCCGAGAGCCGGCTCGTCGCGATCCCTCGGATCACGTTGGCCGCGAAGAGGGCCAGGATCACGGGGACGATGCTGAAGTAGATGATCAGCTCGAACGCATTGAGGATCGAGCCGACGAGCTTCGGGTTCGTGAACACCTCGACATAGTTGGCGAGGCCGGCCCATGTCGCGGGCTGGATGCCGTTCCAGTCGTAGAGCGAGTACTGCGCCGTCAGGACGATCGGTCGCAGCACGAAGACGCCGTAGAAGAGCGCGGCGGGCAGCACCAGGAGGTACACCGGCAGCGACCGGAGCAACCGGCGGCGGCGCGGCGAGCGCCGGGCCGCCGCCGGGCGGGGGGAGGAAGGTGAGGGTGCTGCGCCGGCCTTCACCGGCGCAGCACCCTCGGGCAGACGGCTCATCGGGTCAGCCGCCGACCTCTGCCTGGTAGTCCGCCTCGACCGCGCTCAGCAGGCCCGCGGCATCCTGCTTGCCGGCGACCAGCTGCTGGATGTTGGGCGTCCAGCTCTGGGCGTAGATCGATCCGGTGGCGTTCGCCAGGAAGTCCATCGCACCGTTCACCTCGTTGACCTGCGTGCCGGCGGCGAGCGTCGCGGCCGTCACCGAGTCGGCGTCGACCTCGGGCATGAACGCGTCGGCCGGACCCATCGGGTGCGAACCACCCACCTCGACGGTGATCGTGCGCGCCTTCTCGTCGGTGGCGACCCAATCGAGGAAGAACGCCGCGCAGTCGGGGTTCTTCGCGCCCGCTG
Organism: Candidatus Microbacterium phytovorans; assembly: GCA_029202445.1. Lineage (NCBI taxonomy): Bacteria > Bacillati > Actinomycetota > Actinomycetes > Micrococcales > Microbacteriaceae > Microbacterium > Candidatus Microbacterium phytovorans. Next base: position 2,421,643 of record CP119321.1, read on the forward strand.
CGATGCCGTAGGTGAGCGGTGCGGACATGGCGCCGAACTGCGTGCCGCCCTCCTCGAGCGGCGGCATGAGGAAGAAGCCCGCCTTGCCGGCCATCTGGGTGTCGAGGTTGCCCGACTCCCAGTCGCCGTTGAAGATGAACAGGCTGTCGCCGCCGATGAAGCGGCTCATCATCTGCGAGTAGTCCATCGAGTTGACGTCGTCGGCGAAGTAGCCCGCTTCGACCCACTTCTGCAGGTGCTCCGCGGCGGCCAGGTTCTCGGGGGTGTCGATCGTGGCGCCCTCGGTGTGGAAGATCCAGTCGTTGAGCGGCTGGGTCGGTCCGTAGGAGGCCATGAGCGCCTGCAGCGGGAACATGAGTCCGCCGGTCGCGCCGCCGTTGAACTGCGCGATCGGCGTGATCCCGGCCTGCTTGGCGGCCTCGAGCGCGGCGTCGAGCTCATCGATCGTCTTGGGGGCCTCGCTCATGCCGATCTCGGCGGCGAGGTCCTTGTTGTAGAAGACGCCCGTCATCGAGAAGTTGAGTCCCATGGCGTACAGCGGGCCGTTGCCTCGGCGGCCCTCGTCGTCGACGCGCAGCTGGGCGAGCTGCGACTCCGGCCACTCGGTCCAGCCGAACTGCTCGGCGTACGGGTCGAGGTCGAGCAGAAGACCGCCCGAGGCGAGCTCGGACATCTGCGGCAAGCGCATGAGGTCGGGCGGGTTGTCCTGCAGCACGCGCGGAGCGTTCTGCGTGAGGACGGCGAACTGGTCCTCCCGCACGTCGAAGGTGACGTTGGGGTACTGGGCCGTGAACTCGTCGAACAGCGCCTTCGGGAGGGGGAAGCCCGTCTCGATGTAGGCGCTCAGCACGACGTCGTCCGTGCCGCACGTCGCCTCCGCACCCGCGGCGGGCGCCGAGGACGTCGGCGCCGGGGTGCCGGAGCCGGGAGGGGCGCAGGCGGTGAGGCCGAGCGCGGCCACGGCGAGCAAAGCCCCTGCTGCCGGAATGGACCTGTGGGAACGTGATTGAGACACCAATGTCTCCCTTCGTCAAAAGGACTCGGGTCCGCGGGGAGTGCAATCCGCGGTGCTAAATCGACTTAGCACCCTCATCATGAGGGATGCCGTCGCCGCTGTCAACGGTTCCGACGACGATCTCGCGAAGCGCGTCGACGATGCGGGTGGCGCGAACATCCTCCCCCGCCTCCATCCGGTTCGTGAGGAACGCGAAACCCACCGACGCGTCGGGATCGGCGAACGCGACCTGCCCGCCCGCGCCGTCGTGGCCGAAGCCGCGCCGGGTCAGGTACCGTCGCGCGCCGCTGTCGAGCTGGAAGCCTGCGCCCCACCGCGGCCACGGCGGTGGCGCGGGGAAGAACGGTTCGCCGGCCGACCGGAGCGCCGTCGCGATGCCGAGGGTCTCCGGTGCGAGCAGTCCGTCGCCGTTCGCCGTGGGGAGGGTCGCCGCCCACACCGACGCGAGGGCGCGTGCCGTGGCGATGCCTCCGGCCCCGGGGATCTCGGCGCGCTGCACGACGGGATCGTTGAAGCCCTCGCCCGCGGGCGCCGCGGGGTCGTCGCCCACGAGCTCGCGCGGCAACGCGCCGCCCAGCGTCATCGCAACGCCGGGCCAGTCAGTGCCGCCCGCCGCGCGGGCGTCGGCCTCCTGCTGCGCCGTCAGCGCCGCCAGCGACGAGCCCACCGACATGTGAGCGACCCGCGGCAGGTGCTCTTCGGGCAAGCCGATCCAGCACTCGGCATCCACGGGGTCCGCCACGTACCGCCGGAAGGCCGCCCCGGGGCTCACGCCCGTGATCCGGCGGATCACTTCGCCGATGAGCCAGCCGTGCGTGATCGGGTGATACGCGTGCGCCTTACCGGGTGTCCACAGCGGCGCCTGCCACGCCAGCCGATCGGCGATCAGTTCGCCGTCCGAGAGCATCTCCCGCGGGATCGGCGCCCGCGGCGCGGGGAGCCCCGCGCGATGCGCAAGCAGGTCGCCCACCGTCGTCTCGCCCTTGCCCTCCGCCTCGAACTCCGGCCAGTGCGCCGTCACGGGCGCCTCGTAGTCGAGCAGCCCCTCCTGCACGAGCCGCGCCGCGAGGATGGACATGAGCCCCTTGGTGCACGAGAACACGACGCTCAAGGTGTCGCGATCCCAGGGGCGACCGGTCCGCGCATCCGCGACTCCACCCCAGACGTCGACGACGAGCCGGCCCTCGTGGACGATCGCCAGTGCGGCTCCCGTGCTCGAGGGATCGTCGAACACGTCGCGGAAGGCATCCGCCACCGGCTCGTAGCCGGCATCCACGGTTCCCTGGATCACGGCGCTCATGCGCGTGACTCCGCGGCGACCGCGACGCAGCCCCGCTCGGCATCCCAGCGCAGCGGGACGGGATCGCTGATGCGTCCGACGAAATCCGACCCGCTCCCGTTCTCGAACGCGAGCAGGACGGGATCGCCCGCGCGATCGTGGACGATGCGACCGGCGTACAGTCCGTCGTCGACGAGCAGCCGGGAGCGCGACGGATCGAACGGTCCGGTGACCGCCTCGACGGGCAGCTGCCACACTCCGCCGCGCCCTCCGGAGCGGGCTCCGGCGAGAGCCCGCGCGTCGCACGAGAAGAGCAGGACGTCGACCCCGCTCACCCGCACGAGCTGCGGCACCTCGAGGTGCGTGAAGCCCGCCCCCGGTGCACTCAGGGGAGGTTGAACCTCCCAGTGCTCCAGATCGGCGGAGACGGCATGGCCGATGACGCCGCGGTCGTCGCCCAGGTCGTCGTCGCCTGCGTGGCGGCTTCCCGCGCGAGCCGTCACGAGCATGTGCCAGCCGTCGCCGTCGGGGTCGGGGAAGACCCACGGGTCGCGCCAGGCCTCCTCCCGCCACGTGCCGTCGGCGAGGGTCTCGTACCAGCGCGGGTCGGCGGTGACCACGGGATGCCGCGACGGCTCCCACGTGTGCAGGTTGCGCGAGGTGGCCACGCCGACCGACTCGATGTTCGCGATCGACTCCTCGCCGAGGAACCGCGAGCCGGTGTAGAACATGCGCCACAACCCGTCGCCGCCCCGGACGACACAGCCGGTCCACACCGCGGTCGCGTCGAACTCGCCGGGCCGGCCGGGCACGAGCACCGTTCCCAGATCGACCCATTCGCGCAGGTCGCGCGAGACGGCGTGTCCGATGCGGGCGTTCCGGTGGCGGAGCCGTTCGTCGCCGAGCGAGGTCGGGGCGTGCAGATAGAACAGGTGGTAGCGGTCGCCGTCGTCGGCGATCCAGAAGTCCCACACCCAGTGGTCTTCTCGTGCGAACGTCATCGTGTCGATCCTGACCGGCGACGGAATGAGCGTCGCACGCCGTCACCCCGTAGAGTCGCGGGTGCGGCTGCCATCGTCGGCAGTCTCGACAGTTCCCGCTAAATGGGTTTAGCTAGAATGGTTCCGCGCGCTGCGCCGGATGTCAAGCGACACCGGTCCGCCGTGCGCCGTGAGGAGAGAGTCGATGTCCAGCAAGCGCGCGACGCTCGCCGACGTGGCTCGTCTGGCCGGACTGTCGCCGACGTCGGCATCCATGATCCTCAACGGCCGTCCCGGCACGCGCCTCTCGCAAGACGCCCATGACCGCGTCTTCGCCGCCGCCCAGGCGCTCGGCTACCGTCCCAACGTCGCGGCGCGGGGCCTGCGCACCGACAAGACGCTGACGATCGCGTTCATCTCCGACGTCGTCGCGACCACGCGGTTCGCGAGCGGCCTCATCCGCGGTGCCCTCGCCGCGGCCGAGCAGGCCAACCACGTGATGCTGGTGCTGGAGACCGGCGGAGACCCCGGGCGAGAGAGCGAGGCCGTCGAGGCCGTGCTCGACCGGCAGGTCGACGGCATCATCTTCGCCAGCATGCGCGCACGGGAGTTCTTCGTCCCCGACCTGCCGCCGTCGACCGGGGTCGTGATGCTCAACGCGACAAACACCAAGCACCCCGCCGCCGTCCTCCCCGACGAGCACGGCGGCGGCCGGCGCGCCGTCGACCTGCTCGCCGACCGCGGGCACCGCTCGATCGCACTCCTCGGCCAGAACGACGACGTCGAGCGCGACCTCTTCCGCTCCGCCACCGTCGCCCGGCGCGTGGCCGGTATCCGCGAGGGGATGGCCGCACGCGGGTTGTCGTTCGTGGACGAGGTGTCCATCTGGCTGTGGGAACCCGACGAGGGGTACCACGCGACCGTCGAGCTGCTCGCCCGGCATCCCGACATCGGCGCCATCCTGTGCATGAACGACCGACTCGCCTTCGGCGCGTACCAGGCCATCCTCGAATCGGGCCGGTCGATCCCCGACGACATCTCCCTCGTCTCGTTCGACAACGACGAGCTCGCCGCCTACCTCCGGCCGGGACTCACCACCGTCGCCCTGCCGCACGAGGCCATGGGTCGCCGCGCCGTGGAGATCCTGCTGTCGTCCGAGTCGCACGGCGAAACGCTGATCGAGATGCCCGCCGTCATCCGCTCCTCGATCGCCTGACCGCGCCGGCGCCGCCTTCGGCTCTGCGCGCGCCGCGGCTTGACGCGCCCTCCGCGCCTGGGGATAATGCTCCTCGGGACGAACCGTCCCTGTGAGGATTGCTACTGCTCGGCAGGCGAGACCTCCATCGCGATCATTCGTGATGGGAGGTCTTTTTTCTTGCCCGCAGGCGAGACTTCCGCAGCCCATCCAATGAAGGAGGAACCGTGGTCACCACGGACACGGATGTGAATCTCGCGCGTACGATCGGCGGACTCGTCGGCGGTCCCGAGAACGTCGCATCGGTACACAACTGCACGACGCGCCTGCGCTTCGTCGTACGCGACGACAGCAAAGTCGACTTCGACCGACTCAACGACACCCCCGGGGTGCTGCAGGCCGTACGCGCCGGCGGACAAGTGCAGGTCGTCATCGGCACGCACGTCGACCGTGTACGCGATCGACTCGTCGGGCTCCCCGGCTGGGGTCGCCTCGACGACAGCGCCGCCGCGGGCGGCAAACGCCGACCCATGGATGCCGTCTTCGACTTCCTCGGGGCGACCTTCCAGCCGCTCATCCCCGCGATCACCGGCGCCGCCCTCGTCCAGGTGCTCGCGCTGCTGCTGACGCAGTTCAACGTCCTGCCCGCCGACAGCCCCACCGCGGCCGTCCTCACGGCCACCGGCAACGCGGTGTTCTTCTTCCTGCCCGTCTTCGTCGGATTCACGGCGTCGCGCAAGCTCGGAGCCAACCCCTTCGTCGGCGCCTCGATCGCCGCCGCCCTCCTGCACCCCGCCTTCACGGCCATCGGCGAGCAGGGCTCGGTGTCGCAGGCGTTCGGTCTGCCGCTGTTCGTGTACTCGTACGCGAGCTCCATGTTCCCGGCGCTCCTCATGGCGCTGGCACTCGCGGGCCTCGACCGCCTGCTCAAGCGCGTGCTGCCCCGAGCACTGCAGCAGGTGTTCGTGCCGACGCTCGAGCTCCTCCTGCTCGTGCCGCTGACGGCACTCGTGTTCGGCCCGGTCGGCGTCGTCGTCGGACAGGGCATCGGCGAAGGGCTCTCGTGGCTCAGCACCAGTGCCCCCCTCGTGTTCTACGTCGTCGTCGCCGCGCTCTGGATCTTCCTCGTCGCCATGGGCATCCACTGGGCGCTCATCTCCATCGCGCTCGTGGAGCTCGCCAGCGGCAGCAGTGTCATCATCGGCGCCGCCTTCGGCTACCAGTACGCGATCTTCGGCGTCGCGCTGGGGATGCTGATCCGCACCGCTCGCGATCGCAATCGCAAGCTCCGCGACACGGCGACGGCCGCGACCATCTCCGTCGGCATCGGCGGGATCACCGAACCGACGCTCTACGGTCTCGTGCTGCCGTACCGTCGGGTGCTCGTCATTCAGATGATCTCGGCGGCGGCGTCGGGCCTCGTCCTCGGCCTCTTCGGTGTCTACGGCATCGGCTTCAGCCCCGCGCCCCTGCTCGCGCTCCCCCTGCTCGAGCCGGTCGTCGGCGCGGTCATCGCCCTCATCGTCGGCCTGGCCGTGCCCATCGTGCTGCTCCAGGTCTGGGGCTACCAGAAGAAGGGCGCCGAGGCCGAGACGGATGACGGCGATGCCGTGGCATCGCCCTCGTCGACCGGCACCTCGGCCGGTTTCCGCGGCCTCGTCGACGGCGCCGCCCGCACCGCCACCGTCGCTGTCCGTTCGCCGCTCGCGGGCACCGTCGTGCCGCTGGGGCAGACTCCCGACCCGATCTTCTCGGGCGGGCTGATCGGGCCCGGCGTCGCGATCGAACCGACCAGCGGCCGCGTCGTGGCCCCCGTCGACGGGACGGTCGTCGCGGCTCCCGCGACCGGGCACGCGGTGGGGGTGCGCACGGACGACGGTGTGGAACTCCTCATCCACGTCGGCATCGACACCGTCCGCCTCGACGGTCGGCACTTCACGACCCGCGTGGCCCAAGGGCAGCGCGTGTCGGCGGGCGACCTCCTCGTGGAGTTCGACGCCGACGCGATCGCTGCGGCGGGATACTCGCTCGTGACGCCGGTCGTGGTCACCAACCTCGGCGGCGACCAGCGCGTCGACCTGCACGCCGACGGCCCCGTCGCCGAGGGCGAACCCCTCTTCACCATCCACCCGACCGGCTGACCTGCCGGCGAGGCGGGGCGGCCCACCGGGTCTCGCTCGAGGGCCACCCCGGCCCTGCGGCCGCCCCGCCTCACCCGGGAACGGGAGTCCCCATGCGCACCATCACCAAGATCTTCAACAACAACATCGTCAACGCCGTGGATGCCGACGGCGAAGACGTCATCCTCGTCGGCGCCGGCGTCGGGTACCTCACCAGTAAGGGCAGGCCGGTCGACGAGTCGCGGGTGGAGCGGGAGTTCCACCTCACCGGGGTCGGCAAGAGCGGCGCGTTCCGCGTGCTGCTCGAAGTGCCCTACCCGGTGCTGCGGGCGACGTCGAGAGTCTCGGAGCTGCTCGCGAGGACCTACGGCATCCAGCTGCCCTCCAACGTCGAAGTGGGGCTGGCCGACCATCTCGCGCAGTCGATCCGGCGGATGGACGACGGCATCCCGCTGTACAACTCGATGCTGTGGGAGACGAAGATGACGTACCCCAGCGAGTTCGCCATCGCCCTGCACGCGCTCGACGTCATCCACGCCGAACTCGGCCGCAAACTCCCCCTCGACGAAGCGGGATTCATCACGCTCCACCTCGTCAACGCGGGCCTGGTCGGCGACCCGGGACGGGCGATGACCCTCGGCACCACCATCCGCTCGATCATCGAGATCGTCCGGGACGACCTCGGCATCGACGTCGACGGCTCCACCACGGCGAGCGCCCGCTTCCTCACCCACATCAAGTTCGTCGTGCAGCGCCTCACCCGCCACCGGGTGCATCACGGCGCCGCAGACGAGTACTACACGGCCCTCATCGCCGAGAACGCCGACCTGTACGCGTGCGCCGAACGCATCGGCACCTACCTCGACGCGTCGTTCGATGCCGGAGTGACCGACGAGGAGAAGATCTACCTCCTCCTGCACCTCATTACGCTGCGCGACGAGCAGCGCCGTGAGCGTGCGTCAGACCCCACCGCCCCCTCGAACGATTCGACCGAAGGATCCCACCCGTCATGAGCGCCCTCATCGTGCAGGCCGACGACATCGCCATCACCCACGGCACCACCCTCGGCATCCTCGACGCCATCTCCTCCGGGATCGTCCGTGCGACCGGTATGTTCACCAACTGTCCCGACGCGGAGTTCGCCGCCGCGCGACTGCGGGACCTGCCGGGCGTCGACGTCGGCATAGATCTCAACTTCGTCACCGGTTCGCCCGTGTTGCCGCCCCGCGAAGTACCGGGGCTGGTCACCGACGGCGGGCGGTTCCGTTCGTCGGGCGAGATCCGCGCCGACTACCCCGCGACCGGTGGCGACATGGTCTACACCCGGTTCGAGACCGATCCTTTCGACGCAGAGCAGACGATGGCCGAGGCGCACGCGCAGATACAGCGCTTCATCGAGCTGATGGGTCGCGCCCCGGACTACGTGCACCACCACTCGCTCGTCTCCCCGGTGAGCGACGAGGTCTTGCGGCAGGCCGCCGCGGAGATCGGAGCGCCGTTCGTCGACGACCTCTACCGCACGGGCGGTCTGCCGCTCCTGCCCAACGACTGGTACGCCAAGCCCTTCCCGCTGGAGGATCAGGTGCGAGCGGATGCCGTCGGCGCCATCGAGCGGCTGCTCCCCGAGATCCTCGCGCACGAGGTGAGCCTTCTGATCGTGCACCCCGGGTACGTGGATGCCGAGATTCTCGAGCTCAGCAGCTACTCGATCATCCGCGCGCGCGACCTCGAGCTCGTCACGTCTCCGGTCGCGCGCCGGCTCCTCGAGGATGCCGGGGTCGAGGTGACCAGCTTCCGCGCCCGCGGCATCCTGTCCTGAGTCGTCTCGTCGAGGCAGCACGTCGGGGCCGAGCCGAGGCCGGTCCCGAGTACTGGCGAAGCGAACCCCGGATGCCGTGGCTCAGTCGAGCAGCAGCGCGGGCTCCTCGAGGATCGAGGCGATGTCGGCGATGAAGCGGCTCATGCCGTCGCCGTCGATGACGCGGTGGTCGAACGAGCCCGACACGGTCGTCACGAAGCGGGGGCGCACCTCGCCGTCCACGACCCACGGCTTCTGACGGATCGTCCCCATCGCGACGATGCCCGACTCGCCCGGGTTGATGATGGGCGTTCCGGCATCCATCCCGAACACGCCGATGTTCGTGATGGTGATCGTGCCGCCCTGCTGGTCGGCGGGGCTCGTCTTCCCGTCGCGGGCGGTGAGAGTCAGCTTCTCGAGCGCCTTCGCGAGCTCGCGCATGTTCATGTCCTGCGCGTCCTTGATGTTGGGCACGAGCAGGCCGCGGGGCGTGGCGGCCGCGATCCCGAGGTTCACGTAGTTGCGTACGCGGATCTCGGCCGTGCCGTCCTCGCGGTCGATCCATGCGGCACCCACGAGAGGCGTGCGACGCACGGCCCAGATGACGGCGCGCGCCATGATCAGCAGCGGCGACACCTTGATGTCCGCGAAGTCGGGGGATGCCTTCAACCGCTTGACGAGTTCCATGGTCCGCGTCGCGTCGACGTCGGTCCACACCGAGACGTGCGGGGCGGTGTAGGCCGAGCGCACCATGGCCGACGACGTCGCCTTGCGCACGCCCTTGACGGGGATCGCCTCCTCGCGACCCTCGACGAGCGCCGGCGCAGTGACGGATGCCGCGGCCACCGGCACGGGGATGGTCTGCTCCCGCTCGGCGGGACGATCGGGGGTGGCGATGTTGCGGAACACCGACGCCTGGTCGGCGTGCCGGACGACGTCGTCGCGCGTCACTTCGCCGGCAGGTCCGGATGCCGTGACCTGCGCGAGGTCCACGCCGAGGTCGCGGGCGAGCTTGCGCACCGGCGGCTTGGCCACGACGCCCGCCGACGCGCGGACGGCCTCGTCGCGGGGGGCCGGCTTGCTCCGACGCGAGGTCACGGCACCACCGGTGCCGTACCCGACGAGCACGGCGCCACCGGCATCCGCTTCGGCCGGCTTCTCGCCGTGTTCGCTGAGCCCGGCCGAGGCGTCGACCTCGCCGCCGGCGATCGTGATGATCGGGGCGCCGACGGTCACGGTGTCGCCTTCGGCCGCGAGGAGCTCGCCGATCACGCCCTCGAAGGGCGACGGCAGCTCGACGAGCGACTTGGCGGTCTCGATCTCGACGATCACGTCGTTGACGGCGATCGTGTCGCCCGGGCCGACACGCCACTGGACGATCTCGGCTTCGGTGAGGCCTTCGCCGACGTCCGGCAGGTGGAAGGTCTGGGTGCTCATGGCGGCTCCTTCGTCAGGCCTCGGTCGTGGACCGAGAGTACGACATGTCAGTAGGCGAGGGCGCGGTCGACGGCCTCGAGGATGCGGTCGGCGTCGGGGAGGAACAGTCCCTCGAGCTTGGCCGGCGGGAAGGGGACGTCGAACCCCGAGACGCGCAGCACGGGAGCCTCGAGCGCGAAGAACGCCTTCTCCATGACCGTCGCGGCGACCTCCGAGCCCACGGACGTGAACCCCGACGCCTCCTGCGCGTAGACCATGCGGCCGGTGCGGCGCACCGAGTCGAGGATGGGGCCGTAGTCGATCGGCGAGAGCGACCGCAGGTCGATGACCTCGCACGACGTACCCTCGCCCTCGGCGAGCGCGGCGGCCTGCAGCATCGTCGTGACCATGGCGCCGTGGCCGACGAGGGTCACGTCGGTGCCGCGGCGGACGACGCGCGACGCGTGGAGCGGCAGCGCACGGGCGGCGGTGTCGACCTCGCCCTTCATCCAGTACTTCGCCTTGGGCTCGAGGAAGATCACCGGATCGTTCGAGGCGATCGCATCCTGGATCATCCAGTACGCGTCGTTCGGCGTCGAGGGCGATACGACCCTCAGCCCGGGAGTGTGCGCGAAGTACGCCTCGGGGCTCTCCTGGTGGTGTTCGACAGCCCCGATGTGACCGCCGTACGGAATGCGGATGACGACGGGGAACGGCAGTACGCCCTCGTGACGGTTGGTGAGCTTGGCCAGCTGCGAGGTGATCTGGTCGAAGGCGGGGAAGACGAAACCGTCGAACTGGATCTCGCACACGGGCCGGAAGCCGGCCATCGCGAGTCCGATCGCGGTGCCGACGATGCCCGATTCGGCCAGCGGCGTGTCGAGCACGCGCTTGTCGCCGAACTCGGCCTGCAGTCCTTCGGTGACGCGGAACACTCCGCCGAGGGGACCGATGTCCTCCCCCATCAGCAGCACGTGGTCGTCGGCGGCGAGCGCGGCGCGCAGTCCCGCGTTGACGGCTTTCGCGAACGGCATCGTCACGACAGAGGATGCCACGGCATCCGTCCCCTGCTCCACGACGCTCATGCGTGGCCTCCCTCGGTCGACGCGAACGACGCCTCGTAGTCGGCGAGCCAGCGGCGCTGCTCGTCGACGAGCGGGTGGGGTTCGCTGTAGACGTGGCCGAACATCACTTCGCGGTCGAGGTCGCCCAGCGCGTTCGTGCGGACCCGCACGTCGTCGGCGTAGGCGGCGGCCTCGGCATCCACGCCCTCGAAGAACGCGTCGGAGGCACCGCGGCCCTGGAGGTACGCGCGCATGCGGGCGATCGGGTCGCGCCGCGCCCACGACTGCTCCTCTTCCGACGTGCGGTACTTCGTCGGGTCGTCGCTCGTCGTGTGGGCGCCCATGCGGTAGGTGAGCGCTTCGATGGCGCGCGGGCCCTCACCGGCGCGAGCCTCGTCGAGGGCGGTCTTCGTGACGGCGTAGCTGGCGAGCACGTCGTTGCCGTCGACCTGGATCGACGGCATCCCGTACCCGGCGGCGCGCTGGAAGAGCGGCGTGCGCGACTGGGTACTCACGGGCACCGAGATCGCCCAGTGGTTGTTCTGTAGGAAGAAGACCTGCGGGGTGCGGTAGCTCGCGGCGAAGACCATCGCCTCGTGCACGTCGCCCTGGCTCGACGAGCCGTCGCCGTAGTAGACGATGACCGCTTCGTCCTTCTCGGGGTCGCCCGTGCCGGTGCGACCGTCGAACACGAGTCCCATGCCGAAGCCCGCCGAGTGCAGCGTCTGGGAGCCGAGCACGAGCGTGTAGATGCGCGTGTTGCCGTTCTTGGGATCGGTCGGATCCCATCCGCCGTGCGTGAGACCGCGCATGAGCCGGATGATGTCGATCGGGTCGACCCCGCGGATCGTGCAGACCACGTGCTCGCGGTACGACGGGAAGAGGTGGTCCTGGGGGCGGGCCGCGCGGGCCGAGCCGACCTGCGCCGCCTCCTGCCCGAACGACGGCGGCCAGAGCGCCAATTGGCCCTGGCGCTGCAGGTTCGTCGCCTGCCGGTCGAACGCGCGCACCGTGACCATGTCGCGGTAGAACGTCTCGAGGTCGGTGTCGGGGAGAGCGTCGATGAGCGGCAGATAGCGCTCGGCTTCGGGGGTGGGGGCGAACGTCCCGTCCGCCGCCAGAACGCGCACGAGTGCCGGATCGTCAGGCGGGGTCATGTACCCACGCTAACGCTCCCCGCATGCGGAGGACTGCATGAGTTCGACAATGGATGCCGCGATCCGCGGTGCGCGCCGGACAACCCGGCCGGAACAAATCGGTCGATGCCCCGGTGTGTGTTCAGCGTCGCACGACCGAGAGCGCTGACAGCGTGACGGCTGAGGCAGCGCGGGCCGAGCGGCAACGCGGCCGGCAATCTGGGCGGAACTTCTCGCATGACTGAGGTCACCTCACGCTAGCAACGTCGACCCCCCACCCAGGGAAGATTCGCTTGACTCCCGCCCACTTAACCCAGCCGACGACGCCGGCAGCGATCGCTGCTCACGCCTCAACCTTCTCCCGCGATTCTGTGGGTATCGCGTGTCGGCGAACATCGAAGGTCGTCAGGCAGCTGGCCAGTCATCCGCCAGCTTTCCTGCAGGTAGTAACCGCGACTTGTCGTTCGCAAGAGCCACGCAGCAGTCTGACGGCTCGCATGAGCTTTGGCAGACTCGCCTGACCGCTTGCACTGACGGGCGCCATCTGCGAGGGCCAATTCATCTCGCGAGGCTCGCTCCTGTCGCGGGACGCCGGTCGGCGCAGCCGCCCTGCCGACTGCCAATCAACTTCCCCCCGAGAGACGGTCGTCCGGCCCTCGTCGACGTTCAACCTAGATGTACTTCCCCGGGAGGTTGCGAACACGTGAGGCGGGAACAGCACCGTTGATGCCGGAGTGCGGGCGGTGGTGGTTGTAGTGGTGTAGCCAGCGTGGGTAGTCATCGGCGCGCGCTTCATCGGTCTCGTATGAGGTCGCGTATGCCCATTCCGCGGCGAGGGTTCGGTTGAAGCGCTCGACCTTGCCGTTGGTCTGCGGCCGGTAGGGCCTGGTTCGTCGGTGCTTGACCCCGTTCAGAGCAGTTGCGAAAACGTGTGAGCGGTAGCAGGAGCCGTTGTCGGTCATGACGGCCGACACCTGTATTCCGCTGCCGGCGAAGAAGGCTTCCGCGCGTTGCCAGAACGCTGCGGCGGTCTCCTTTCGCTCGTCGTTAAGGATCTCGGAGTAGGCGATGCGTGAGTGGTCGTCTACCGCGTGGTGCAGATAGGCGTAGCCGCGGCCCTTGCTCTTCTTGTTGCGCGCGCCTGCCTGCCGCCCCAGCACTCGGTGGCCGCCGCCGTTGGGGATTCGTCCGAGTTTCTTGATGTCGACGTGCACGAGGTCGCCGGGGCGTTCCGCTTCGTACCTGCTCGGCTTCGAGGCGCGGATGGGTAGTCCGGTGCTGCGGTCGAGGTGCGCCAGTCGCGGCATCCGGTAACGGTCGAGCACACGGCCAACAGTGGATCGTGGGATGCCGAGGTGATAGCTGATCCGGTGCGGTCCCCATTGACGGGTGAACCGCAAAGCGACGATGCGGTGCTCGAGGCGACGCGGGACCCGCGACGGGGAAGAGAGCGGCCGGGAACTGCGATCCGTGAGTGGTTGACCGTTCCGGTATCGGCGTGCCCACTTTGATGCCGTCGACGGCGCGCACTGGAAGCGCTCAGCTGCCCGCCGGACGCTCCATCCGCCGTCGACGATCAACGACGCAACGCGCCGTCGACCTTCAGGTGTCAACGGCGCGTTGGGGTGCGTCACTCGACGTCACCGCTTTCCGCCAGCTGATCTCGCAACACCTTTCGCGCGCGGGACAGTCGGGCGCGGACCGCGGTAGCTGGCTTGCCGAGAATCGTTGCGACTTCTTCCTGGGTGAACCCGTCCCAGTAGACCAGGCGCACGATCTCCTGGTCGATTTCGGGGAGGCAGGCGATGAGGGAGCGGACGTGCTCGTCTAGTTCGTCATCGCCCGCGGCTGCGGTCTGCTGGGTGACGATATCTGCGGCGAGTGTCACCCGAAGCCTGTCGCTCAATGCGGATCGGCGGCTGCGTCCGCGACGATATCGCGACAACATCTTGCGGGCGATGCCGAACAGCCAGGCTCGAAGCAGATCCGGCTCGACCTTGCTCGTCCGGCTGGATTGCCAGGCTGCGAGGAATGTGTCGCTCACCAGGTCGGCGGCGTCCTCGACGGGAACGTCACGCTTTACGAAGAAGCCAAGCAACCCGCCCGCCTCGCGCCGGAACGCATCAGCCAGATCCGCGCTCGCGGGCGCGGGAGTGGACCGTGTCACTGCGACGGTCAATGCAGTTGTCCCGTGCAGTCAGTCTGCATCTCGGCCGCCCCACCGCGACCCGCGGCAAGACCGAGCTCGTTCTCGACGTCGAGCACGATGAAGTCGAGCATCGACTCCGTGAGCGCGCTACGGGCCGACTGGGGCTCCCATTCGGGACTGCTCCCGTCGCCGGGGAGCCATCCGACAGAGTTAGGGAGGTCCGCGGGTGTGCCCGTCCTCTCGCCGGTGAGGACGAGTGCGTAGTTGTAGATTCGCTGACCGATCCCGTCGGCGGCGAACTCGTGCGTCTTGTAGTACTCGGTGACTTCCGCCAGGCGCGGCGAGAAGAGGGAGCTCGCAATGTGCGCGGTGCACGAGACCGTCACACCTGTGTCGGTCGTGTACTCGACCGCAATGGGGACATCCAGCCGTGTCATCTGGTCGGCCACGACAGCGCCGGCCGTAAGAGCACCCACCGCGACGACCGCTCCCGGCACCAGCCACAGAAGGCGCTTCCGATGCCTCTGTCCTCGATCTGCCCCCGCGTTCCGCGACTCCAGAACAAGCGCGTCAAGCGCCGCCTCGGTCGCGACCGAAGGAACGAAAGTTGGGCTGCTGCCCGACAGGACCTCATCAACAGTGCGCTTGCTCACGGCTACCCAATCCGTCTACGACCGCGGCACTTCCGCTGTCACAGAGGGAATGCCCGGCACTCCACGAAGTGTGACACGACGCTCAAGAATCGCTCCTCACGAGCGTTCACAATGTCCCAGGGAACTACACCTAGACGGAGGAGAACATATGCGAGCCATACTTGCGGGAGCTATCCCTGCTGTGTGCGACCAACGGCGGCGTCGCGGCGTACGCGGTAGAAGAAGGTGACTATGTGTCGGCAGGCGACACGATATCGGCGCTGGCGGGCGTTGACCGTGACCTCCTGCTCGCTCCAGCGGCTGCCGCACGCGTCGGCACAGTCGACCTCGGTCACGGAACCGTCGAGATTCCTTCGGTTTCCGCGAACGGACTGAACGTTGAGAGCGCAGGCATCGGCTTGACGATTGATCTCCCCGGCGCCAGCAACGCGGCCCGCGGCGTCAGCCTCGATGACGGGACCGTCACGTATCCGAGCAAGGACTTCAGCAATTCGGTGATCGCATCGGAAGCGGGTTTGCAGCTCCTCACGACGATCGCAGGACCCGACGCTCCCGCGCGATACGAGTACCCAATCGATCTCCCACGTCTCATAGGACCTGGCGTTCTCGGCGGTGTCGAGTACAAAGACAAGTACTGCAAGTAGGGATTCAGATGAGACGGTACGTCAATCGGCATGCATGGCGCGCGCTGTCCGCCACGACGCCCCGCAGGCTGACGGTGTGCGGAGCGCTGGTCGCCTATGCGCTCGCAGCATGGTGGGCAGGGCCGTTCATTCCTGAGTGGCTAATCGCGCTCGTCGGCGTGTTGCTGCTCGCCATCCTGCTCTATCTCGGTGCCGCGTGGCTCGATCGCGACACCCTCGACCGGCGGGAGCCGCCATCGGGGGACGACTAGGCCCCGGGAGGCAGCTTTGTCGGGGTACCCGCGAGGTCGACGACGGCGCAGCCGAACGGCGCGAGGCGCAGGCTGCGGCCAGCGAGGTCGGCGCGGAACGACACCGCGAACACCGGCGCCGCTCCGCCCGAGGATCCCAGGTCGACCGCGTGCGGGCTGTCCGAGGGGTTGAGGGCGACGAGCAGACTGCCGCGCCGGAACACGAAGGGATAGCCGGTCTGCACGACCTCGACCGGTTCGCGCGCGCCGAGGCGCGCATCGGATCGGCGCAGCGCGATCGCCGCCCGCACGAACCGCAGCAGCGATCCCGGATCGTCGAGCTGATCGGCCACGGTCGGCCGCAGGGGGTCGGGGTCTTGCGGAAGGTAGCGCGACTCGAACGCCGGCGCCGCCCCGACGGCGGTCGTCGGCGGGAGATCGCCCCACTGCATCGGGGTGCGCGAGCCGGCACGCTCGTAGGCCGGTCCCAGGGAAGACCCCTCCAGCGACGCGAGGCCCGGCACGTACCGCATGCCGATCTCGTCGCCGTAATAGATCGACGGCAGGGCGGGCCACGTGAGCGCGAGCAGTAGCGCACTGCGCGCCTGCACGGCATCCCGGCTTCCCGAGACCAGGCGCGTGAAGTCGTGGTTGGCGGTCGGGAGCCCCGGGATGCCGGTGGCCCCCGCGGCCTCGATCGCGTCGACCGCCCGCCGCCATGCGTCGACGAAGTACGCGGCATCACCGGTGCCCGCGGCATCCGCCCACGCGTTCGGCTCCGCCCACGCCTCATGCACGGTGCCCGCGCCGTTGTTCCAGAGCGACTTCAGCGCGGCGCCGTCGTCGTCGCCGCCGAACTGGAGGAAGAAGTCGACATCGAAACCGGCCGGCACCGCCCGTGCCGGGTCTCCCCACTCGGAGATGAGGATGTTCCCCGGATGCCGGGCGTCCAGACGCGCGCGCACCTCCGCCCAGAGGCGCCCCGTCTCGACGTGTCCCGGATCGTCCTTCACGAGCGACGCCGCCATGTCGACGCGGAAGCCCTGCACGCCGCGGTCGTACCAGCGGGAGATGATCTCGACGAGCGCGTCGCGGTTGCGTCGGGGACCCTCGGCGTCGACCGACTGCCGCCACGGCTCGGCATCGTCGGGGCGGGCGTACCCGAAGTTCAGCGCCGGCTGGAAGTCGAAGAAGTTCGGCTTGTAGAACTCGCCCCGCGAGCCCGGTCCGGCGACGAATCCCTCGGCCGGAGTGGGGCTCCACACGTAGCGCGAGTCGCCGGGGACGTCTGCGGAGGCGACGAACCAGGGATGCCGGTCGGACGTGTGTCCCGCGACGAGATCGAGCACGACGGCGATCCCCCGCGCGTCGGCCGCCGCGACGAGCCGGTCCAGGGCCGCATCGCCGCCGTAGCGCGCGTCGATGTGGTCGAAGTCGGCGGCGTCGTACCCGGCATCCCGCATCGGAGAGACGAAGCAGGGATTGAGCCAGACGGCATCCACTCCCAGCCAGGCCAGGTAGTCCAGCCGAGCGGCGACGCCGTCGAGGTCGCCCATGCCATCGCCGTCGCCGTCAGCGAAGCTCTGCGGGTAGGCCTGGTACAGGACGACGCGGTCGAGGCGATCGCGGAGGGTGAGCAGCGACGGTGATGCGGGCATGGGTTCCACCGCGTCACCGTACCCGATGGAGCCGCGGCCCGTCCGGAGGGTGGGAGCGCCGCGGCGTCGTGCGGCGTCGCCGCTACCGGGCCGAGCGACGCGACCTAGCGGTCGTCCGATCGCGCGAGAAGTCTGTCGGCGGCGAGCAGCACGAACCCACCGATGAGCACGGGAGCCACGGCGACGAGGATCGTCAGCGGTGGGGCTCCGACGGTGATAGCGGAGACGAGGGCTACCGCCCAGATGAGCCCGCCCACGACGAGCAGGCTCAGTCCTGCCGTCTCGAATCCGTCGTTGCGTCTCGCCGCCACAGCGCTCTCCTGTCTGCTGGTCGCCATCCGCCACGGCCGGTGGGCCGCGCTGATGTGCAGGAACGGTATGGCATGCATGCGCAGTTCACAAGAGCAGTCGAGGAAACTGCCGGTCAAATTGCCGGAGGCTTCCGGGGCCGTGGCCGAGGGTTCAGGCGCGGGGTCAGGCGACGGCGCGGGGTCAGGCGACGCGGGCTCAGGCGACGGCGGGGTCAGGCGAAGTCGGACGCGACGGCCACGACGCGGTCGATCGACTCCGCTTCGCCGACGGAGATGCGGATGCCGTCGCCGGCGAAAGCGCGCACGATCAGCCCCGCCGCCTCGAACGCCGCCGCGATCTCCACGGTCCGCTCACCGGCCGGCAGCCACACGAAGTTGCCCTGCGCCTGCGGGACGTCCCACCCGGTCTCGCGCAGCCGGGCGACGAGGTCGTCACGGCGGGCGGTGATCGTCCGCACGCGGTCGAGCAGCTCCTCCTCCGCGTCGAGGCTCGCCAGCGCGGCCGCCTCGGCGGCCGCCGTGACCGACAGCGGGATGCCGGTGGCGCGCGCCGCGTCGAGGATGCGCGGGTGACCGATCGCGTAGCCCACGCGAAGCCCCGCCAGGCCGTAGGCCTTGGAGAAGGTGCGCAGCACGACGACGTTCTCGCGGCCGGATGCCAGCACGCGGCGGCCGTCGACGGCATCCGGGTCGGTGACGAACTCGGCGTACGCCTCGTCGAGCACCACCAGGAGGTCGCTCGGCACGGCGCCGAGGAACGCGTCGAACTCGGCCTGCGTGACGACGGGACCCGTCGGGTTGTTCGGGCTGCACACGATGGCGATGCGGGTACGGTCGGTCACGGCTGCCGCCATCGCCGCGAGGTCGTGCCGGCCGTCGGCCGTGTTCGGCACCGTCACCGCCGTCGCTCCCGCCACGACCGCCAGCCCCGGGTACGCCTCGAACGACCGCCACGAGAACAGCACCTCGTCGCCATGCCCGCTCGTGGCCTGCGTCAGCTGGTAGAGGATCGAGACCGACCCGGCCGCGACATGGACCCGATCGGATGCCACGTCGAACCGCTCCGCGAGCCGCGCGCGCAACCGCGATGCCGACGCGTCGGGGTACCGGTTGATCCCCGTCGCGGATCGGATCGCCTCGACCACCGATGGCAGCGGCTCGAACGGGTTCTCATTGCTGGAGAGCTTGAACGCGTCGGCGCCGGCCTGCTTGCCCTGCCGGTAGGCGGGGAGCGCGGCGATCTCGGGGCGGAGGCGGACGGGCAGGTCGGTCACCCGTCGAGTCTACGGAGCGCGTGCGTATCGGCGCAGATCGCTGCTGCCCCGCGTGGGCGGTCCGTGGCACAATGACGGCACCATGAGATTCCTCATCCGCGTCATCGTGAATGCGTTCGCCATCTGGGTCGTCACCCTGATTCAGCCGCTCGAAGTCGATGTCATCGCCTTCGCGCCCGGCGAGACGCTGCAGCTCGTCCTGACGCTCCTCGCGGTGGCGGCGGTGTTCGCCATCGTCAACACGGTCATCGGCACGCTCATCAAGATCGTGGCGTTCCCCCTCTACATCCTGACGCTGGGCCTGATCTCCCTCATCGTCAATGGGCTCCTGCTGTGGATCACGGCGTGGGCCACCCACTGGTGGTCGTGGGGTCTGCGGGTCGAGGACTTCTGGCTCGGCGTGCTGGCCGCTCTCGTGATCTCGCTGATCAACTGGATCTTCGGCATCATCCTGCGCCCGCAGCTGAAGCGACGCTGACTCACCCACGCCGCGGCGGCACCTCCGCGCCCCGCCCCGTTGCCCCCGGACCGCGCGCACCGGGATCTCGGGCACCGAAGTCTCGTCGAGCGCCGTAGACGACGGCCGTCCCGACGGCGGTGCCGAGTGTCGCCAGCTGGACGTGCAGAGCCTTCACGCGGGGATCGTCGGACCGATCGACGAGCGCGGCCGTCTCGCGATACTCGTCCATCTGGTGCACGCCGATGCCCACATCGCCCCACCGGATCGACGGATCGACGACCCGCTCCGCGACGAAGCTCTCGGGCGAGCCCGCGCTCGTCGGAAGCCCGCCCCCTGTCAACGCGACGATCGGATCGTCGGGGTGACGGACGGTGACGACCAGCACGTCGTCGTCGAGATCGGCCTCGACGGGAGTGGCGAAGGTGACCACAGTGCCGACGTCGTAGCCGCCCTCGCGCGCGAGCCGCACTCCGATCATCCCCCCTTGCGAGTGCCCCGCGATGTGCACGCGGTCGCCCGACTCCGCCCCCGCCGCGGCGAGCGCTCGTCGTGTCGCGTCGTACGACGACGACCCCTGTCCGAGATAGAGCTCGAGGTTGGATGCCATGTCCCACGGCTCCGCGTAGGGTGCCCCGAGATTCTGCGTTCCGGCGATGTAGACGACGTACTCGCGCTCTCCGGCGGCCGTCGCATACGACTCGACGCGGACTCTGCCCTCGCCGCCGCCCGGCATCCGTGCGGCGATCTCTTCGAGTGTGCGCGGCGGCGCCACCTCGGCGCGCGACACCTCGTGGACGACGGCGGGACGCGTCACCGGACGCAGCGGCGGGGCATCGGGAGGGAGCGTGCCGGCACCGACCGCGCGTATCGCAGCCGTCGCCGACCCGAGCACGAATGCCGCCGTGATCCACGGCCCTGCCGCGCCGCTGAGCTGCGCATCGATCACCTGCTGGCGCCCTCCTCGCCAGTGCTCCCACATGCGCATCGCTTCGCCCGTGGTGCCGGCCGGGGTGTCCACGTCGCCACCCGTGGCGAGTTCGAGCCCGCGCGAGACAGCGATCGCGTGCGACTCGATCAGCTCGTACACCTCGGCCCGGTGCCGGAGTGCGAGGGCGATGTCGGTCGCACGGTCGCGCGCCTCATCCGCCCGCCCGGCCGGCAGCGGTTCCCACAGGCCAGCTCTTCGCGAGGCGAGATCGGCGTGCCGGAGGATCGCACCGACGTCGTCGCACTCGTCGGCGAGGCGATCGAGGAGCCCCGCCGCGTGCCGCAACGACTCGGTGTCGACCGCGATCAGACCTCCCGACCGGATGTCGAGGGCATCGTCGTCGGTCACGGTGCCGCTCCCGCTCGCGCCGCGAGCACGGCATCCCACCGCGTGACCTCCTCGTCGATACGTGCGAGCAGCGCGACCCACTCGGCGAACGCGTCGGCGAACTCCGCGGCCGACGGCGACCGCCAGCTCACCGCGGCCGCCACGGCGGGTGCGCGGGCGTGCAGCGTCGCGAGGGCGCCGTGCGCGCGCACCAGCAGCTCCCGCGCCTCGGCGAGCGCGCTCTCGTCCGCCATGCCTTGTCCCCCTTTCCCTTCCCCGCACTGCGAGCATCCCGCCCCGCGAACCGTCCGCCAGCGCGCGCATCGCGATCCGTGACCAACATCTGCGACGGCCTCCCTGTGGAGAGAGCACTGTGAAGGAGACACCGTGTCGGGGCTGTCCTCTACGGTCGAACCATGGCTCTTGCGCACCGCACTCCGTCGTCGGCCCGGCGGACCGCTCTCGCGGCGGTCATGCTCGGCGTCGCCCTCTCTCTTGCCGGCTGCGTCGGCTCCGCCCCGGGGACCGGGTCGCTCGAAGTCACCAACGGCCCCTGCTCCGGACGGTCCTTCACCGTGTCCGAGGACGGCGCGCAGCTCGCACTCGACGGAGAGTGCGGCGACGTCGTCATCGATGCCGACGACGTGACGATCAACCTCGACGCCGCGACGTCACTCGTCATCGACGGGAATGACGTGACCGTCATCGCCAACCGCCGCGTGGACACGCTGACCATGAACGGGGAGGGGAACAACGTGAACGGATCGGAGATGGGATCCGTCAACCTCGACGGGACGCGCGGCACCGTGATCGCCACTCTCATCGAGACGCTGGCTGTCTCCGGCGACGACAACACGGTGAACTGGGATTCCGGCGCGCAGGGCGGCTCCGACACGGGCAGCGGCAACACGCTCATCTACAACGGCGAGTGAGTTCGAGAGGCGTTCCGATACGACAACCTGTGCAGGACGCGCCGAATCCCGCACAATGGGGGGCGTGGCTACACGAGACGACCCCTTCCGGGTGGTGTTCGTCTGCACCGGCAACATCTGTCGCTCGCCGATGGCCGAGGTCGTGTTCCGGTGGTTCGCCGACCAGGCGGGACTGGGCGACCGCGTGAGGTCGGCGAGCGCCGGCACGGGCGACTGGCACGTGGGCGAACGCGCCGACGCCCGCACGCTCGACGCTCTCACCGGCCGAGGCTACGACGGCTCACGCCATCGCGCGCGTCAGTTCACCGTCGCCGACTTCGACCGTCACGACCTGATCGTCGCGCTCGACCGCTCGCACGAACGCATCCTCGCGGGCTGGGCGCGCACCCCTGCCGACACCGACAAGCTCGCGCTCCTGCTCGCGTTCGACCCGGCCGCGGACGGCAACCTCGACGTCCCCGACCCGTACTACGCAGGCCCGGCGATGTTCGACGAGGTGCTCGGTATGATCGAGAGTGCGAGCCGGGCGCTCTTCCGGCAGCTCGAGCCCGCTATCCGCCCGACGTCCTGAGCGCCCGAT
Source organism: Candidatus Microbacterium phytovorans (assembly GCA_029202445.1). Lineage (NCBI taxonomy): Bacteria > Bacillati > Actinomycetota > Actinomycetes > Micrococcales > Microbacteriaceae > Microbacterium > Candidatus Microbacterium phytovorans. Next base: position 2,443,852 of record CP119321.1, read on the forward strand.
CCTCCCCGATCGGAGCCCCTCCTGTGACTTCTGCGTCCGCCCTCCCGCCCCAGCCCCTGAGCCCGCTCGACGGCCGGTATCGCACCGCCGTGGCCGGCCTGAGCGACTACCTGTCCGAGGCGGGGCTCAACCGCGCCCGCGTCGAGGTCGAGGTGGAGTGGATCCTCGCTCTCTCCGACCGCTCGCTGTTCGGCTCCGCACCGTTGACGGACGACCAGCGCGAGAGCCTCCGCGGCCTCTACCGCGACTTCGGCCAGGCGGAGATCGACTGGCTCGCCGAGAAGGAGGCCGTCACCCGGCACGACGTGAAGGCCGTCGAGTACCTCGTGCGCGACCGCCTGGCATCCCTCGGGCTGGATGCCGTCGCCGAACTCGCCCACTTCGCGTGCACGAGCGAGGACATCAACTCGGCGTCGTACGCGCTGACGGTCAAGCGGGCCGTCGAGCTCGTGTGGCTGCCGAAGCTGCGTGCCGTCATCTCCGCGATCGGCGACCTCGCACGCGAGCACCGGGATGCCGCGATGCTCTCGCGCACGCACGGCCAGCCGGCCACCCCGTCGACGATGGGCAAGGAGCTGGCCGTGTTCGCGTGGCGCCTCGAGCGCGTCGCGCGGCAGATCGAGGGGGGCGAGTACCTCGCGAAGTTCTCCGGCGCGACCGGCACATGGTCGGCCCACCTCGCCGCCGCGCCCGACGCGGACTGGCCCGAGGTGTCGCGAGCGTTCATCGAGAGCCTCGGGATCGACTTCAACGTGCTGACGACGCAGATCGAGTCGCACGACTGGCAGGTCGAGCTGTACGACCGGGTGCGGCACGCGGGCGGCATCCTGCACAACCTCGCCACCGACATCTGGACCTACATCGCGATGGGCTTCTTCGCCCAGATCCCCGTCGCCGGCGCCACGGGATCGTCGACGATGCCGCACAAGATCAACCCGATCCGCTTCGAGAACGCGGAGGCGAACCTCGAGATCGCGGGAGGACTGTTCACCACGCTCGCCTCGACCCTCGTGACCTCTCGCATGCAGCGCGACCTCACCGACTCGACGACCCAGCGCAACATCGGCGTCGCGTTCGGCCACTCGCTGCTCGCGCTCGACAACCTGCAGCGCGGCCTCACCGAGATCTCGCTGTCGCGCGATGTCCTGCTGGCCGACCTCGACGCCAACTGGGAAGTGCTCGCCGAGGCGATCCAGACGGTCGTTCGCGCTGAGATCGTCGCCGGCCGTTCGGAGATCACCGACCCCTACGCGCTCCTGAAGGAGCTCACCCGGGGCCGCCGCGTCGGCGGGACGGAGCTGGCGGAGTTCGTGCGCGGCCTCGATGTGGGCGACGCCGCGAAGGAGCGCCTGCTGGCGCTCACGCCGGCCACGTACACGGGCCTCGCCGACCGTCTCGTGGACGAACTCGGCTGATACGAGCGACCCCTCACCACTGAGGGCTGACGTCGGCGGCGCCCGTCGCCCACGTCCCTCATCTCCGCGGGATTTCGCCCCGAACGCTGCAGAATCGACGCTCACCCTCCCTACGGTCTCCCCACGGGGGACGCCAGCGCTGAGCGGCACCCGACGGGCACCGGCTCGTCGGCGCGCTGATCGTCATCGTCGATCAGCCGCTGGGGGGTGTCGCCATGTCCGTCGTCACTGTTTTGGCCGAGGCGCCGGCGGCGCGCGCATCGCGCGACTCGCACGAGGAGCTCACGGTCTACTTCGCCGAGAACCGCGCGATGCTGCTGTCGTTCGCTCGCAAGATCGCCGGTGGCGTCATCGACCCGCAGGATCTCGTTGCGGATGCCGTGGCATCCGCTGTCGCCCAGATCGCGCGCGGGCAGCGGATCGCGGCGGTCGGCGCCTATCTGTTCACGACGATGCGCAATCGCGTCCACGACGAGCGGCGTTCGCCGCGCTCGCGAGTCATCGCGCTCGTGGAGGACGACGTGTGCGCCGATGAGGAGGCGTTCCGCTCGGCGGACCTGTTCCGTGAGCGCGCACTGATCCGGCGGGCGCTGCACAGTCTTCCGCTCGAGCAGCAGCGGGCACTGATGCTCGTCGTGGTCAACGAGGAGAGGCCGCGCGACCTCGTCGCCGAGTTCGCGCGGCCCGCGTCGTCGATCTCTTCGCTCGTCTACCGGGCGAAGCTGGGGCTGCGTCGGGCCGTCCTCCGCCAGCTGCTCGGTGAGGGCGAGCGGTCACCGGAGTGCCGAGCGTTCGCCGACGCGCTTCCCGACATCTTCCCCCTCGACCGCGGACACGCCCGCACCGCACCCGGGTTCGAACACCTGGGTGGGTGCGAGGCGTGCTCCGCGGCCTGGGACCGGTTCACCGCGCTACCGGCGAGCTGAGCGACTCACGCCACGCGACGCCGGCGAACCATCAGCCAGAGGCCGGCGAACACGGCGAGCGCGATGGTCGCACTGCCCCCGATGAGGAACGCGTCGGCGCTCGCCCCGCCCGTGAGCGGCAGCGCGACGCTGGGGATCCGCTCGTTGACGAAGCGGTACACCGCGGTGTCGCCGGGGCCGGGCGCGACGATCTCCGCCGAGTCGACGTCTACCCACGTGGACCCCTCGAGACGTTGCAGCGCGACCTGTCGGTAGGCGAGCGTGTCGGAGGTCGACTCCTCCGTGAGCGTGTAGCCGTGCCCGGGACGCACCTCGACCGTGTTGGCACCCGCCACATCGGTCTCGGCGCCGGTGAGCGTGGCCGTCGGCAGGGGGCCATCCGCAAGGGAGTCGGGTGTGGCGGTCAGCTCCCACGCGTCCGCCTCGAACCCCGGCTGCGGGTCGATCACGTGCTTGAGGATCGTGAGGGATGCCGTGGAGTTGACGATCGTGCACGTGACGTCTTGACCACGCGGCATGGTCATGTACTCGTCGGTCACCGTGACGGCCGTGCCGTCTTCATCCAGGACGCACTCCCAACCGGCGCCGACGTACGTCAGCGGACCGCCGGTCTCCTCGAGCCCGTAGGTCGCCCCGCCCGTTACCGGGGCCGACACCGGCGTGGTCGCCGTATAGGTTCCCGAGGGGCCGGGAAGGGCTGAGCCCGGGCCGGAAGCGGACAGGGTCCACGACGATGTGGGCTCGTCGCCGTAACCCACCTCCTTGACGAGGGAGAGCGTCTGCTCGCACGTGACCGTGTTGGTGATCTCCACCGTGTTGTGCTCTTGGGTCAGGGTGACATCGACGCCGTTGGCATCCAGCGCGGTCGACTGGGGATCGCCGTTGATGTCGGTGACCTCTCCCTCGACCGTGCAGTGCGCGTAGTCGCCGCTCAGCGTGGCGTCTTCGGTCACGGTAGCCACGTCGTCGCGGACGTAGCCCGTGCGCGTCGCGCCCCAGTCCTGGTCGGTGGCGCCCGCGGCACCCGGTCCGGTGAGCTGCAGCTGTGCGTCGAGCCCCGCCGGCTGGTCGCCCTCGTCGAAGGTCTGCCCGTCGACCTCCCAGACCTTCTCGACCGTCACATCGGCCGGCAACTCGGGCACCTCGCGGTTGTACACCGTGCACGAGATGGCCGCCGGCGCAGTCGCCGTCAGGGTGAACCCGGGATTGGCCGGGTTGCCGGCGTTGGTGACCGAGACGGGCGCGCCGGTGACGGTGTCGACGCACACCGCGTTCTTGCCGCCCTGCGTGACGAGTTCGTACCCGGTCTGCTGGGTCTCGGCGACCGTGATGGCTCCCGAGGTCGTGCCGCCCGTGAACGTCAGCGGGAAGTTCACGGCGCCGGTGCCGTCGGAGATCGTGGTCTTCGTGGCCGGCAGGCCGCCGATCCCGGCGGTCGCGGTGGTGGCGTCGAACTGCCAGCCCGCGGGGGCGACCGTGGAGCCCGTGACGTTCTCGCCGGTGTTCGTCGACGGCACGATCTGCTTCACGACGCTGATCGTGCCGACGCAACGGGCCTGCGCGATCTGCTTTGCAGCAGTGATCGCCGCCGCGAAGTCAGCTGCGGCGATGTAGTCGGCCGATGCGGCGTTGCTCCCGTTGAAGCCGACGGGGCCGCTCGTCGCTCGGAGGTTGAGGGAGCCGCTGTTGGCGAAGCTGGCGCCGGCGCCCACACCGAGAATCCTCGTGCCCTCCGACTTGAGAAGGTTCGCCGACAGGATGGCGTACTCCGTGTCCTTGATGCGGTTCCAGGAGGAGTTGTTCGGCGTCGGAAGAGGCGATCCGTAGAGGCTCGGCTGTCCATCGGTGATGTGGATCGCGAGGTCATAGTGCGGCGCGGCGGCGGCCGTCTGGTAGAGGCCGGCGTCCCAGTTCGTTCCGCCGAAGACCCCCCAGTTCGACCACTGATTCTTGAACGCCGTCGCCCCCGCGACGGTGGAGACGGGCAGGAGGTTCGGATGGTTGGCGCCGTTGGTGGCCGGCGAGCCCTGACCGTAGCTGAAGACGGCCATGCGCGTCGGCGTGCCCACGAAGGCGTCGACGATCGCGTTCGCGGTCGCGAACGGCTCCCCCCGGCGTCAGCGTCATCGAAGTCGAGAGGTCGAGGATGAGCGCGACGTCGAGGCCGCACGACTGCGCGAGCGGCGGGTTGTTACGCGAGGGCGTCCAGACACCGCCGGAAGCCAGCACGTTCGATGTCGACGCGGTCTGGGAGACGAACATGAAGTCGGCAGAGGAACGATAGGTCGTGTTGGCACGCAGCTGGACGCCCGTCTGGAACCCGTAGACGGATGCCGTCGACGGCGGGAAGCTCGCTGTCCCCGTGCGGAGGGTCGGGTTGCTGTACCACCCCGCGGGCACGGAGACCTCGCGGACGTAGTAGCGCTGGTCGCGATTGACGCCGCCGACCTGCGTGTTCGGCACGATGAAGGAGCAATCACCCTCGGCATCCGACGTGCACCGGGCCCAGGTGGTATTGATCGGGCTGGTCGAGGTCAGCGACGTGTACAGCCCCAGCTGCACCCCCGGCAACGGCGTGGCGATCGTGGCGCCGCTGTCGGTCACGCCCTGTCCGATACGGTCTCCCCCCACCTTCACGGTGATCACGGATGTCGTCGACGTCGGTGCGGGCACGGCGGCGGCGGCAGGTGCGGCGGCCACGACGAACGAGCCGGCGGTCACCACGAACGCGAGAAGCGCGGCCCCCCATGCGCGCGCCGATCGACGGCGCCCTCTGGTGGCGGTGGACGAAACGCTCTCGCTCGACATCAGTTCTCCCTGCTCCCTCTGCGCGTGAACGCGCACGACGGGGCCCCGGATGTACGGATGCCCCCCTAATGACGACGTACGAGAGGGCGAAATCTGTCGGCGATGCGAAGAATCGGACCGGGGCGGCCCTTACGACGCGGGCGACGAGGCGAAGCTCGGGCGCGACGAAGACGCGCCGATTCTCGCCGGCACGTCAGGAAGCGCTGAGGGAGATGGGACCTAGCGCTGGGGCGGATCGACGTCGGAGGCACCGGTGGACGGGTGCGACGGCGCGGCATCCGTTCCCGGCGTCTCCTCTTCGGGGACGAGCACCGGACGGTCGATCTGCTTCTGGAGCTGCGCCGGGTCGACGGCGAGGAGCAGCAGCGCGATCGTCACGAGGGTGACGATGAAGACGATGCCCGCGACGACGCCCGCGACGACCCACGCCTTCAGGTGAGGGTGCATCTCGCCGGGCGCCACGGGACGAGGCTCCTGGAAGATGCCCATCGACATGAGCGTGATCGCCCCGCCGAACACGGCGGCGATGAACGCGAGACCCAGCAGCTGCGCGGGCTTCATCAGCTCCCGGCGGGTGGGATGCGGATCGGTCATGCGCGCTCCTCCGCGTTCTGGCCCACAGCGGGGCCGACCTCGGACGTGGCATGGTCGTCGCCCGAACGGCGCGGCGAGAATCCGGCGATCCCCAGGAACACCGCGACGACGGCCGCGTAGCCGCCGAAGAGGCCGACGCCGATCGTGATGCCGGTCAGGACGCCCGTCTGACCCGCTTCGCGGATGAAGTACTCCAGGCTGTACGCCGGGTTCACGAGCAGCAGCCCCACCCCGAGGGCCAGCGTGACGGCGCCGATCAGGATCGCATCGCGCGCGTGCTCGTCGACGGCGCGGCGACGGATGCCGGAGATCAGCTCGACGAGGCCGGTCGCGAGCGCCCACGCGATCACGAGCACGAAGAAGAGCGTGGTCGAACGGATGCCGGGGAGACCGGCGATCATGCCGGTGACGAGCGTCAACACGCCCAGCAGCACGGGGGTCGCGCGCGCGCCCGCACCGTAGGCGAGCCACGCGCCGAAGAGGAGGACCAGCGCCGTGGCGATCGCCCAGCCGCTGAAGACAGCGAGTCCGACACCGGCGGAGTGGTCGGGCGAGAAGGTGACCATCGCCGCCGCCAGCGCCGCGAAGAGGGCGCGGGCGACCTGCACGTTGCGCACCTGGAAGGTGCGGACGGGGGCAGCGGACACGGCGGAACTCATCGATCGGGACGGACGCGGTACCCGTCCAGTCTAGGTCGTCCGGGGTGCGAGCATCCGATCGTCGCCCGCCTCCCCCTCCGGACGGGGGCGGTTACGCGACCGTCCGCTCCAGGTGCCACACCTTCGCGACGATCTGCCAGCCGTCGGGGCCGTCGACGAAGGAGAGGTGGTCGACGAAGATGCTGTCCAGCACGCGCAGGCGCACCCGCACCGAGGCGGCGGTGTCCGAGAGCTCGTCGACGACGACGATCTCCTCCTCGCGCTCCTGGCCGACCGAGGCGGGCGACGTGCGCGTGCGGACCACTTCACGCCACACGGGGTAGGGGTCGACGGTGACGACGCCCTCGTCGACGTCGAAGAGGCTGCTCGCGGGGTGGAACACCGTATCGAGCAGGTCGACGTCGCAGTGGTACAGGCCGCGGAAGTACGCGTCGACGGCGTCATGCAGAGCAGAGGTTCGAGTCATAGGGCGACAGTGCCAGAACCGAGGCCGCGAGGAAGCCTGCGGCGGACGCTTTGGCAGGATGCGGTGGGTGACAGGCAGGATGGCCCCGACTACCGTGGATTGATGCGGCCCTCCCCCTCGACCGATGTCCGACGCACCGCCGGCGCCTCCCTCACGGCGGTGCTGGCGGGCGCCCTGCTCCTCACGGGGTGCGGTGCGCCCCAGGCGGCACCGACCTCCCCCGCCGCGACGAGCGCAACGGCGACCCCCACGCCCACACCGACTCCCACTCCGACGCCCACGCCGACTCCGGATGCCGAGCCGCTCCCCGACGAGCCGGAGACGTTCGCCGAGGGCCTCGACGCACCGTGGTCGATCGCCTGGACCGCCGACGGCATCCCACTCGTGAGCGAACGGGACACCGGCCGCATCCTCGAGTTCGACGACGAGGGAGAGGCGCGCGAGGTCGGCACGGTCGCCGGCATCCGTCATGGCACGGAAGGGGGACTGCTCGGCCTCGCCGTGCACGAGGGCGACCTTTTCGTGTACTTCACGGCATCCGACGGCAACCGGGTCGTCCGCTACGACCTCCTCGGCACGGCCGGCCGGTACCGCCTCGGTGACCGCGACACCCTCCTCGAAGAGCTGCCGTTCTCGCCGGTGCACAACGCCGGACGCATCGCCTTCGGACCCGACGGCATGCTGTACGTGCCGATCGGCGACGCGCGCAACCCCTCGGCGGCACAGGACCCCGACGTGCGGCGCGGCAAGATCCTGCGCGTCGAGCCCGACGGGTCGGTGCCGTCCGACAACCCCACGAAGGGATCGCCCGTCTACAGCATGGGCCACCGCAACGTGCAGGGACTCGTGTGGGACGACGACGGCACCCTGTACGCGAGCGAATTCGGCCAGAACGCGTGGGACGAGCTCAACGTCATCGAACCGGGCGGCAACTACGGCTGGCCGATCGTCGAAGGCACCGGCGGGGAAGGGCGCGGCTTCATCGACCCGATCGCCACGTGGCGGACGTCCTCGGCGAGCCCCAGCGGCATCGCGCTCGTCGACGGCACGATCGTCATCGCGAACCTGCGCGGCGAAGTGCTGCGCGCCGTCTCCACGAGCGACCCCGGCACGCAGCGCGAGTACTACGCCGGCGAGTACGGGCGGCTCCGCGACGTCGCCGTGGGTCCCGACGGCGCCCTGTGGATCCTGACGAACAACACCGACGGCCGCGGCGACCCCCGCAGCGGCGACGACCGCATCCTGCGGGTCGACCCGGCATCCGTCACCGCCGACTGACCCCTGCGCCGTGTCGGAAAGCCACCCGAAAGTGGCGCAACACGCGGCATCCCGACGAAGGATGCCGCAGAGTGCGCCACTTTCTCGGCACATCGCGCGTCGGATGCCAGGGGTCAGGGATCCCAGGGGTCAGGGCTGCAGGCGCTCGATGCCCCAGCTCTCGCCCGCGCGGGTGAAGACCAGCCGGTCGTGCAGGCGCGACGTGCGCCCCTGCCAGAACTCCACGCGGCGCGGTGCGAGCCGGTATCCTCCCCAGCGCGGCGGTCGCGGAACGGCGGTGCCCTCGGGGTACCTCTCCTCGACGGCGCGCACCTGCGCCTCGAACTCCCCCCGCCCGGCGACCGGCTGCGACTGCGCACTCGCGGTCGCCGCCACGCGCGAGCCATGGGGGCGACTCTCCCAATACGCGTCGGACTCGGCATCCGAGACGAACGCGATGTCTCCCGTGACGATCACCTGCCGGTGCAGCACGTACCAGGGGAAGAGCAGCGTCGCGGCCGGGTGCGCGGCCAGTGCCTGACCCTTCCGCGAGGAGCGGTCGGTGAAGAACACGAAGCCGCGCTCGTCGACGCCGCGCAGCAGCACGGTGCGGCTCTGCGGGTCGCCGTCGGCCCCGATCGTCCCGAGGACCATCGCGTTGGGCTCGTACACGCCGCGATCGGCCGCCTCCCCGAGCCACCGGCGGAACTGCGCGACCGGGTCGCTCGACAGATCCCGCTCCTCGAGGCGCTCCACGCCGTAGTCGGTGTGACGCGACAGCGCAGCGTCGTCGTCGTGCGCGGGCGCCACGTCAGGCGACCGCCGTCGCGATGAGCGCGCGCAGCTTCTTCTCCGCTGCCGGGGTCATCTCCAGGAGGGCGAACGACACCGCCCACATCTCGCCGTCGTCGATCGCCGCATCCTCGGCGAAGTTGACGGTGCCGTACCGCGTGTCGAACTTGGATGCCGGCTGGTAGAACAGGATGTTCTTGCCGTCCTTCGCGTAGGTCGGGAACCCGTACCAGGTCTTGGGATCGAGGCCGGGAGCCTCCTCCGACACCATGACGTGCAACCGCTCGGCGATCACCCGGTCGGCGCCGGACAGCCCCTCGATCGCGGCCAGGCACGCCTCCAGCTCCTTCGCCTTCTTCACCGCGCCCTTGACGCCCTTCATCTCCTTCAGCTCGGCCGCGCGCTGCTGCATCGCCTCGCGTTCGCTGTCGCTGAAGCCGCTCTTCGTGTCGCGCTTCTCACTCATGGCCGTTCTCCTTCTGCGGGGTCTGCTGAATGCGGATGAGGTTGCCCGCCGGGTCGCGGAACGCGGCATCCCTCACGCCGTAGTCCTGCTCGATCGGTTCCTGCACGATGTCGGCCCCGACCGCCTCGATGCGCGCGAACGTCCCGTCGAGGTCGTCGGTCGCGAGGTTGACGCCGAAGTAGCTGCCCTTCGCGATGAGTTCGAGCAGCAGCGTGCGCTCCTCCTCGGTCACGTCGTAGCCCACGGCGGGCGGGTGCAGCACGATCGCCGTCGACGGCTGACCCGGCGGGCCGACCGTGATCCATCGCATGTCTTCGTACCCGACATCGAGGCGCACCTCGAACCCGAGGACGTCGCGGTAGAAGGCGAGGGATGCCTCGGCATCCGTGTGCGGCAGGAAGCTCGAGTGGATCGTGATGTCCATGGGCACCACGTTACGACCGGCTGCCGCCAGCCGCTTCTCGATTCCTGACCGGTCTGGTCACCTGCTTGGCGATGCACGGCAGCATGCCCGGACGGAACGGCGCTCCCTGCGCGCGGTACACGCTCGGCGACACCCCGACCAGTTCGGTGAAGCGCGTGCTGAATGTGCCGAGCGACTGGCATCCCACCTCGAAGCACACCTCGGTGACGGTGAGATCGCCGCGTCGGAGGAGGGTCATCGCCCGCTCGATGCGGCGCGTCATGAGGTACGCGTAAGGCGACTCCCCGTACGCGAGGCGGAACTGCCGACTCAGATGGCCGGCCGACATGTGCACTCCGCGCGCGAGCGACTCGACATCGAGCGGACGCGCGTACTCGCGGTCCATCCGGTCACGCACCCGTCGGAGCGCGACGAGCGTGTCGAGATCCTGCCCGGTGGCCACGGTCCGATCATCCCACGGGGGCTTCCCGCGGCCGGCGGGCCGGCACCGGCACTCAGCCGTCGACGCCGACGGGGCGGCGGCGCAGGAGCGGCTCCTGGCGGAGCGCCGGCGTCACGGTGATGTCGCTGGCCGCATCGGCCCACGAGTGCGCACCGCGGTTGCCGCGCAGCCGGCGGCGCACGAGGATCGCGGCACGCAACGGCATCCCGACCGCGAGTGCCACGAGGCCCGAGAGGGAACGGTCCTCGCCGCCCAACACGATGCGTCGCTCCCACGCCACGCGCAGCGCGCCACCCCGCCGCACCGGCTGCTCCCGAGCGGGCAGGAGCCCGAGCCGGCGCTGCACCACGAGGTCTTCCACGTCTTCCCACCAGGTCGCGTCGGCCGGGTCGTGGAAGTAGTTCTGCGTGAGCCAGCCCGGAGCGGGATGCCGGAACCGCCGCGCGATCACGGCCGCCGCGTCGCCGAACAGACCCGAACCGCGGAACACGGTGTTCAGGTTCTCCTTGCTCACCCCGAACGTGTCGAGCGCGATGACAGGGACGCCGAGCGCGATGGCCTCGACGGCGGCTGTGGAGCTCACGGTGACGAGACCCTCCGCCGAGGCGAGGGCGGCCCGCATCGGCTGGTACGAGAAGACGAGGTTCGCCGGCCGGTCGGCCAGCAGCCCCTCGTAGCTCTCGCGGTCGACGTGCGTCTCGTTCTCGCCCGCTCGCGACCGCAGCTTCACCACGACGCGGCGGTCGGGGTGCGCGAGCGCGGCATCGCGCAGCACGGTCGCCACCTCCCGACGGTCGGCACTGGTCAGCGGCACGAGAGCTTGCGCGGCGAACACGAGATCAGTGCCGCCGGCGGGACGCGGCCGCGGGGCGGCGAACGGGAGGCTCGCCAGTCCGATGCGGAGGTCGGCATCCAGTCGACGCGCCAGATCGCGGAACGCACGCTCCTCACGGTGCGAGTGCACGAGGAAGAGGTCGCTCTCGCGGCGGTAGGTCACGGCGCCGCGCTGCGCGGGGATCGAGATGCCGGGGAGCCCGGTGACCACGACCGGTCGCGGGTGCACGCGATCGATCTCGCGCATGACGAGCCGCGCGAAGGGTCCGCGTCCGGCGATCACGACGACGTCGGGGCGTTCCCGCGTGAGCCAGCCGGCGAGCGCGCCGTGCGGCAGCCGCGTGACGTCGTCCACGCCGAAGGGCGTGCCGTCGAGCGCGCTCTCCTCCTGCGCGGCACTGACCGTCAGGGGCGTGCGGACCAGAACGATGCGGCTGTCCGCCTGCGGGACGGAGTCGAGCAGGGCGGCTGCCCATTTGACGAAGGAGTCGGCGTCGGCGACCGCGACGACCCGCAGGCGGCCCGTGGTCATGCCGGGACGCGACGGAGCTTCGCCATCGGCGCGAGCTCGCCGGGGAAGACGCGCTTCACACCATCGCCGAGAGCCTCCTCGATGACGCGGATGTCGCGAACCAGGTGCTCGAGGCCGGCAGGCTCGAGGGATGCCGAGTGGTCCGAACCCCACATCGTGCGGTCGAGCGTGATGTGACGCTCCACCGCGACGGCGCCCAGCGCGACGGCGGCGAGCGAGATCTGCAGCCCGCGCTCGTGCCCGGAGTAGCCCACCGGCACGCCGGGGAAGCGCGCCTGGAGCGCGGGGATCACACGGAGGTTCGCCTCGGCGGGCTCCATCGGGTACGTGGAGGTCGCGTGCATGAGGATGAGGTTCTCGCGGCCGAGCACCTCGACGGCGGCGTCGATCTGCTCCAGCGTCGACATGCCCGTCGACAGGATGATCGGCTTGCCCGTCGCGCGGAGCGCCTCGAGCATCTCGCGGTCGGTGAGAGACGCGGATGCCACCTTGTGCGCGACCACATTGTGGTCTTCGAGGAAGTGCACCGACGGCACGTCCCACGGCGACGCGAACCAGTCCAGCCCGGACATCGTGGCGTAGTCGCCGATCTCGACGTACTCCTCGTGACCGAACTCCACGCGGTAGCGGTACTCGAGGTACGACATCGTTCCCCAGGGGGTCTCGCGGGGCACGTCGCGCATGTGGGCGGGCGTCGCGATCTCGGGGGTGCGCTTCTGGAACTTCACGGCGTCGGCGCCGGCGCGCTTGGCGACATCGATGAGCTGCTTCGCGATCTCGACGTCACCGTTGTGGTTCAGACCGATCTCGGCGATGACGTAGGCCGGGTGGCCCGGGCCGACGGTGCGCGTTCCGATGCTGACAGTCATGGTGGTGGTCCTCTCGTGACGCCGCTCGCTCAGCGACGCCGTGCGGCCAGTGTCCGCTCGCGAGGTGAACGGACGGCCACGCGCAGATGACGCGAGCCTCGCGCCGCGGTGTCGATTCGTCTGCGGTGCGGGGCGGGGCGGCGAGAAGGTGGCGCAGTCTGCGGCGCCGGTGCGAGAAGGTGGCGCAGTCTGCGGCATCCCTCGCGACCCGCGGCGAGAAAGTGGCGCAGGTTGCGGCATCCCGCGCGGTATGGCCGCACATTGCGCCACTTTCTCGCGGGAAGAGGGAGGGAGAGGGAGAGAGGGAGAGGGAGAGCGAGAGAGAGAGAGAGAGGGAGAAAGGGAGAAAAGAGGGAGCGTCAGGCGCCGAGGACGAGTTCGGCGAGTTCGCGCACCGCGCCGTCGCCGCCGCGGCGGCTGAGCACCCGTCGGGCGATCGCCCGCGCCTCGGGACGCGCGTCGGCCACCGCGATCGGCCAGCCCACCCGTTCCATGGCGGGCACGTCGTTCACGTCGTTGCCGAGATACGCGATGCGCGACAGCGGGATGCCTCGGGCCGCCGCCCAGCGCTCGATCGCCGCGGCCTTGTCGTCGATCGACTGGAGCACCTCGACCTGCAGCTTCGCCGCCCGCGCGCCGACGACCGGGTGGGTCTCGGTGGACAGGATGAGGACGGGGATGCCGGCACGTCGCAGCCGCGCCACCCCCATGCCGTCGGATCGGCTCACCCGCACCCGCTCGTCACCGTGCGCGTCGATGAGGGCGGTGTCGTCGGTGTGGACGCCGTCGAAGTCGGTGACGACGGCATCCACGTCGATCGGTTCGGACGTGTCGTCGACGAGCGGAGCGATCGCGCGGGCGAGCGCGAGCTGTGCGTGATCGTCGATCTCGACCGCCGACAACTCCGGCACGGCCACGATGCCGACGCGGCCGAAGAACCGGTGCCCGGATCGGCGGAACCCCTCCGCCCCGAACGCGTAGAACGCGCCCGTCTCCCAGTAGTGAGGGTCGCGGTCCTGCCGTCGGGGACGGCGTGCGGCGTCATGGTTGAGGGCGGTGGCGGTGGCATCCGCGTCTCTCGCCCAGAGGAAACCGTACGTTTCGAATGCGGAGAAGGCCGAGTCGTATCCGCCGCCGTCGACCATCGCCACGGCTTCGTCGATGCCGGAGGAGGAGATGAACGGCGACGTCGCCTGCAGGAAGACGACGGTGCCGACCTCGTGACCCGCCCGTGCCAGCTCGTCGAGGGTGTGGAGGAGTGCGCTCTCCGAGGATGCCGTCGAGCCGGCGATCTCGGCGGGGCGCTCGACGACATCGGCGCCCGCATCGGCGGCGACCCGGGCGATCTCCGCGTCGTCGGTGGAAACGACCACCCGGTCGACGCGCTGTGCGGCGCGGGCGGCGGCGACCGCGCGAGCCACGAGCGGAACGCCGCCCACGGGGAGCACGTTCTTCCGGGGAACCCCCTGCGATCCGCCGCGGGCGGGGATGATCGCGACCGTGATCGCGGCGCCGGATCGATCGGTCTTGGCCGGTCGATCGCTCACGGGCTCGGCCACGTCGGCTCCCTCCGCGCGCGGGTCGGTCGCCGCACGCACCCGTCAGGGTGCCCGTGCGCGGTGACCGGCCGGGGAACCGCGAGTGAACGACGGGCGTCGCGGATGCCGTCCGCCCGGGATGCCGTCAGCCTGCGGTGCGGCGGATGTCCTCCACGGCGCGCAGCACCGCGAGAGTGCGCTGCTGATCGACGGTCGGGTCGTCGTCGCCGCGCACCAGCGCCGCGAAGCGCTCCACCTCGTAACTCATGTTGTTTTCGTCGCCGTCGATGCGGTGCTCCTCCGGCTCACCCCCGAGCGGCGTGAACACGACGACACGGGGGTCGGTGATCCGGTCGATCGTGAGCGTGCCGAGCTCCCCCTGGATTTCGCTGGGCCGAGTCGAGGCGGTGATCTTCGAGAAGCCGATGTCGGCGACGAAGCCGGGATAAGTGAGCAGCGCGGTGCCCGCCCCGTCGGCGCCCGTCGCGATCGTCACGGTCACGCCGGTGACGGCATCCGGAGCGCCGAACAGCGCGATCGCAGCACTCAACGGGTAGACGCCGAGGTCGAACAGCGCCCCTCCCGACAGTGCGGGGTCGAAGATGTTCGGCGTCTCCCCGTTCAGGACCAGGTCGTAGCGGGCCGACCGCTGGCACAGCGCGAACGAGACGCGCCGCACGACGCCGACCTTCGGCAGCAGGTCGCGCACCGCCCGCAGGCCCGGGTCGTACGCGTTGCGCATGCCCTCGAAGACCACCACGCCCCGCTCGGCGGCGTAGCTGACCAGCTCGGCGAACTCCTCGGACGTCGGGGTCGCCGGCTTCTCGAGGAACACGTGCAGGCCGAGGTCGATCGCGGCGCGCGCCTGCGTCGCGTGCGCACCGTTCGGCGAGCCGACGTAGACCGCGTCGACCCGTCCGGCGAGCGCGGCGAGATCGTCGACGGCATCCGGGATGCCGGTGCGCTCCGCGAACGCACGACCCCGGTCGAGGTCACGCGAATACGCGATCTCGACGGCGATCCCGTCCACGCGCGACACCGCCTCGATGAAGCGCTCGGTGATGGTGCTGGTGCCGATGGTCGCGAGTCTGATCACGGCATCCACGTTAGGCGTGTGCGCCCGGGGGAGGAATGCGCGCGGGGCCGCTGTCGTTGGCATCCGGCATGAAGGCACTCGTCTATCGCGACTTCGGCGGCTCCGACCGCTTCGAGATCACCGACCTCCCCGCTCCCCACATCGGCCCCGACACGCTCGTCGTGCGGGTCGTCGCGGCGGGACTCAACCCCGTCGACTACAAGGTGCGCGAGGGCTACCTCCGCGGCCTCATCGACACGGCCCTCCCCGCCGTTCCCGGGTGGGACGTCGCGGGTGTCGTCGAGCAGACGGGCCTGGACACGCCCGAGTTCGCGGTCGGCGACGCGGTGCTCGCCTACGCGCGCGCCGACGTCGTGCAGCACGGCTCGCTCGCCGAACTCATGCCGGTGCCGGTGCGTACGGCCACCCTCAAGCCCGAGGGCATCAGCTTCGAGCAGGCCGCCGCGCTCCCCCTCACCGGGTTGACCGCGCTGCAGTCGATCGAGCGCTCGGGTCTAGGTGAAGGTTCCACCGTGCTCATCCACGGCGCGGCCGGCGGCGTCGGCTCGTTCGGTGTGCAGCTCGCCAAGCTGCGCGGTGCCCGCGTGATCGGTACCGCGTCGCCCCGCAACCACGACTACCTGCGTGATCTCGGGGCCGAACCGGTCGCGTACGGCGACGGACTCGTGGATGCCGCGAAGCAGCTCGCCCCCGAAGGGTTCGACGTCATCATCGACTTCGCGGGCGGGTCTTCCCTCGACTCCACGTCGGCGCTCCTGAAGGACGGCGGCCACGTCGTCTCCATCGCCGATCCTCGGGCCCGCACCGAGTTCGGCGGCGACTACGTGTGGGTGCGTCCCGACGCGGCGCAGCTCGGCGAGCTCGCGGCTCTCGTCGCCGACGGCACGCTGCGAGTCGAGATCGCCTCGACCTTCCCGCTCGACGAGGGTGCTGCCGCCTATGCGCAGCTGGAGGAGGGCCACACGCGCGGAAAGATCGTCGTCACGGTCTGACCTCCGTGGGGGCGTAGCGGGGCGGCGCATGACGCGGCGCGTGCAGAATCGCGGAGATGTGCACGATTTCGGATGCCACGAGGCACTTCGATCCGAAATGTGGTTCATCTCCGCGATCTGGCACGCCCCTGCGCGCCGCGCTGCGCGCTGCACGCGGGCCGAGCCACCCGCTCAGCTCATAGCGCGGTCGAACATCCCGAGGGCTAGCACCAGTCCCCCGATGATGACCGCGATGCCGAGGATCGGGACCCACGTCAGATCGCGGCGCGTCCGCCATGCGACGAACATCGCCCCCGCGGTGAGGACAAGGCTCGCGACGACGAGCGCCACGTACACCATGCCCGCACGATCCGCGCCGGCCAGATCGCAGTCCGGAGAGCACGCGTTTCCCGCGAACAACGTGCGGGAGACCCAGACGACCGTGGTGGCCACCGCAGCCACGATCTGCAAGACCGCCACGGCGGCCACCGCGCCGACGGCTCGGCGTCGGAAGATCACGGTCACCCGTTGCTCCGCCATGGTCAGCCGCCCGTCGTCCGCTCGCGCTGCGAAGCTAACCGCGGCCGACCCAGAGGGCAAGGAACGGGTGGCAACCGGCAACTGCCGGCCGGCAATCCGCGATCCTGCGCCCCAATCCTGCGCCCCACCCCCCACGCCCGCTCAGCCGGCGAGGAACTCCAGCGCGGCGGCGCGGAACACACGTGATCCCGGCGCGTTGAAGTGGTGCCGGTCGGGGATCTCGAGGAACTGCCCCCCTGGGCACGCGGCCGCGAGAGCGCGCGAGCCCTCGATGATCGCGTCGAGGGTGCCCGTCGCGAACAGCACCGGCTGGTGCGGCGCGTGGGCTGGGTCGGGGTCGGCCTGCTTCGACTCGCGCAGCCCGGTGGCGATCGCCAGAAGGGCCCGTAAGTCGTTCCCCGGCACGCGCTCGGTGAGGCGGATGTAGTTCTGGGTCACGGCATCCGTCACGGGGGTGCCGTGGTCGGCGAGCGCGCGCACCTGGTCGAGGTCGAGACGGGCGAGGGGGATGCCGTCGGGCACCCCGCCCAGCACGGCGCGGGGGATGCGGGGGGCGATGTCCTGCAGCACCTCCCACCCGACGCGGGCACCGAGCGAGTAGCCGACGTAGCGCGCCTCGTCGACGAGGTAGGTGTCGAGCAGCGCTTCGACGTCTCCGGCCAGCTGCCGCAGGCGGTAGTCACGGGCGTCGTGGGGCTTGTCGCTGGCACCGTGGCCGCGCTGGTCGAGCGCGAGCACCCGATAGCCCGCGCGCTGCAGGTCGCGCACCCACCCGGTGCTGACCCAGTTGTCCTTCGTGCTCGAGGCGAACCCGTGCACCATGACGACCGTCGGCTGATCCTCGTCACCCCACGAGTAGGTGGCGATGCGATGGCCCTCGCCGACCATGATGTACTGCGGGTCGGGCATCTCGGTCAGCTGGGGGAGATTCACACCCCCGATTCTGCACCCGCCCGCAACCCGCCCGCGCCCCCGCGAGCTCAGCGCCGCCGACTGCCCTCCCGGCGGACTCCGCGGCGGGTGAACACCCGGACCAGGTGGGCGCGGGTCGCCGTGGCGGCCGCGGCCGGCTGCTGCGGGAGCGCGATCGGCTGCGTGACGATCGCGTCGACGACCATCGAGCCGTCGCTCGGACCGATGACGGGGATGGCGGCGGTGGGTGTCGGCACGGCGGGCGTCACCGGCATCCGTGCCAGGCTCCGGTGCGCGCGCACGTACGCCGGGATGAGGATGACGACCGCGCCGAACCAGGCCAGGGGGTTGCTCCAGGCGACGCCGACGAACCCGAACCAGGCTCCCAGCACGACCGCGGCTCCCGTGCGTGCGAACAGCTCGACGACACCGGTGACGGTGGGGATCATCGTGTGGCCGAGTCCCTGCAGCGCGCCCCGCAGGATGAACAGCACGGCGAGCGCGGAGTACGTGGCGCCGTTGATGATGAGCATGAGCGCCGCGAGGTCGACGACCTCGTCGGAGCCGTCGCCGACGAACAGGCGCACGATGCCGGCGCCGAAGAGGATGAGCAGCGCGCCGAGCACGACCGCCGCCCCGAGCGCCAGCCATGTGGCCTGCACGACGCCGCGGCGGATGCGGTCGGGGCGTCCGCCGCCGTGGTTCTGCGCGACGAACATCGACGTGGCGAGGCCGAGCGACATGAGCAGCGCGACCGCGAGGCCGTCGACCCGGGATGCCGTCGTGTACGCCGCGACGGAGGCCGCACCCTGCTCGTTGAGCGCGACCTGCACCGCGAGGGTTCCGATCGCGATGATCGAAGCCTGGAACCCCATCGGCAGGCCGAGGCGCAGGTGCTCGGCCAGATCGGCGCGCGTCACGCGCCAGTCGTGGCGGCGCACGTGGAGCACCGGCACACGGCGGCGCACGTACTCGAGGCACAGGAGCACGGAGACCGCCTGCGACAGGACCGTCGCCAGCGCCGCCCCGGCGACACCCCAGCCCCACGGACCCACCATGAGCACGACGAGTCCGACGTTCAGCACGCACGCGAGCGTCAGGAAGACGAGGGGCGTGCGGGAGTCGCCGATGGCGCGGATGATCGCCGAGAGGAAGTTGAAGAACATCATCGTGCTCGCGCCGAGGAAGCTGATCTGCGCGAAGACGACGGCATCCTCCATGAGTTCCGTCGGCGTCTGGAGCAGTTCGAGGCCGGGGCGGGCCAGCATGGGGGCGAAGAGCGTGAGCACGACGCTCGTGATGCCCGTGAGCACCGCGCCGGAGGCGACCGACCGACGCACGGCCGCGTGATCCTGCGCGCCGAAGGCTCGGGCGGTCGGGATCGCGAAGCCCGACGTGAGTCCCCACGCGAACCCCAGCAGCAGGAACAGCAGACTGCCCGTCGCCCCGACCGCGGCGAGCGCGTCGACGCCGAGCCAGCGGCCCACCACGATCGCATCGGCGACCTGGTAGAGCTGCTGGACGACGTTGCCGATCAGTAGGGGCACCGAGAACGCGAGGATGACGCGCCAGGGGCTTCCGGTGGTGAGAGTGCGGGCCATGCGGATGCTTCCAGGACGAGAAGGGAAGAAGGGGATGCCGTCGCGAACGCGACCCGAACAGTCTATCGAATCGATTCGGGCGCGGGGAAGGGGAACGGCCTCGATGAGTCCCCCCGACGCCCTACCGCGCTGCGCTCAACGCGGTACTGACGATCGCCCGCAACGTCGCCCGCAACGGCGCGGCGCGTTCGGCGAAGCCTCGCTGCTGCGCGACGTACTCGGCCTTCCCCTCCGCGGTCTCGATCGCCACCGGCGCGTATCCCCAGTCGGCGAGGTCGTAGGGAGAGGCGCGCATGTCGAGCGTGCGGATGTCGCGCGCGAGCTCGAACGCGTCGAGCAGCACGTCGCCGGGCACGAGCGGACCGAGCTTGACGGCCCATTTGTAGAGGTCCATGTTCGCGTGGAGACACCCCGGCTGCTCGTTCGCCGCCTGCGTCTCCCGCGACAACGGCGCACGGTTGCGCGGCACGGCGTCGGGGGTGAAGAAGCGGAACGCGTCGAAATGGGTGCACCCGAGCGCGTGCGCATCGACGACGGCATCCGTCTCGTCCTGTCCGAGCCGGAGCGGCACGGGATGCCGATGCGTTCCCTGCCGGTAGACCATCGCCCACTCGTGCAGCCCGAAGCACCCGAACTGCGCGCGTCGGCTCTCCGTCGCCCGGAGGATGCCGGCGATGCCGCGCAGCATGAGCTCCTTCTCCCCCGCGAACCCCGCGACATCGACGACGACGTCGTCACCGTCGACGCGGTACCCCCGCCAGTGCGCGCGGGCGGTGGCCGCGGCATCCCCGAGTCGCACTCCCCCGCCCGGATGCCAGCGGCGCAGCACCGACGGCTTGTAGCTGTAGTAGGTGTACAGGAAGTCGTCGACGGGATGCGTGAGGCCGCGGGCGGCGCGCTCGCGGCGCCCGGCGGTCAGCAGGTCGGCGCGCTCCGCGTGCAGACGTTCCCGCTCGCGCCAGAGTGCGGGTTCGACCACCTCGACCACCTCGCCGGAAGACGCGTCGGCGAACGCGGCGAGGACGGTGGCGGAAGCGGGCACGCCACGAGGATACGCGGCGGGGCCGCGCGTGCCGTAAGTTGGCTCCGCCGGAAAACACTCGGGGGTCACTGTGTCCGTTGGTCTGCTCGCCGTCGTCGACGACATCCTCAGTGCTGCGCTCAAGGCGTCGGCGAAGTCGGCGGGTGTCGTGATCGACGACGCCGCCGTCACTCCGCAGTACGTGCAGGGCATCACCCCCGCCCGCGAACTCCCGGTCGTCGGCAAGATCGCCCTCGGGTCGCTCGCGAACAAGTTCCTGCTCATCATCCCCGCGGCGATGCTGCTGACGGCCTTCGCTCCGTGGGTGCTGCCGTGGCTGCTCATCGTCGGCGGTGCGTACCTCTGCTTCGAGGGCGCCGAGAAGGTGCTCGAGTGGTTCGGGTTCCACCACGGCCACGAAGACGAGGGCGGTCGCGACGAGAAGCGGCTCGTGGCCGGCGCGATCCGCACCGACCTCATCCTCTCCACCGAGATCATGCTGATCTCGCTGTCCAACATCGACCCCGACCTGAGCGTGTGGATGCGGCTCGCCGTGCTCGCCCTGATCGCCCTGCTGATGACCGGCCTCGTCTACGGCGCTGTCGCCCTCCTCGTGAAGATCGACGACATCGGACTGCGGATGGCCAAGAACCCGTCGCGTCGGGTGCGCCACACCGGGACGCGCATCGTCCGGTCGATGCCGGTCGTCTTCCGCGTCATCAGCATCGTCGGCACGGTCGCGATGCTCTGGGTCGGCGGTCATCTCCTCCTCGTCAACCTCGGCGAGGTCGGCTGGCACTTCCCCGTCGACGTGCTGCACGGCGTCGAGCACGCGCTCGAGCCGCTCGGCGGATTCATCGTCTGGCTGGGCGACACGGCCGTGTCGGCCGTCGCGGGGCTGGCGGCGGGACTCGTGATCGTCGGGGTCGTGCTCGGCGTCGCGAGGCTGTTCGGCCGTCGCCCGTCGTTCTCCGAGGGCGGCGAGGCCCCGAACTCCGCGCATTGAGCCCGGGCGGCTCGGTCCGGGGCAGACTGGGAGTATGACTTCCCCCGTGCCCCCGGCCGCCGTCCTCGCTCTCACCGAGAGCCTGTCGTCCGAAGGGCTCGACCCGCACGCCCTCGTCGTCGCGCGTCACGGCGAGGTCGTCGCCTCGCACGCGTGGACGCCGTGGGCGATCGACCGGCCGGCGCTGTCGTACTCGGCATCCAAGACCTTCACCTCGCTCGCCATCGGACTGCTCGAGGCCGAGGGGCGGCTCACGCTCGACGCGTCGGCGGGCGACCTCCTCGGACTGCCGAACCCGCACGGCATCACCGTGCGTCACCTGCTGACGATGAACACGGGCCACAACACATCGCAGATCGAGGCCTTCGGCTTCGACGTGGCGGCGCTCCTGTCCACCCCGCCCGCGGCGACCCCGGGCACGGCGTTCGCGTACAACTCGGATGCCACGTACGCGCTGTCGTGCATCGTCACGGCTCTCACGGGTGAGCAGCTGACCGACTACCTCCGTCCGCGACTGCTCGATCCGCTCGGTATCGGCCGGCGCTGGATGACGCCGGTGCGCGGTGTCGATCTCGGCGCATCGGGCTTCCACCTCACCACCGAGGACCTCGCGCGTCTCGGCATCATGCTCGGTGACGGCGGGCGCTTCGCGGGCGTGCAGGTCGTGCCGGCCTCGTACATCGACGAACTGTCGCGGGCGTGGTCGGATACGCGAGACCCCGCGCAACCGGACGATCCCGACAACGACTGGACCTACGGGTACGGGTATCAGGTCTGGCGCGGTCGCGAGGGCTTCCGGGTCGACGGCGCCTACGGGCAGTTCGCCGTCGTGCTCCCCGAGCGCGGCCTCGTGATCGCCTACCAGGGCGCGACGCTCGATACGCAGCGCACGATGCGCGCGTTCTGGCGCTTCGCCGAGGCGGTCGAGGTGGCCGATGCGGCGGCGGGGGCCGACACCGCAGCGCGTGCGGAACCGGGCAGCGTGGGCGCGTCCGACGCGTGGGACTCCCGCTCCTCCCTCGCACCGGCGCCGGACGGGACCATGGATGCCACGGGGGCGCTCCTCGACGACACCCGCGCCGGTTGGAGCCTCACCCTCCCGCCCACCGTCACCGGCGGGGCCGCGCAGACGTTCGCCGTCGGGGCCGCGGGATGGACCCGCACCGTCCTCGACCTCCCGGCCCCGGCCGATACGGCACCGCCGGTCGTCACCGTCCGCCCGGCCGAGGCGGGAGCCGTCGTCGTGGTCGAGGCGCGCGGCGAAGCGGATGCCGACGGCATCCTCGTCCACGTCGTGGTCGCCACGTCACCGCACCGCCTGATCGTGCGCCGCGGCGGGAACGGCGAGATCACCGCCGCATGGCACACCGTGCCGCTGGGCGGTGGGACCCTCGCCACCGTGGCCGTGCCGGCGTGGGTCGCGGAGTGACCGCCGCGCGCCGCCCGCGCGCGTAGGCTCGTTCGTCATGGCCATCGGCGCGACTCTGCACACCTTCACCGTCCAGCTCGCCGATGTCGATCGCGGCGTGTACGAGGAGTTGCCGCTGCGCGTGGCGCGGCATCCGTCCGAGACCGACGCATTCATGATGACGCGCGTGCTCGCCTATTGCCTCGAGTACGAGGAGGGCATCGCGTTCAGCGACGGGATCGCCGCGACCGACGAGCCGGCCGTATCGGTGCGCGATCTCACGGGCCGCCTGCTCGCGTGGATCGAAGTCGGTGCCCCAGACGCCGCGCGCCTCCACCGCGGCAGCAGCGCGGCCGAGCGCACGGCCGTCTACACCCACCGCGACCCGGACAAGGTCGCCGCGCTGTGGGCGGGGAAGCGCATCCATCGCGCCGATCAGGTGCTGCTGCACAGCTTCGAGCCCGGCTTCGTCGAGGCCGCGGCGGCTCTCGTGGAACGTCGCAACGAGATGACCCTGTCGGTGACGGAGCGTCGCGCGTATCTCGACCTCAACGGCACGGCGCTGACGTCGGCGATCGAGACGCGCGCCGCGCAGTAGGGCGGGGCCGAACGTTCGCCCCCGCGAGGTTCCTGGCCCCGGAAAACAGAAGAACCCCGGCGCGCATTCCCTCCCCCGGGACCGCGAGCCGAGGCTCTTCTTCGTTGCTGTGGGCCAGAGCCCAAGTCAATGTGTCGGGCGCTTCTTCCGCTCTCCCCCCAGAGAACCGAAGCGCTTAACGCATTGGTTTCACGGTACCCCGGGCCGCAGGTGCCGACGGCGCACTTCGAGGTTTTCGACGGCTTTCTTTGGGGAAACCTGAGCTTCCCGACGGGACGCTGGAGCGGAGGGGAAGGGGCGGTCGGCAACCCTGGGAAAGCTCCCGACCGCCCACCGGCTGACCACCCACACCCGGGGATCGTCCGGCGAGTGCCGCCACTCCCCCCGGAGTAGGCGCCCACCTCCACGGGAAGAGGCGAGCAGGCCCAGAAACGGCACTCGCAGAAGAAGACGGAGCACACCCCGAAACATGACGGGATTTCGCAGAATTTTCTTCGGCGTTACCGTGTGCACATGAGCACGTACATCGTCACCCGATCGATCGAGACCTCCGCATCGCCCTCCCGCGTTCACGCTTTCGTCGATGACTTCCGCCACTGGGCCGCGTGGTCGCCCTGGGAAGACCTCGACCCGTCGATGCGTCGTGCCTACAGCGGCGCCGATTCGGGTGTCGGGGCGCACTACTCGTGGACCGGCGATGGCAAGGTGGGCCAGGGCGAGATGACGATCGAGTCGTCCACGCCCGAGGCCATCGGCATCCGTCTGGAGTTCATCAAGCCGTTCAAGGCCCTGTGCCCGACGCGCTTCGAGTTCACGCCGGTCGGGGAGGGCACCCGCATCAGCTGGACGATGCAGGGCGAGAACCGAGGGCTCATGGTGGTGCTGGCGCCGCTGCTGCGCATCCAGAAGTCGATCGAGAAGGATTTCGATCGGGGTCTGGCCAAGCTGAAGGCGGTCGCCGAGTCCTCCTGACCGGAAACGAGTCCTCCTGACCGGAAAGGGGGACCGGCGATCCGCGGATGATTCTGCCCTGAACGCGGACGGCATCCGCGGACAGCATGGCTCGTGACGTCCGATCGGCCGTCGCGACCCCGAGGAGCATCGTGCCCACCCCCATCGACATTCCCGTGCCCGACCTCCACGGAACGCGCGCCGTCGTCACCGGCGCCAGCGACGGTGTCGGCTTCGAGATCGCCGCGCGTCTCGCGCGTGCCGGCGCGGAGCTGGTGCTGCCCGTGCGCAACCCGGCGAAAGGCGAGGATGCCGTGGCCCGGCTCCGCGAACGCACTCCGTCGGCCGCCGTCGAGCTGCTGCCGGTCGAGCTGTCCTCTCTCGCGTCGGTGGCCGACCTCGCCGCACGGTTGAACGAGGACGGCAGGCCGATCGGCATCCTCATCAACAACGCGGGTGTCATGACGCCGCCGGAGCGCGTCGTCTCACCCGACGGCTTCGAGCTCCAGCTCGCGACGAACCACCTGGGACACGTCGCCCTGGTCGCGGGGCTCCTGCCGCTCCTGCGAGCGGGCGATGCTCGGGTCGTGAGCCAGGTCAGCATCGCGGCGGATGAGCGAGCCGTGCAGTGGGACGACCCCAACTCCGAGCGGAGTTATCACGCCATGAGCGCGTACAGCTCGTCGAAGATCCTGCTGGGCCTCGTCGCCGCAGAACTCGACCGACGGAGCCGCGCGGCCGGGTGGGGGATGCGGAGCATGCTGTCCCACCCCGGCATCACGCCGACCAACCTCCTCGCGGCCCAGCCCGGCATGGGACGCGCGGACGACACGCGGGCCGTGCGTGTCATCCGGGCGCTGTCGCGCCGCGGCATCCTGGTCGGCACCCCCGCCTCCGCAGCGCTGCCCGCCGTGCTGGCCGCGACGAGTCCCTCGGCGGAGGGCGGTCGCCTCTACGGACCGCGGGGCTTCCGTCATCTCGGCGGGGCGCCCGCCGAGCAGAAGATGTACTCCCGGCTCACGGGTGTCGACGACGCTCGGCGGGCATGGGAGGTGACGGAACGCCTTCTCGGGATGCCGATCGGGCTGTAGCGAGACCCCACCGCAAGGACGACCCGCAAAGGGGGATCAGCGATCCCTTGCACGGCCCTCGGCGCGAGGGAAGACTCGGGTGATGGACAGACCGCAGCTCGCCGACTTCCTGCGGAAGCGGCGGGAGGCGCTGCAGCCCGAAGACGTCGGCCTCACGCGTGGTCGGCGCCGCCGCACCGCCGGGCTCCGCCGGGAGGAAGTCGCCGCATTGTCGGACATGTCGGTCGATTACTACAGCAGGCTCGAGCAGCAGCGCGGCCCGCAACCCTCGGAGCAGATGCTCGCCGCGCTCGCCCGTGGCTTGAGGCTCACCCTCGCCGAACGCGATCACCTCTTCCGGCTCGCCGGACACACCGCTCCGGAGCGACGCGGACAGTCCGACCATGTCTCGCCCGGCCTGATGCGCGTGCTCGATCGCCTCGCCGACACCCCCGCGCAGATCATGTCAGCGCTCGGAGAAACGCTCGCGCAGACGCCACCCGCACGCGTCCTGTTCGGCGACGAAACACGCTTCGACGGTCCGTGGCGCAGCATCGGCTACCGCTGGTTCCTGCACCCGCCGACGCGTGACGTGTACCCCGAAGCCGATCATCCCCGCCACTCGCGCGCGTTCACCGCCGACATCCGGGCCGTGTACGCCCAGCACGGCGCGACCTCCCGCGCGGGCGCCCTCGTGGCCGAACTCCTCGCCCGCAGCCCGGAGTTCGCGGAGCTGTGGGAGCAGCACGAACTCCGTGACCACCACACCCTCGACAAGAGGCTGCAGCATCCGGAGACCGGTGTCATCGAGGCGCAGTGCCAGGTGCTGGTCGATCCGGACACCGGCCAGTCGCTGCTCGTCATCACGGCGCAGCCCGGCACCGAGAGCTACGACCGGCTCAAACTTCTCGCCGTCATCGGCACCCAGCGGATGACGGCCGACGTCGAGTAGCGGTGACCGTGCGGATGATCGTCGTGGGATTCAGTCCGGCTGATGCGCACCCTGTCACTCCTTCGACCCCTTCGCGGAACTCGTCATCGACCCCTCCGGGTCGTACAGGATGCACTGCAGTTCACGATCGCCGTCATCCCACGAGCCCTGCGTCGGATAGAGCGTGCTCACCCCGAGCTTCGAATCTTCGTAGGGGAGCCCCACGTAGTCCTCGAATGCCGGGATGCACTCGCGCTGCGTCGCTTCGTCGAGGGCATCTTCGTCGGGGAGGTCACCGTCGGGCAATTGCACGACATGGAAGTACTCGTAATCGTGCGAGGTGTCGCACGGGACGACGGGGAGGTCGGTGACTTCATCGGCATCCACCTCGTTGAAGCAGTCGCCGATCACGAGCGTGAAAACATCCGCCTGGCCACCCTCGGTGACTTCCGCCGTGTCGGGGTCGCGCACCGCCTGCGGCGCGAACACGCCCTCGAATGCCGAGCATCCCGACATCAGGATCGCTCCCGCTACCATCACGCCGACGATCATTCCCCCGCGCCGTGCCGCCATGCCATACCCTCTCGTTCCCGCTCCACCTGAGCGTCTCACAGAGGAAGACGTGCGCACGCCAGAAATGTGACGGCGTCCACGCCCCGTCAGCGCACCATGCGCGCGGCCGTCATCGCGGAGCCGGTCAGCGGCCGCGATTCTCGGGATGATTCTCGTGGGATTCAGTCCGACTGATGCGCACCCTCGATGACCTCTTCGATGCTGCGACGCTCCGCTTCGGAGACCGCTGAGCCACGGAAGTCGATGGTGATGTAGCGCGACTGGAACGCGTCTGCCCCGACCTCCGCAGAGTATCTTGACGCCGCAGCTACATCGTCGAAGCGCCGGAACGTCGCCTCTTGAGTGGACCACGCCTCGACGCATCCCTGGATCTGTCCGCAAAGATCGGCGGTGCGCTCGATTGGCGCGGTGAAATGCTCAAGTTCGGAGTTCGACAGGATGTCCGACAGGGTGACGTGCGCCTGCGGTGCGCACCCGCTCGTTGAGAGAAGCACCGCAAGCCCGATGCTCGCGAGCATCGTCCGTTCGCCTCGCCTGTTCATCGTCAGTACCTCGTTGCCGTCGTCCAATTGCACTCATGAATGAGCATCCCGTATGACGAATGCACGGTCCGCGTGGGGCGCCACTTTTCAAGATTCCACCAGCCGCCCGTGAGCGGGGCGCCTGCGACGTGGCATTCGTACTGTTGCCGCATCGTCCGCTTGCTGTCGAGCGCTGCCCGGACCTTCGACCATCGAGCGCGCGCCTCGTCCCATCCTGCTGTGTTCATGATGAGGTGTCCTGAGACGCTCGCCCACATAGACATTCCCCATGCGGAGGGGAGAAGATTCACCTTTGCCTGGCCGTTACTTGTCGAGACTGTCCCGTAGTCGAAGAGATTGATTCCAAGCCACGGGTCGGCAGTGATGGGGTATGTGAACCCACCGCCCCTGTGGTCAATGATCTGGACGAGTTCCGACCCGCGAGCTTCAAATCGCGTCGGCACGGCCGAACCGACTGCGTCATAAGCCCATGGCTTCACAGCCCCGGCGACGAATTCCCCGTCTGCGCCGATGACGACCGCTCCGCCATCGTCGCTCACCTCGACCCTGAGAGCCGAGGTGGATCGCATCGTGTACCTGTACGTTGCGGGTGCTTCCTCATTGTCTAGAACAGTGAGGATCTGAACGGAGCCGTCTCGGTGAGCGAGCGGTAAGGCCGACCAACTCCCCGCCGACCAAACCTGATGACGGCCGCCCTCGACGGATGTCCCTGGTAGGGCGCCGGACAGCGTCACGCTGCTTCGCCCGGGCGCTGCGAGGCCGACTCGGGGATGTGGCTTTGTGCCGATTGTGACTGACCACCGCGGGTTACGGCCTCGAAGCCGTTCGCAGTCGTGGTCAGCTGCAGTGCCGCGTCGATCGGCCCGGTCCCGGGGTGATCGGCGCTGGCCGCAGCAGCAGCTTCCGCGGCCCGAGCCGGTCGCTCATCAGACCCCAGTGCACTCGCGTCGGTCAGGTAGACGGCAACGACCCCCGCGACGCTCAGCATCACGAGTGCGGTCAGTCGAAAGCCCACGGGCAACTCCTCATCCTCGAAGCACGTGGATAGACATCACACGCGCGCATGCACTTAAGCAGTTGCGCATAAGCGTTCGCTGCTACGGCTGCGAACTTCGGGCGAGGAGGAGAAAGACGATCGGCATCACCCGCCTGAATCTCGGGCGGCTTGCCTCGGGTTTACGGCTTGACGACCCGCGGAAGTTGCCTCTTGAAATCGCCGGCTATCTAGTACGGCGCGAGCACCGCTAGCGCGTGGGGACATGTTTGGGTCAGCCAGCAGTGCTCGGCGTGCGCGCCCGTCGAGTAGCGATCAGTGCGTGTGGTCGTGATCGTGCGGATGATCCTCGCCGTCTTCCAGGAACATGCCGACGGACGTCGCGCACGCGTCTCCGCGCCACGCCTCGACACCCTCCCTCACCGCGAACACCGCGATGACGACGCCGGCGACGGCATCCACCCACCACCATCCGAGCAGGCTGTTCGCGAGCAGACCTATGAGTACTGCCGCCGACAAGTAGGTGCACAGCAGGGTCTGCTTCGAGTCGGCGACGGCAGTGGCCGAGCCGAGTTCGCGGCCGGCCCGGCGCTCCGCCCACGACAAGAACGGCATCATCACGACACTGAGGCCGGTGATGACGAGGCCGACGGGCGAGTGCTGAACCTCCACGCGCGTGAGCAGAGCAAACGCCGACGTTACGAGGACGTAGGCGGCGAGCGCGAAGAAGGCGACGGCGATCACCCGTAGCGTGCCTCGCTCCCAGCGCTCGGGATTCCTCCGCGTGAACTGCCAGGCCACCGCGGCAGCCGACAGCACCTCGATGGTGGAGTCGAGTCCGAATGCGATGAGCGCCACCGAGGATGCCGCGGTGCCCGCCGACAGGGCGATGACCGCCTCGATGACGTTGTAGCCGATCGTAACAGCGACGATCGTGCGGATGCGGCGATGGAGCGTCTGACGGCGATCGGCATCGGTAGCCGTGAACGCCTGGGCGCGCGCGGTCATGCGCAGCACGCGCATCCGTCGATCGTGCACCCTTCGTCGACCGCGACCATCGCCTGGATCAGCTGTCGAATGCCCTGAGTGAGGTGCGGGTCGGCGATGTCGTACCGGGTGCGCCGGCCTTCCGGGGTGGTCGCGATCAGCCCGCACCCCCGGAGGCATGCCAGATGGTTCGACACGTTGGTGCGCGTGAGCCCGAGGCCGTGTGCCAACTCCGCCGGGTAACCAGGCGCGTCGAGCAGCCTCAGCAGGATTCTCGCCCTCGTCGGGTCGGACAGCGCCTTCCCCACGGAGACGAGGGTCGCTTCCGGTGGGGAAATGGTCAGCATGTACTGACTATACAGTCATGACTGACCAGTGTGACGGTCGAGCGGCGTCGCGTGGCCCGCGCCGAGAGCGACCGGACGGCGAGCGAGAGTTCAGCGCACCATGCGGGCGGCCGTCATCGCGGAGCCGTGGGCGCCTGCCTGCTCCGCGCCGTCGAACCGGAAGCCGTTGCGCTCGTAGAACGCGACCGCCCGCGGATTCTCCTTCGCGACCCACAGGAAGGCCGGCTCGTCGCCGATCGCCTCCGTGAGCAGCGTCTGGCCCGCGCCGGTGCCGTAGTGCGCGGCGAGCACATAGATCGCGAAGAGCTGCCGGTCGCGCGGGGCCGTGGCATCCGGCTCGGGCTCGCCCGCCCAGGAGAACCCGATGATCGCCCCGTCGGCCTCGGCGACCCGGATCGTCATCGAGGGTCGGGGATTCGTGAGCACGTGATGCCACGTGCGATGCCGCGCCGCGACGTAGTCCGCGGAGAAGAAGCCGTCGGGGAGTAGGTGCGCGTACGCCTCGCGCCAGGTCTCGACGTGGAGGTCGGCGAGCGCGCTGGCGTCGCCCGGCACCGCGTCGCGGGTCGTGAAGGTCATCGCCGCGTCACTCGCAGACGCGCACGCGACGACCGTCGTACTCGACGACGTCGCCGAGTTTCAGCTGCGCACCGCGTCGGCGATCGACCTCGCCGTTGACGGTCACGTACCCGTCGATGATCGCCTCCTTGACGTCACCGCCGGAGTCGAGGAGTCCCGCGAACTTCAGGAACTGACCCAACCGGATGCCGTCGCCGCCGATCGAGACGTCATCGATCGGCGGCTTGTTCGTCATGCTGGGATCGTAGCCGACGGGCGGATCAGCGACCCCGCGACCCGATCACATGCCGGGGACGGCGAGGACCTCGAGCACCTCGATCGTGCCGCCATCGGCCCGGTGAGGGTGCTCCGCCAGCAGGCGCTCGAGCGTGGGAAGGTCTTCGGCCTGCATGAGCGAGTAACCGCTGATGTGCGACTGCGAACGGCCGTCGGCACCGGTCAGGCTCTGCGTGGGCGCGCCCAGATCGACGAGCGCCTCGCCTGCGGCCGTCGCCCACCGCATCCACGCCTCGATCGAGGCGGCGCCGGCGTCGGGGTCGGTCGTCGCCATGCGCTCGGCGGCGGAGGTTGCGGAACGGTACAGCACGAGGAACGTCGTCATGGGTCTTCTCCGGTCGAGAAAGGGGGTCGGGATCGGATGCCGACGGCATCCGCCACCTATGGAGACGCGCCCGCGCGGCGATCCTGACGGTCGGTGAGAGAAGACGTTCGACGCGTGCCCGGGCGGACGACCGTCAAGCGGGTCTACGAGGCGGGCAGCAGCGACTCGAGCGCGTCGAGGATGAGGTCGAGTCCGACGGTGAACTCCGCCGCGGGGTCGTAACCCGCCGCGACGAGACCCGTGGCCGACTCCCTGAGATACGGGAACTCCTCGGGAGGGAGCTGCGGCAGATACAGACCCTCTGCTCGATCGGCGAACTCGTCTGCATCGGTGAACGGCAGCGCGGTCGATTGGAGCGCGAAACCGTAGACGTAGCTGTCGATCAGCCAGTTGGCGTGCGTCGCCGCCAGCACGGTGAAGCCGGCCTTCCGCAAGCAGGCCGTCACGGCTTCGCGGTGACGGAGATTCGCGGGCCCGGGTGTCGAACGCTCCATGAGGCCGATCGCCCAGGGGTGGCGCGCGAGGGCCTCGCGCACGGAGATCGCCCGCTCTCGCATGGCGGATCGCCAGTCGAGGTCGGCGCCGGGCGGGGCGATCTCCTCGAAGACGGCGTCGATCATGGCATCCACGAGCTCGTCCTTGTGAGCGACGTAGTGGTACAGCGACATCGCGCCCGCCCCGAGGGCTGCGGCCAGCCGACGCATGCTCAGGCCGCTCACGCCCTCGCGGTCGGCGAGTCGGACGGCCTCGGCTACCACTCTCCGTTTGCTGAGCGCCGCATCGGGCCCCGCATCGGGTGTTTCGCTCGCGGACACGGTGACTCCTCAGTTGTCGACGCTTGACAACCGTACAACGTACGACACATAGTACGGTGTACGCGTACAGCGTACGAACACTAGTCATCACACGAGGAGAGAACACATGACCACTGCCACTCAGGCCTCCCGAGCCCTGATCACATCGGCGATTCCCGCGCAGCTCAAGATCGCCGCCGCATGGGCGAGCGCGATGTTCCTGTACATCTACGTCGACATCCTGAACTTCTATAAGCCGGGCGTGGTCGACGGCATCCTGGAGGGCCAGATCTGGAGGTTCGACGTCAGCGCGGGACTGCTGAGCGTCTTCCTCGTCTCGATGTCAATCCCCGCGCTGATGATCGTGCTGTCGACGGCGCTTCCCGCCCGCCTCAACCGCATCACCAACCTCGTCGTCGCGGCGCTGTTCATCCCGTACACCCTCTTCAACGCCGCAGGGTCGACGTGGGAATGGGCGGGCTTCTACACGATCAGCATCGGGCTGGAGGTGCTGCTCCTCGCCTACATCCTGCGCACCGCCTGGGCATGGCCACGTGCCGCTGTCCGGGATGCCTGATCCCACCTGGCGGGTGACCGGCGTTCCTGTCGGTCGCCCCTCAGAGTGCGTCGATGTGCCCGCGCCAGGTCCTGATCGCGCGAGCCGTGTGCTCGTCTACCCCCGCATGCTGGAACCAGGCGTCGACGTCGAGGTGCCGGTACATCTCGCGGAACGCCGACTCCGGGGTGTGACCGAACCGGGCGAGCACGCCGAGCCGCAGCTCGACGTCGGACGAGCGGCCGTGAAGGGCCGCCAGGGCGTCGGCGTTGGCGTACGACGTGACGTAGTCGGCGGCCGCGGCATCCTCTGTCGCATCGACCGCCTTCAGAAGGACGGCGGCGACGAGTCCCGTCCGATCCCACCCGGCGGCGCAATGGAACAGCACCGCTCCGTCGGGGGCCGACGCGATCGTCGTCAGCACGCGGACGAGACGGTGCGGGAGTTCGTGCAGATGCGCCGCGTAGTAGAGCGGGGTGCCCCAGCGGCCGTCGGCCTCGATCGGGTCCCAGAAGTCGCGTTCGTCACCGTCGAGGTCGACGCGCACGCGATGGATGCCGTCAGGCACCGGCCCGACCTGCTCCTCCGGCCGACGTAGGTCGACGACGGTGTGCACGCGGTGGTCGCGCAGGGCGGCCCAGCCAGACGGGGTGATCCGGTCGGGCTTCTCCGCGCGGATGAACACGCCCGCCGGCGTGAGCGAACCGTCGTTGCGCGGGATGCCGTCGAGATCTCGTACGTTGGCGAGTCCGTCGACCGCGAGAACCGAACCCATGCGGTCAGCCTCTCACGCGTCGTTCACGCCGGTCGGCACCGCGGTCGGTCGGTACCGTTGCGCCACAGCGCCGGAGGCGAACTCGCGTCGCTCGACCAGCTCCAGCGCCAGCTGGTCGGGGAGACCGTCGAGCAGCCGCGGCCCCCGACCCGCGATGACCGGATGCACGACGAACGTGTACTCATCGATCAGCCCGAGCGCGGCGAGCGCGGCCGGCAGCGCGACGCCGCCGAGCGAGATGCCCCGTCCCGGGCGCGCCTTCAGAGCCTCCACGGCGGCGCGAAGGTCACCGCTCGTCCGCTCCGCGTTCCAGTCCACGACCTCGAGCCTGGTTGAGACGACGCTCTTGGGAATCGCATCGATCACCTCCGCGAAGGCGATGTCGGCGGCATCCATCCAGTCGGGCCACACCCCCGACGCAGGTCGGCGCCACGCGGACTGCATCATCTCGTAGGTCACGCGACCGTAGAGCAGCGTGTCGGACCGGCGGAGCTCGTCTGTCCAGAACGCCATCGACTCGGCATCCGGCGGCAGTCCTGCCTCGTGATGACAGCACCCGTCGAGGGTGACGTTGATCGCGTACCGAAGGGGCTGCACAGCGGTGGGTCGCATCCCGCCGAGTGTTCCACACGACGCGTGCGGGGAACAGGGGTGGGGGTGGGCTGAGCCCGAAATCCGTACCAAGTTGTCCACAGCCTCGAATCGAACTGATTCCGCAGCCTGGCAGTCACCTACACTCTCGGAGTTGCCCGGCCGCTTGACGCGTTCGGCCCCGAGCACCACCCGACCATCGAGATCGAAAAGGACGCCATGACACCGCAACACCGAACGATCTTCGCGCTGCCATTGACCTTCTTCGGTTTCCTGATGGCAGTGGCCGTCTCAGACCTCGGAGACTCCTTTCGGTTGCTTGCGCTCGATCTGTGGTTCTACGAATCGAGTACGGACAAAGAGGGCGCGCGCCTCACGCTCCTTCTCGCATCAGTCATCCCTGCCCTTCTGGTGGCGCCACTCGCGGGGGCTGTCGCAGACCGTTTCGACCTGCGACGCACGTTCATCGCGACGACCGCACTGCGGGGCATCATCAGTCTCGGTCTCGCGGCCGTCGCACACAGCCTCGGAGTCGGGGAGACCGCCATCGTCCTTGTTGTCGCGTCCGCGGTTGCGAGCGTCTTCTTCACGTCCTCGGCCTTCGTGTTCGTGCCGAGACTCGTCAAGCAGAATCTTCTCCCTCGCGCGAACGGCATCCTGGAATCGATGACGTGGGCGCTCGCGGCGGTTGGGCCGGCCGCAGGGGCACTCGCGTTCGCCGCCTGGGGGCCGGCCCCTTCCTTCCTCATTGACGGCGCATCCTTCCTGCTCTCCGCCCTCCTCTTCAAGTACGTACTCGTGAAGCCTGTCAAAGAGGTGACCGACCAGCGGCGCGCCCGAGGTGGCGTCCGCCAGTTGGCTCGGGAGTTCGGTGAGCTGCTTCAGGGGGTCGGTCCGGCCGCTGCATACCTCGCGTCGCATCGGTACGCCCTTGGGCTGCTCCTCGCGTCCTACGGGGTTACCATCACGGCCGCGGCGAACTCGTTCAGCTTGATCTTCCTTATCGCGGTCGACTTGCAGCTGCCAGCGGAAGCGTTCGGTCTTGTGCTGTCCTGGAACGGAGTCGTCGCCGTGGTAGCCGCACTCATCGTCGGCTTCATTGTCCGAGCCTCCGGGATGCAGACGCTGTACCTGGCCTGCCTTGGACTGTTTGCGGTGGCACAGATCATCATCGGCTTGGCGCCCAACCTGTTCATCCTCATCATTGGCGTTGCCCTCAGCGCGCTCATCAACGCTCCCTACAACGTCGCGGTGACGACGCTCTTCCAGACCTCCATCGCTGATGAGTATCTCGGCCGCGTCGAGGGCCTCGACGTGAGCGTCGACAACGCACTGCGTATCGGTACTCTGATCGCGGCCGCGGCTGCCGTAGCTACATGGGGGCCGCGTTCTGTTCTCGTGGTGTCGGGCATCGTTGCGCTCGTCCTTCTCATTGTGGGTGGAGCACTCATGTTGAGATCAACGGGCCGCAGCGGCACGACTCGGAAGAGCGCCGATCGCTCCCTGACCGACGATCTCGCCAATCCGTCGGATAGCTGAGGTGCCTGCGAGATGGGCAACTTCAAAGATGGCCTGCAGGCGCAATCACCTGCTCGCTATTGGAAGTCGTTGGCCATGTCGGCGAAGCGGGAGAAGTGGCCCTGGAAGGCGACGGTGACGGTGTCGGTGGGGCCGTTTCGGTGCTTCGCGACGATCAGGTCGGCCTCGCCGGCGCGGGGGCTGTCCTTCTCGTAGGCGGCTTCGCGGTGCAGCAGGATGACGATGTCGGCGTCTTGCTCGATCGAGCCCGACTCACGCAGGTCGCTGATGGCGGGCTTCTTGTCGGCCCGCTGTTCGGCGCCACGGTTCAGCTGCGACAGCGCGATCACGGGCACCTGCAGCTCCTTCGCGAGCAGCTTGAGGGCGCGGGAGAACTCGGAGACCTCCTGCTGACGCGACTCGACGCGCTTGCCGCTCGTCATGAGCTGCAGGTAGTCGATGACGACCATCTTCAGCCCCACGCGCTGCTTCAGCTTGCGGCACTTGGCGCGGATCTCGACGAGGGTCATGTTGGGGCTGTCGTCGATGTAGAGGGGCGCGTCGTTGATGCGGCCACGCGTGGAGGCGATCGTGGTCCAGTCGCGACTGTCGAGGTTTCCCTTGCGCATGCTCTGGAGGGGCACGGCGCCCTCCGCGCTCATGAGGCGCATCGCGATCTCGCTCTTGCCCATTTCGAGCGAGAAGAAGATCGTCGGCTGGTTGTTCTTGATGGCCGCGGCGCGGGCGAAGTCGAGCGCCAGCGTGGACTTACCCATGGCGGGACGCGCAGCCACGACGATCATCTGACCGCCGTGAAGACCGTTGGTGAGCTGGTCGAGCCCGGCGAAGCCAGTGGGGATGCCGGTCATCTGACCGTCACGGCCGCGAGCGGCCTCGATCTCCTCGACGGCCGCGTCGACGGCGATCTGCAGGGGCACGTAGTCTTCGGCCTGTTCGGCGCCGGTGACCGAGTAGATCTCGGCCTGCGCGTTGTTCACGAGGTCGAGCGCGTCGCCCTGCCCGTTGTAGCCCATCTGCACGATGCGGGTGCCGGCCTCGACGAGACGGCGCAGCAGCGCACGCTCGCGCACGATCGACGCGTAGTAGGCCGCGTTGGCCGCGGTGGGGACGATGGAGGTGAGCGAGTGCAGATAATCGGCACCGCCGGAGCGCTGCAGATCGCCCGTCTTGATGAGCTCGTCGGTGACCGCGATGACGTCGGTCGGCTCGCCGTGCGAATAGAGGGAGAGGATCGCCTCGAAGATCAGCTCGTGCTTCGGCACGTAGAAGTCGGTGCTGCGCAGCGCCTCGATGACGTCGGCCACCGCATCGCCGGAGAGGAGCATTCCCCCGAGCGTGCTCTGCTCGGCGAGCAGGTCGTGCGGCGGGGTGCGGTCGGGTTCGCGACGCCCGCCGAGGCGCTCCTCGGAGATATCGGCGATCGACATACGCACTCCTTCCACGGCCCCCACTCACCGGACCATCGGACACGCTAGGCACGGCCTCCGACAGCCGCAAACCGCCCTGTGGATAACTCTGTGGAGAGATTGCGGGAAACGCCGCAGAGGCTGTGTACAGAACCTGTGGAAAACGCCCGGGATAACATCGAGCGACGATTCTCATCTACCACTTGACCTGGACTTTTATTTTCCACGCCCTGTGGAGGGGGAACGTGGGTGAAGTGCTGCTTGAAGGTTGAGCCTTCCGTGGAGGGTTGGGGAAAACCGTGGGGAGCAAGACGGCGTTTGTCAAGTGCGGAAACGCCGCGTCGACACACATTTCTTTACGCCGTTCGGAGCCCCCTGAGGCATGCGGGAATGCCGCACGGCATCCGAGCGTCGAACACCGTATGAGCCTTTTCGTCGAACAGTCCGAGATCAGCGACCCTTTCGTCCTTCGCATCGTCGACCGTGAGGAGCCGCACGCCGGACCCGGCCAGGTGAGGCTCCGCGCTCGCGTCGCAGGGCTCAACCCCGTCGACTGGAAGATCGCCTCCTCGCCGCAGGCGGCGACCGCGTTCGGTATTTCCGCGCCGACGGGCTTCGGGAACGACGTCGCCGGTGAGATCGACGAGGTCGGCGACGGCGTGACGGAGTTCGCGGTGGGCGACCGCGTGTTCGCGAGCGCACGGGGCCGCGCCGTCGCGGAGCACGTCATCCTCACGGTCGGCGCCGACGACATCCGTCACACCCCCGACGGCCTCAGCGACGACGTGGCCGGCGCGCTCCAGGTCGCCGGCCGCACGGCCGACGCCGCCCTGCGCACGGTGGGCGCGGCATCCGGAGACACGATCCTGATCGGCGGGGCAGCGGGCGGCGTCGGCGTGCTCGTGGTGCAGCTGGCGGTGCGGCTCGGCGCGACCGTGATCGCGACGGCATCCGAGTCCAACCACGACTACCTCCGCAGTCTGGGCGCGACGCCGACCCTCTACGGCGATGGCCTCGCAGATCGCGTGCGCGCCCTCGCGCCCCAAGGCGTCGACGCCGCGATCGACCTGCACGGCATCGCCACCGTCGAAGCCGCAGCCGAGCTCGGCGTGCCCGGCGAGCGGATCGCCACGATCGCCGCCTCCAACCCGCCGCACGGCGCGAAGCCGACCGGTGGGCGGGATGCGCACCCCGATGCCCTCGACGAGATCGCTGCGCTGCTCGCTGACGGCACCGTTACGCTCCCGATCGCGGCACGCTTCCCCGTCTCGCAGATCGACCACGCGATCGCGCTCCAGCGAGCCGGTCACGTGCGGGGCAAGGTGATCGTCACGCTCTGACACCCCGTCCGCTCGCGCGGGCGCGCACCCGCGGATGCCACGAAGCTCCCGAGCGCGCAACCCCCCTGGACAACGCGCGCACGGTGGGTCTACTTTCGTGCGCACCAGGCACCCCAACGCGGTCTCGCCCCCCGAGGCCGTGAGTACGTCCCATGCGACGGAGGTGAACGTGGACGCGGTGCGAACGACAGAGCAGACCCCCTGGGTCAGGCTCGTCCTGTGCGCCGTCGGCGTGGCCGTCGGCTGGTTCGCGCTGTCCGCCGCGTTCGGCTGGGGTGCCCCCGCGTCACACGCGTCCGATGACGAATCCGACGGGCTGCTCGGCGGTGTCGTCCGCACGGTCGATTCGGTCACCGACCTTCTTCCCGACGCGGTCGAGGAGCCGGTCGACACGGTCGTCGAAGCCGTAACCCACACCTCCGAGAAGACGACGAAGAAGGCCGCGACCGGCGTGAAGAACACCGCCGAAACGGTCGTGAAGGCGTCCGTCACGAAGGTGACCCACGCGGTGCGCGAAACCGTGAGCGATGCCGTGGTTGTCGTCGATCAGACGGTGGATGCCGTCGATCAGACCGTGGATGCCGTCATCGACACCATTGTGAAGCTTCCGCCGTCCGAGACGGCCTCCCCTGAAATACCGACGGATCCCACTGACCCCGCCGCCCCCACGGCGGGTGCCGCCGACAGTTCCGCGACCACGCCGGGGGCTCCCCCCGCCGCCGGCGTCTCCACGGTCTCGGATCGTTCCTCGGTGTCGGCGCTGCGGCGCGCGGCCGACGCGTCTTCGCGCGCGTCGGCCGCCGCCCACCTCTCCTCGGCCACCGGGAGGGGCGTCGATACCGGCGGCCCGGGTGCGCTCACGCCGCTGTCTGCGGCCCCCGTCACTTCTTCCCTGTCCTCGGGCTCCGCCGGAGCCTCCGCCGCGGCCGGAACCGTCCCGCCGTCGACGCCGACGCACGCGCGCTCTGCCTGGTCGCGCACCGCCGGCCACGACGACCGCGAGGCACCGCCTGGACCGCCCGTCCGACCAGCTGTCTCTCCCGACTGAGTCAGGTGCACCGTCCCCGCTCTCGCGGTTCGGCGGCACACCATCGACGCACGCCCGTGCGCCGACCACTCAGTTCACTCAAGGAGAGACATCATGCGCAAGTTCATCACGCGCGCCCTCTGGGGCACGCTGCTGGCGGGCGGGCTCACGCTCGTCGGCACCTCGGTCGCCATGGCGGCCGAGACGGACGGAGAGGACGGACTCCTCTCCGGCACACAAGCCCTCATCGACGTGGCGGTCCCCGTCACCGTCGAGGGCAACAGCATCTCGATCCTGGGCGACTCGTCGTCCACGTCGGACACGGATGCCACCCCCACCGCTCCTGCCGAGGAGACCTCGGCATCCACCAGCGGGGCGGACGGCACCGCCTCGGGAACGCAGGCGCTCATCTCGGTGAGCGTGCCCGTCGCGGTGGAGGACACGGCCGTCTCGGTCGTGGGCGACAGTTCGTCGGAGACGGATGCCGCTGCCACCGAACCGGCCGACACCTCCCCGTCGGAACCGTCGACCTCCGAGGCATCCACCTCGGGTGAAGACGGCACCGCATCGGGAACGCAGGCGATCGTGCCGGTCTCTGTGCCCGTGACGCTCGGCGGGAACGCCGTCTCCGTCCTCGGCGACAGCGAGTCCGCCACCACCGGCGGATCTGGATCGACCGGGGGCGACTCGACGGACGGGACCGGTGCCACGACCGGGGGATCCGACGGCACCACCGACGGCACCGACGGCATCCTCGGGGGCACCCAGGTGATCGCGCCCGTCGGCATCCCCGTCGAGGTCGCGGGCAACGCCATCTCCGTGCTCGGCGACAGCGAATCCACCACCGGTGCGTCTGGATCGACCGAGGGCGACTCGACGGGCGGAACCGACGGCTCGACCGAGGGAACCGGAGGGACCACCAACGGCAGCGACGGGATCGGCTCGGGGACGCAGGTGATCCTTCCCGTGGAGGTTCCACTCGGCGTCGGCGGCAACGCCGTCTCCGTGATCGGCGACAGCACCACCACGACCGAGCCACCGACGACGCCGACCGACCCGACGGATCCCACCGATCCGACGGATCCGACCGATCCGGGAACCACAGACCCGGGAACGACCGAGCCCGGAAGCGACGGCTCCATGAGCGCTGGCGACGTCGTGGGCGCCGTCGCCGGCGAGTCGACAGCCGTCCGCGCCCTCGCCGAGACCGGTGGGGGATCGCTCGTGCCGCTGGTCCTCTTCGGAGGGCTCCTCATGCTCGCAGGCGGGGTGATGCGCATGGCGCGCCGCTCAGCCTGACAGATCGCGGGGATGCCGGCACTGCCTGGTCCGTCATCCCCGAACCCCCGTCGAGATTGCGCGAACTGCTGCGGATTCGGTCCCGTGGCGACCGTTCGCGCGGTCTCGGCCGTCCGGGAACCGGGGTACCCGGACAAAACGGAAGGGCCGCGGGAGCATGTGCCCCGCGGCCCTTCTGTCGTGCAGCGAATTACTTCGCGGCGACCACCTGGAGGGTGATCACGGCGGTGAGGTCGTCGCGCAGACGAACCGTCGCCTCGTGCTCACCGACCGCCTTGATGGGCGAGGTGATGTGGATCTTGCGCTTGTCGAGGTCGCCCAGACCGGCTGCCTTGACGGCGTCGGCCACGTCGGCCGTCTTCACCGAACCGAACAGGCGGCCCTCGGCGCCGGCCTTGACGGCCAGCTTGACCTTGGTGCCCTCGAGGGCGTCCTTGAGCGCCACGGCCTCTTCGTGGTCGTGGATCGCGCGGGACTCGCGGGCGGCGCGAATCGACGCCACCTGCTTCTCGCCACCGCGGGTCCAGGCCACAGCGAAGCCCTGGGGGATGAGGTAGTTACGGGCGTACCCGTTCTTGACCTCGATGACGTCGCCGGCGCTTCCGAGCCCGGCGACCTCGTTCGTGAGAATCAGCTTTGCCATGTCGGTACCCCTCAGCGGCCAGCGCCGGCGTAAGGCAGGAGCGCCATTTCGCGCGCGTTCTTGATCGCCTTGGCGATCAGACGCTGCTCCTGCACCGAAACACCGGTGATACGACGGGCGCGGATCTTGCCGCGCTCCGAGATGAACTTACGAAGCGTCGCGACGTCCTTGTAATCGATGACGCCGACGCGGATCGCCTTCGCGGGAGCGGCGTTCTTCGCGCCCTTCCGCGGCTTGCGGCGATCGCCGGTAGCCTTTCCAGCCATGTGTCTTCCTTAGTAGTAGTGGATGCCGGTGACCCGCGCATCCGGGAATCTCGGGTTTCGACTCGGCCCTGCGGGCCTCGCTCAACCTTGAGTCGATCTCGCGTCAATGTCGCGTCGCGACAGTGACCCGACCCGACTCAAAACGGGGTGTCGTCGCCGTAGCCGGCGCCGGGAGCGCTCCAGGCATCCGGAGCAGCCGAGCCGGGGGTCGCCCACGGCTCTTCCTGCTGGACCTGGGGACGCGACTGGCCACCACCGCCGCCACCGGAGGCGGCGCGGGTGACCTGGGCGGTCGCGTAGCGGAGCGAGGGGCCGATCTCGTCGACCTCCAGCTCGATCGCCGTGCGGTTGTTGCCCTCGCGGTCCTGGTAGGAGCGCTGCTTCAGACGGCCGGTCGCGATGACCCGCATGCCCTTGGTGAGCGAACCTGCCACGTGCTCGGCGAACTCGCGCCACACCGACGCGCGGAGGAACAGCGCTTCGCCGTCCTTCCACTCGTTGGCCTGACGGTCGAAGTTGCGCGGAGTCGACGCGATCGTGAAGTTCGCGACGGGCAGCCCGTTCTGCGTGTAGCGCAGCTCGGGGTCTGCCGTGAGGTTGCCCACGACGGTGATGACGGTTTCGCCGGCCATCGTCGTTACGCCTTCGCTGCCTTACGGGCGGCCTTGGCCTCGGCGCGCTCCTTCTCGGCGGCGACCTGAGCGATCGCCTCCTCGGCACGGAGGACCTTGGTACGCATGATCTGCTCGTTCAGCTTCAGCTGACGGTCGAGCTCCTGCGTGGCGGCGCTGGTGGCGGTGAAGTTGACGACGGCGTAGATGCCCTCGTTCTTCTTCTGGATCTCGTACGCGAGACGGCGCTTGCCCCACACGTCGACGTTGTCGATCGAGCCACCATCTGCGGTGATGACCTTCAGGAACCCGTCGAGCTTGGGAGCGACCTGGCGCTCGTCGACCTCGGGGTCAAGGATGACCATGAGTTCGTACTGGTGCGTGTGCGTCACTAACCCACCTCCTTCGGACTAGAACGGATGCCGGGCGGTTCCCGGCATCAGGAGGGTTGATGCACGTGTCACGGACTTCCGCACACAGGGGTGCAGCCGGACAACCTCAACAGTCTAGCCGAAGCCCGGTCAGCGGCCCAATCGTCCAGGTCGCCGGTAGCGTGGCCGCATGGAGTGGACGGCGGACGTGACGGCGGGCGACTGGCTGCGGGACCGGCTCGACGACAGCGAGAACTGGGGACGCAGCATGCACGGCGTCGTGCCTCGAGGCTTCGCGGCATACGCCCGCGTGTTCCACCCCGCGACGCGCGATCGGCCGGTCGGCGCAGAGTGGCCGCCGCAGCCGTACTCCGACCACCGCGCGTGGGACGCCTTCCAGCGCGCCCACCCCGACCTCGACGTCATCGATGAGCGCGTCGACTGGGCCACCGTGGCCGCCGCCCTCGGCAAGACGATGCACCCGCTCGCCCAGTGGGGGAACCTGGTCGGCATCGACCGCTGGGCGGACCGGGAGAACGACCCGCGGGATGCCGAAGGCTGGCGCTATCACGACCCGGAAGAGGGCGGGATGCCGGCCGACGTGCTCTCCACGCTCGCGGGCATCCTCGCCGCCCACACCACGACGCCCGACGACGGGTATGTGGCGCTCTGGGAGGGCGTCGGGGGACTGGTGGGGCACCTCGGCACCTCGCCGTCGCGCACCTTCTTCCAGATCGGGGACGCGAGCCCGGAGCTCGATCACCACAACGCGATGCTGGGCCGCTCGGTGCCCGACCCCTTCAACAACGTGTTCCGCACGGCGACGTGGCAGGACGGCATCCTCTCTCGGGAGATCTCGGAGGGTCCGCGCCTCGAACTCCCCGGCCGGGGACACGTGCTGTTCCGCGGGGGCGTGTCGGAACTCGGCGACCCGGACTGGGTGCTCTCCGTGCCGTGGCGCGATCGCGTCGCCGAGGCGCACGGCTTCCCGCCGTCCGCGCAGACGCCGAGCATCGTGTGGCCCGCCGACCGCGCCTGGGTCTCGGTCACCGAGGTCGACTACGACTCCACGATCGTCGGCGGCGCGCGCGAGCCGATCGCCGCGCTCGTCGCCGATCCGCGGCTGGAAGCGTGGGAGATCCCCGCCGACGCCGACCTCACCTTCGACGCCGACGAGGTCAACCGATGAGCGCCCCCGTGCCGTTCGACGCCCGCGCCCTGGTGGAGTCCGTCGACAGGGCCACCGCGCGCGCCTACGCGCAGGAACTGCGCCGCACCGGACGCGCGCCCGCCGGCATGGGCGCCGCCGGGATCGTCATCGGCGTCGTCGTCGCGGTCGTGTTCGTCTTCCTCTTCGGCAGCGTGTTCATCGGCATCCTGAGCGCCTTCTTCACGATGGCGTCCGCCGTCGGGTCGGGCGGAGGTGCGGGACTGTTCGCCGTGGTGCCGGTGATCTTCCTCGTGATCGTGCTGACGGTCGTCGGGATCGGCATCTGGCGCGCGGTCAACGGCAGCGGCGCCGCGCGCTGGTACCGCCTCGACCGTTTCGCCCAGGCGAACGGGATGACGTGGTATCCGGTGTCGGCGAACCCGCCCCTGCCCGGCATGATCTTCGGCCACGGGAGCGCGCGGAAGTCGACCGACGTCGTGCGCGGCGCCCGGCCCCGCTTCGTCGAGTTCGGCAACTACGAGTACACGACCGGCTCGGGGAAGAACCGTACGACCCATCACTGGGGCTACGTCGCGGTGAAGCTCTCGACACCGCTGCCGCACATCGTCCTGGATGCCACGAGCAACAACGCCCTGTTCGGGTCGAACCTGCCGGCATCCTTCGACCGCGACCAGCGGCTGAGCCTGGAGGGCGACTTCGACAAGCACTTCGCCCTCTACTGCCCCCAGGGGTACGAGGCCGACGCGCTGTACCTGTTCACGCCCGACATCATGGCGCGCTTCGTCGACAACGCCGCCGCGCTCGACGTCGAGATCGTCGACGACTGGATGTTCCTGTACGCGAAGCGGCAGTTCGTCACCCTCGACCCGGCGACGTGGGGCTGGCTGTTCTCGGTGGTGGGGGCGTTCCTCGACAAGTTCGCCCAGTGGGAACGATGGCGCGACGACCGGCTCGCCGGCGGCACCGCACCCGGGCCCGCCGGGCTTCCCGCTCCGACCGGCGCGCCCCTGGACATCGCCACGCCCGACATCGCTTCGCCGGCGAGCGCCACCCCGCTGCCGTTCGCCGCCCCGACGGCGCTCCTGCGTCCGCCGCCGGGAGTGGCGCCGCAGGGCCGCCGCCTGAAGCGCGGCGTTCCGTGGGGCGCGATCATCGTCGTGGCGATCTTCGTCGGGATGTGGCTGCTCATGCAGTCGGGCGTACTGGGCGCGTTCCTCAGCGGGATCGTGCGCTGACGACGCGCTGACGCTGGCCGGTCGGGCCGGCGGGCGCGTGCAGTC
This sequence comes from Candidatus Microbacterium phytovorans, assembly GCA_029202445.1. NCBI lineage: Bacteria > Bacillati > Actinomycetota > Actinomycetes > Micrococcales > Microbacteriaceae > Microbacterium > Candidatus Microbacterium phytovorans. The sequence continues at coordinate 2,488,271 of CP119321.1, forward strand.
GGGCGGTGGGCTGCCGGTGGAGTGTTCGGGCGGTGGGATGCCGGGCAGACCTGCCGTTCGGAGGAGATCCGCCGTTCGGAGGGCCCTGGCGGCGGGAGCGCCCTCCGTTGTGCAGATCTCCTCCGCACGCGCGGGGCGGGGAAGGGACCCACGCGGCGCTGGCGGAGCCACCTCCTACGCCGGGGTGAGCCCGAAGTGCGCCAGCTCGGCACCGGTCAGCATGCGCGAGCGGATGAGGAACCGCATGCCCGTCGGGCCCTCCACGCTGAATCCGGCCCCACGGCCGGGCACGACGTCGATCGTCAGATGTGTGTACTTCCAGTACTCGAACTGCGACTCCGAGATGAAGACGTCGACCGGATCGCCGAGCCCGACGTCGAGCCCGCCTAGATGCACATCGCTCGGACCGGTGAGGAACATCCCGACGGGGTAGCACATGGGGGCGCTGCCATCACAGCACCCCCCGGACTGGTGGAACATCAGCGGACCGTGCTGCACGGTGAGGTCGCGCAGCAGCGCGGCCGCGGCATCCGTCACTTCGACGCGGGTGAAGGGTTCGGCGGCGGTCATGGCATCCTCCCTGGGGTCGGTGTGCGTTTCGTGTCTGCGTTTCGTGTCTGCGTTTCGTCTCTGCGTTTCGTGTCTGCGTTTCGTCTCTGCGTTTCGTCTCTGCGTTTCGTCTCGCTGCGCTCGCTCAACGACCGGGTGGAGACGCTCGCTCAACGACCGGGGGTGGGGGACGCCCCCGGGTCGTTGAGCGAGGAACGCAGCGACGAGACGAAACGCAGAGGAGCACAGCGACGAGACGAAACGCAGAGGAGCGCAGCGACGAGACGAAGCGCAGACGAGACGAAGCGCGGCTGAGCTCAGAAGAAGCCCATGGCCCCTTCGGCGTACGAGACGAGCAGGTTCTTCGTCTGCTGGTAGTGGTCGAGCATCTTCAGGTGGTTCTCGCGGCCGATGCCCGACTGCTTGTACCCGCCGAACGCGGCGTGGGCCGGGTACTGGTGGTAGGTGTTGGTCCACACGCGACCGGCTTCGATGCCGCGGCCGGCGCGGTACATCGTGTCGGCCGAGCGACTCCACACCCCGGCGCCCAGGCCGTAGAGGGTGTCGTTCGCGATCGAGAGCGCGTCGTCGAAGTCGTCGAAGCTCGTAACCGACACGACCGGACCGAAGATCTCTTCCTGGAAGATCCGCATGTCGTTCGTGCCCTCGAACACCGTCGGCGCCACGTAGTACCCGCCGCTGAGCTCGCCCCCGAGGTCGACTCTTTCCCCACCGGCGAGCAGCTTCGCACCGCCCTGCTTACCGATGTCGATGTAGCTGAGGATCTTCTCGAGCTGGTCGTTCGACGCCTGCGCACCGATCATCGTGGCCGGGTCGAGCGGGTTGCCCTGCACGATCTTGGAGACCCGGTCGAGCCCGTCGGCGAGGAAGCCGTCGTAGATCGACCGCTGGATGAGCGCACGCGACGGGCAGGTGCACACCTCGCCCTGGTTGAGGGCGAAGAACGTGAAACCCTCCAACGCCTTGTCGTAGTAGGCATCCTTGTCGCGAGCGACGTCCTCGAAGAAGACGTTCGCACTCTTGCCGCCGAGCTCGAGCGTCACCGGGATGAGGTTCTGCGACGCGTACTGCATGATGAGGCGGCCCGTCGTCGTCTCACCCGTGAACGCGACCTTGCGGATGCGCTTGTGCTGGGCGAGCGGCGCGCCGGCCTCGATGCCGAAGCCGTTGACGATGTTCACGACGCCGGCCGGCAACAGGTCGCCGATGATCTCGAACAGGAACAGAATGGATGCCGGCGTCTGCTCGGCCGGCTTCAACACGACGCAGTTGCCCGCGGCGAGCGCGGGAGCCAGCTTCCACGTGGCCATGAGGATGGGGAAGTTCCACGGGATGATCTGGCCGACGACGCCCAGCGGCTCGTGGAAGTGGTAGGCGACGGTGTCTTCGTCGATCTGGCTGAGCGAACCCTCCTGAGCGCGCAGCACACCCGCGAAGTAGCGGAAGTGGTCGACGGCGAGCGGAATGTCGGCGGCGAGCGTCTCGCGGACGGGCTTGCCGTTCTCCCACGTTTCGGCCACGGCGATCCGCTCGAGGTTCTGCTCGATGCGGTCGGCGATCTTGTTGAGGATCACCGCACGGTCGGCGGGCGTCGTGCGCTTCCACGACTCGAACGCCTTCCAGGCGACGTCGACGGCACGGTCGATGTCCTCTACGGTGCCCCGGCCGACCTCGGTGAACGGCTTGCCGGTGACGGGGGTGATGTTCTCGAAGTACTGGCCCTTGATCGGCTCGACGAACTCGCCGCCGATGTAGTGGCCGTAGCGGGCGCGGTACTCGGCGACCGACCCCCGCTGGCCCGGGGCGGCGTAGACGCTCGAGACGCCTTCTTCGACGATGGTCATGGTGTCTCCTTCGACGACATGAGTCGCGGCAACTGTGCCGCGTTCGGATGTCGTCGAGGCTAGGTCGCGCCACGTTGCATCCCGTTGCGGTGCGTTTCGTCTCGGCTGCGCCTCGCTCAACGTCCGGGAGAGGAGGACGGCGGCGACACCCGGTCCCGTGTGGCCAACTCCTCCATTTCGGGCGCCGAAGGGCCGGATCCGGCGGTTTCGGCCCACACCGGCACCGAATCGAAGGAGTTGGCTACGCGACCGCCGAGTGACAGCGCCGCGACGACACCCGGTCGTTGAGCGAGGGAGCGCAGCGACCGAGACGAAACGCCGACGCCGCTAGATCGCCCGGTCGACCGCCGCGAGCAGCGACGCGAACCGCGCGTTCGCGGCGAGGTCGTCGAGGAGCACCGCGCGACCGGCGGAGTCGGCGAGTGGCACCTGCCAGTTGGGGTACTCCTTGTCGGTGCCCGGCTGGTTCTGCGTGCGCCGCTCACCGACGGCGTCGACGAGGGCGACCCCGAGCAGCACCGACGGCGATGCGGTGATCAGCAGGTTCAGCGCCTCGATCACCTGCTGCTCGCTGGGCGCCTGGTCGATGAGACCGCGCTCGCGGAGGAGCAAGAGCATCGCCGAACGTTCCTTCTCGGCATCCGCGAGCTCGTCCTCGACGGGGCGGGTGAGGAGGTGCAACCGCGCGCGCAGCGCGACGTGCTCGTCGGCGAGGTATCCCGCGGTGGGCGGCAGGTCGTGGGTGTTGACGGTCGCGAGGAGTGCCCGCCGGTAGTGCTCGGGCGGGCGGAAGCCGTCACCCTCGCGCTCGAACCACAGCACGCTCGTGCCGAGGATGCCGCGGGCGGCGAGGTAGTCGCGCACCCACGGTTCGACGTTGCCGAGGTCTTCGCCGATGAGCACGGCACCGGCCCGGTGGGCTTCCAGAGCGAGGACGCCGATCATGGCCTCGTGGTCGTAGCGGACGTACGTGCCGGCGCCCGCACCGAACCCCTCCGGAATCCACCACAGCCGGCACAGTCCGATGACGTGGTCGATCCGCAGCGCGCCGGCGTGACGGAGCAGGGTGCGGATCATGTCGCGCAGCGGCGCGTAGCCCGCCTCGGCCAGGGCCGCCGGCAGCCACGGCGGCTGGTTCCAGTTCTGACCCTGCTGGTTGTACATGTCCGGCGGGGCGCCCACCGTGATGCCGGGCGCGTACATGTCGTGGAGCGACCAGGCATCCGAGCCCTTCGTGTGCACGCCGACGGCGAGGTCGTGCATGACGCCGATCGCCATTCCGGATGCCAGGGCCGCGGCCTGCGCGTCACGTGCCTGACCGTCGGCGATCCACTGCAGCCACACGTGGAAGTCGACGCGCGCCGACAGCTCGGTGCGCAGCCGCGCGACGAGGGGGGAGCGGATGTCCCAGGCCTCGGCCGGTCGCTCCTCGCCCTCGTAGTGCTCTTCGAGGGCGCACCACAGGGCGAAGTCCTGGAGCGGCTGACCCTCGCGTTCGGTGAATGCGGCGAGGTCGGCGGCGCGTCCGGCGGAGCGCGGTGCCGCGTGGATCACCTCGAGCGCGCGCCGTTTCGCCGCCCACACGGCGTCGCGGTCGATGCGTGCGGCGTCGGTGTCGTCGGCGGCGACGGCGACGCGCGCGGCGTCGACGACGGCCCGGTCGGATGCCGTCAGGTACGCGGCCTCGCGGACGTCTTCGGGCCGCACGTACAGCGGGGCGAGGAAGCGACGGGTGGCGGGAAGGTACGGCGAGGGCTCGATGGGGCTCGTGACTTCCGCCGCGTGCAGCGGATTCACGAGCAGGAAGTCGGCGCCGCGTGCGCCGGCGATCGCGGCGAGGTCGCCCAGGTCGGCGAAGTCGCCCATGCCCCACGAGGCCCGCGAGCGCACCGAGTAGATCTGCGCCATGAGACCCCAGCCGCGCGACCGACCCGGGCGCGCGGGCGGGTCGGGCAGGCGCTCCGGCGTGATGACGAGGGGGCAGGATGCCGTGCGGTCGGCGTCGTCGTGGCCGAACGCGCGCTGGGCCGCGTGCAGGGTGTGCCACCCGAGCGGAAGGTCCGCGGGCAGGGGCACGTCGACGCGCCACACGAGCACACCGCCGACGAGTCGCGCCGCGGGGCGCTGCTCGGGGATGTGCAGCTCGCGCCACGACCCGTCTTCGAGGGCCACCGAGACGGTCACGTCGTGGCCGTCGGCGACGTGGACGGGCAGCACCCGCGCGCCGGGGCGGGTGACGTGGGAGGGCGGGAGCAGGCGACGCCACGGCGCTTCGTCGGCATCCGTCAGGGCGGCGGACACCGAGGCATCCGTTGCAGGATCGACGCCCATCGCCCGCAGCACCGTGCGGAGGGTGTCGGCGGGCACGGACACGCGGTCGCCGAAGAACGACCAGTACTCCGTCGCGATGCCGTGCGCCTCTGCGAGCGCGAGCAGTGCCGCGTGGTCGTCGGTCATGTCGGCTCCCTCCGTCACGGCCATCCTGCCACCCGCGGCGCACGGAACGGGGTGCAGCCGGTCACGCGTCGAGGCGCTCCAGGCGGGCGACCACCCCGGCGCGCTTGGGCGACCGGGCGGGCAGCATGCTCAGTGCGAGCCGCAGGGCCTCCGCGTCGTCGGCCCCGTCGTCGGTGTCGGCGTAGGCCAGCAGCACGTCCGCGGATGCCTCGGCCAGCAGCGCCTCGCGGAGCGCACCCCGAACCGACTCGCGGAACTCCTCCACACCCGGTGCGACCGACTCGGGGAGCACCCGGCCGCGGTAGGCGGCGAGCGCGACGCGGTGGGCGCCACGGTCGAGCAGCGAGACCACCTGGTGCGCGTCGGTCTCCAGGTCGACCGGCAACCGGTAGGGCCGCGACGTGGGCACGAGGTGGGGGGCCGTGCGTTCGAGCGCCTTGCGCAGCCGCACCATCTCGGGTCGGAGCGTGCCCTCGGCCTCTTCGCCGTAGACGAGTTCGGACAGCCGCTCCGACGACAGCCCCTGCCGGTGGACGGCGAGCATGAGGAGGATCTCGGCGTGGCGGGCCGAGAGCTCGGTCACCGATTCGCCGGTGTCGCCGGCCACTTCCAACAGGGCGCGGTCGCGTCCCAGCACCCGCAGGACGCTGCGTTCGGGGGCGCGCACCGGTGCGCGACGCACGGGGGGCGCGGCGGCGGGAGCGGCGGCGCGTGCACGCAGTCGCGCGACGAGCAGCTCGCCTTCGATCGCTCGCGCCGTCGCGTCGACGAGCAGCTGCGCCTGCGGGGTCGCGGCGTCGGCCCCCCCGGTCACGTCGATGACGCCCACGAGACGCCGGGTCTCGGGGTCGTGCAGGGGCGCGGCCGTGCACGACCAGGGCTGGACGAGCCGGTTGAAGTGCTCCGCGCCATGGATCTGCACCGAGCGGTCGAGGGCGAGCGCGGTGCCCGGAGCCGATGTGCCGACGGAGCGCTCCGACCAGTCCGCTCCCGCGACGAAACCCATGTCGCCGGTGAGCGCGCGCACGTGGCGGTCGCCCTCGACCCACAGCAGCCGGCCCGCGGCATCCCCGACGGCGACGATCACTCCCGAGTCGGCGTCGGGCGCGAGGAGGGCGCGCACCATCTCCATCGCCCCGGCGAGGGGGTGGGCGCTGCGGTAGGCCTCGAGCTCGTCTGCGCTGAGGTCGAGCGCCGGTGCTCCTTCGGCGCCGACCAGGAGGGCGAGGGAGCGACGCCACGATTCGCGGACGAGCGGTCGGACGTCGCCGAGCCGCGCGTCGCCGGGGTTGCCGCCCACGAGCTCCTCGTGCGCGCGCTCGATCAGCAGACGCGAGTTCTCGGGCGAGACCTCGCGGCGCGACGACCACGACGAGGGCACGGCGCTCCCTTCCGCGGTGAAGGAGTCCCCCGGGTGCGAGGGCGGGTGAGGACGAGTGCCCCCCAGTGTAGGTCGCCCCTCGCCTCTGCGGTCAGTCCCGTCGCGCGGTCAGTCCTGGTGCGACGTCCGGGCGGCCCACCACGCACGCAGGCGCTCTTCGGCATCCGCCGGCTCGAGGATGCCCTCGTCGAGGCGCAGGTCGAGGAGGAACCGGTAGGCCTGACCGACCTCCGGACCGGGACGGATGCCGAGCACCTCCTGGATGCGGTTGCCGTCGAGGGCGGGGCGCATCGCGTCGAGCTGCTCCTGCGCGGCCAGTTCGGCGATGCGGCGCTCGATGTCGTCGTACGCGGCGCGCAGCGTCGCCGCCTTGCGCTTGTTGCGGGTGGTGACGTCGGCGCGGGTGAGGATGTGGAGGCGTTCGAGCTCGGGTCCCGCATCGCGCACGTAGCGACGCACGGCCGAGTCGGTCCACACCCCTTCCGCGTAGCCGAAGAACCGCAGGTGCTGCTCGACGAGCTGGGTGACCGACGTGATCGTCGCGGCGTCGAAGCGCAGGGCGTTGAGGCGCTTCCTGGCCAGCCGCGCACCCTTCACGTCGTGATGGTGGAAGCTGACGCCCCCGCCGGGTTCGAGGCGCCGCGTCGCGGGCTTGCCGATGTCGTGGAGGAGGGCCGCGAGCCGCAGGGTGACGTCCGGCGCCGCGTCGGGATGCCGGGTGCGCTCCAACTCGATCGCCTGTCGCAGCACGGTGAGCGAATGCTCGTAGACGTCCTTGTGGTGGTGGTGCTCGTCGACTTCCAGCTGCAGTGCGGGAACTTCGGGCAGGAACTCGCCCGCGAGGCCGGTGTCGACCAGCAGCCGGATGCCGCGTACCGGATCGTCCGTCTGGAGCAGCTTCACGAGCTCCCCCTGCACCCGCTCGGCGCTGACGATGCGGAGCGTCTCGCGGAGGCGGGCCATGGCATCCACCGTCTCGGAAGCCACCGTGAAGCCGAGCTGCGAGGAGAAGCGGGCGGCGCGGAGCATGCGCAGCGGGTCGTCGCCGAAGCTCACCGACGGATCGGTGGGAGTGCGCAGCACGCCCGCGAGGAGGTCTTCGACACCGCTGGTGGGGTCGACGAGCGTCGGGCCCGGCACTCGCAGCGCCATCGCGTTGACGGTGAAGTCACGGCGCACGAGGTCCTGTTCGAGGGTGTCGCCGAACTCGACGGTCGGCTTGCGGGTCACGCCGTCGTAGCTGTCGGCGCGGTAGGTGGTGATCTCGACCTGTTCGGCCCGCCCGGTCTCGGGGTCGCGGATCTTGGCCCCGATGGTGCCGAAGTCACGTCCGACGTCCCACGTCGCCGTCGCGAGGGGCGCGACGATCCGGAGGATGTCGTCGGGCCGCGCGTTCGTCGTGTAGTCGAGGTCGTGGGTCTCGCGGCCGAGCAGCGCGTCGCGCACGGGGCCGCCGACGAGAGCCAGTTCGAAGCCTGCCGCGGCGAACGCGGCACCGAGCGCGGAGGTCACCGGCGAGTCGGCGAGCGCGCCGATGCGGGCGAGGCCCTCGGCCATGTTGAGCATGCGTCGAGCCTATCCGCGCGGCGTCACGCGAACGTCAGGAAGCCCGTGAAGACGAGCTCTCTCACCCGGGGCAGGAGGTCATCGCGGAGGGCCGCGGCATCCACTTCCAGGAGGTCGGCGATCGCGGCGACGAGCGGCCCGACGGCGAGGTCGCCGTCGCACGCACCGACGAGGGCCGCGAGCGCCGGATCCACCTCGATCGTGCGGGCGAACCCGCCGCCCTGACGCAGCTCGATGACGCTCGGGTCGGCCGCGCCGGGCAGGTGATGGCGCGCTTCTGTGACGTCGCCGGCGACGACCAGCTCGGATGCCGCGAGCGCGTCGTCGTCGAGCCGGCTCAGCCGGTGCCACGCGGACGTCGCGGCGAGGAGGTGGGGGCCGAGGGCGCCGGCGACGGGCTGAGCGATCCGCTCGTAGCGGGCGAGGGTGGGCGTGCCCGACGGCGGCCGGTGCAGCAGCAGGTAGCCGAAGCCGACGGCCGTGACGCCCCGGGCGGCGAAGTCGTCGAGCCACGCCTGCACGAGGGACTCGTACTCGGGGGTGCCCGCGACGGTTCCGCCGTCGCGCACCCACAGCTCGGCATACGCGAGCGGGTCGAGCCGCTCCCGCTCGACGACCCACGCGTCGAGGGCGACCGGCGAGGCGGCGACCCAGCCGCGGACACGGTCGAGGCCGTCCTCGTCGTCGCGGTACTCCCAGTTGCCGAGGAGCTGCGCCACCCCACCGGGGGCGAGCACGGTGCCCACCTGCGACACGAACGCGGCGACGAGCGCGTCGCCCGAGAAGCCGGCGTCGCGGTACTCGTACTCGGGCACCCCGGCGACGCGCGGGGTGATGACGAACGGCGGGTTGGAGACGACCCGCTCGAACTCCTCGCCCGCGACCGGCTCGAACAGGCTGCCGTGCCGGGTCTGGATGCCGGTCACGCCGTTGAGGAGCGCGTTGAGCTCGGTGAAGCGCAGCGCCCGCTCCGACACGTCGGTCGCGACGACCTCGTCGGCGTGGTGCCGCGCACGCAGCGCCTGGATGCCGCAGCCGGTGCCGATGTCGAGCACTCGCCCCACGGGGGCCGGCAGCTGGAGCCCGGCGAGCGTGAGCGACGCTCCGCCGACCCCGAGCACGTGACCGGTCGGGAGCACACCGCGGTGCGCCTGCGCCGTGAGCGCCGCCTCGTCGAGATCGCTCGCGATCCACCAGTGCCCCGCGCCCGCCTCGTCGGCGACGTCCTGCGGGCGGACGAGAGCGGCGGGCACGACGAGGCCCTCGTCGATCGTGGCGAGCCCCAGGGCGACCAGACCCGCCCCGCGGCAGGCGGGAAGGGCCGCGTCGACCAGATCGAGCGCGGTCGGGATGCCGAGGAACAGCAGTCGCGCCAGCACCGCCAGCGGGTCGGCGGCGGGATCTGCGGGTCGGGCGGCGAGCGCCGCGAGCGCCGGGGCGGTCAGCCCGTGTCCCACCGCCTCGTCCGCCAGCGGACCCCACGCCGCGCGCACCGCGTCGGCCGTGTAGCCGGCGGCGCGGAGGTCGGCGCCGAGCGCGGCGCAGCGGGTCGGATCGGGCTGCGGGTCGGTCACGGCATCCATTCAACCCCACCGGCAGCCCGCGTTTCGCGGCGCCGTCGAGGGGGCGCACAGCGGCGCGACCGTAGAATGCCACCAGTCGTGCGGTCATGGATCGCACACCCCGCTGCCATGACCATGACTCCTCCTGCCTCCGTGGCGCCCGACGCGCGGCGCCCGGGCGCGCGCACGCACCGGCTCGCCTCGACGTCGCGCATCGTCGCGGCGGCGGCCGCGGTGCTCCTCGGAGTTTCGGTGTCCGCGGGAGCGTTCGGCGCGCCGCCGTCCGCGGTGGCCGCCGACGTCGAGACCTCATCGGGGCTGGAGCTCCTCGTCGCTGCGGAGGGCGACGGTGTGGTCGGCGACGACGGCAGCCTGCGGGTGGCCCTGTCGATGGTGAATCAGACCGCCACGACCGTTCCGGCAGGCACGGCCGACATCTCCGTCGGCCGCGCGCCGCTGGCATCCCGCTCGGCCGTCTCCGCCTGGCTCGAGGGCACAAGGACGACGCGTCTGCGCGACGTGGGCACCGCGACGCTCGGCGCGGTGTCGTCGCTGTCCGCCGTCACCGCGACGACGGTCGTCGAGGTCGGCGACGACCTGGATCCCGGCGTGTACGCGCTGCGCGCGACCTCTCCGTCGCCACGAGGCACGCTCGTCTCGCGCGGCGTGTTCGTCGTCGGCGACGACGTCGACGGTGACATCGCCGTACTGGTGCCGATCACGGCGGGCCCCCTCGAGAACGGGCTGCTGTCCTCCGACGAGCTCGCCGAGCTGACCGCCCCCGGCGGCGGCCTGCGCGCACAGGTGGATGCCGTCACCGGCACGGCCGCGATCCTCGCCGTCGACCCCGCCGTCGTCGCCGCGATCCGCGTGCTCGGCACGACCGCCCCGCCGACGGCGACCGAGTGGCTCGACGACCTCCTCGCACTGCCGAACACACGGTTCGCGCTGCAGTTCGGCGACGCCGACCTGGCCGCCCAGTACGCCGCGGGGGTGACCGAACCGCTCACCGTGCCGACACTCGCACCCGCCATCGTCGCCGCGGGCGTCGACACCTCCACCCCGAGCCCCACGCCGACCCCCACCCCGACGCCCACCCCCGGGTCGGAGAGCCCGGTGACCGCCGACATGGCCGCGCTCACCGACATCGGCGACGCACGCGGCGACGTGTTCTGGCCCGCCGAGGGGACCGTCGACGCCGACCTCGTCGCGTCCCTCGGATCCCTCTCGCCCGAGGCGGTCACGATCGTGTCGTCGGCCGACGTCGGCGGCGAGGCCGGAGCCCGCGCCCGCGCCGGCGAGAGCGATCTTCTCGTGTACGACGCCGACGTGTCCGCCGCGCTGCGGACGGCTACCTCGGCCCCCCGGCGCATCGACCGGACGGCGGCGCTGGCCACGGCATCCGCCTACGCGTCGTTCGCCGACGCCGACGCCGACCTGCTCGTCACCGTCGGGCGCTCCGACGACCGGACGCTCCCCTCCCTCCGCGCTGCCGTGCGCGCGGCCGTGCGCCTCGACGACCGGGATGCCGTCAGCCTCACCGCGGTGCACACCGGCACCGCGGAGGCCGTGACGGTCGGGCGCGGCGCACCGGACGCGGACCGCGTCGCGGCGGTGGAGCGGTTCCTCGACGATGAGAAGGACCTGGCGGAGTTCGCCACGATCCTCGCCGACCCGACGGTGCTGACAGCGACGGAGCGGGCCGCCGTGCTGCAGCTGCTCGGCAACGGGTGGGTGGGGCATCCCGACGCGTGGCGCGTCGCGGTCGAGGACCACCTCGACGAGACGGCCGCGACGCTCGATGCCGTGGCGATCGTGCCCTCGCCCGACATCAACCTCCTCGGTTCCAGCGCCCCCCTCACCTTCTCCGTCCGCAACGACCTGCCGTGGCCGGCGACCCTCGTGCTCCTCGCCGAGCCGAACGACCCGCGCCTCGTCGTACAGAATCGGATCGAGGTCGCCGCGGGCGCCGCGCAGACCACGCGCGTCGACGTGCCCGTCCAGGCCCGGGTGGGAAGCGGCGAGTCCAGCCTCGACCTCGAGCTGCGCAGCCCCACGATGGTGCCGATCGGCACGACGACGACCGTCGTCGTCTCGGTGCAGGCGGAGTGGGAGAGCGTCGGCATCGCCGTCATGGCCGTGCTCGTGGGAACCTTCCTCGTACTCGGGATCGTGCGCACCGTCCTGCGCCTGCGCCGTAGGGCCGCTCCCCGCAGCGACGGGAGAGCCGATGGCTAGCCTCGGCCGGGCGAGCGCCCTCGTCGGCGCCGGCACGCTCGTGTCGCGCATCACGGGACTCGTCCGCAACATCGTGCTCGCCGCCGCCGTCGGTGTCGTCATGGCCGGCGCGGGCGACGCGTTCGCTATCGCCAACCAGCTCCCCAACAGCATCTACGCGCTGATCTCGTCGGGATTGCTCGCCGGCGTCGTCGTGCCGCAGATCGTGTCCGCCGTGCGCACCCACGACGACCGCGGCAGCGCGTTCGTGTCGAAGCTCCTCACCCTCGGCGTGATCGCCCTCGGCGCCGTCGCCGTGGTGGCGGTCATCGCTGCGCCGCTGCTCGTGCAGCTGTACGGCGCGGCGCTCCCGCCCGCGACCCAGGCGCTGACGCTCGCCCTGGCCTACTGGTGCCTGCCGCAGCTCTTCTTCTACGGCCTGTATGCCCTCGTGGGCGAAGTGCTCAACGCGCGCCGCATCTTCGGTCCGTACGCGTGGTCGCCGATCGTGAACAACATCGTCTCGATCATCGGGTTCGGGGCGTTCATCTGGATCTTCGGACCGCAGCGCTCCGCGATCGGCTGGACCCCCGAGATGGTCGCGCTGCTCGGCGGCACCGCCACCCTCGGCATCGTGCTGCAGGCCGGCATCCTTCTGCTGTTCTGGCGACGCGCGGGCCTGCAGGTGCGCCCCGACTTCCGCTGGCGCGGGATCGGCCTGCGCCACATCGGCCGCCTCGCCGGGTGGACCTTCCTCATGGTCATCGTGGGGCAGCTCGCCGCGCTCGTGCAGGTGCGGTCGGTGGGCGCCGCGTCCGAGGCGGCCGCGGCCGTCGCGTCGATGCAGACCGCGTGGCTGCTGTTCATGCTGCCGTTCTCGGTGATCGTCGTCTCCCTCGGCACCCCGTACTACACGCAGCTCAGCGAGCACGTCGCGGAGGGACGAACGGATGCCGTCACCGCCGACCTCGCCGCGCTGACGCGCACGATCGGCGTGTTCATGGTCGGCATCCTCGTGGCGATGATCGTCGCCGCCGTGCCCCTCGCCCGCATCTTCACCGACGACCCCGAGGGCGCCGTGTCGCTCGCGTGGGTGCTGGCCGCGTACCTCGTCGCCCTGCTGCCGCTGTCGTTCCAGTTCGGCCTCCAGCGCACCTTCTACGCCCTGCGCGACACGCGCACCCCGTTCTTCTACACGCTGGTCCAGGCGATCCTCGTCGTCGCGACGGCTCTCATCGCCTCCGCGACCCTTCCCGTGCAGTGGCTCGCGGTCGGCATCGCGCTGGGTCAGTCCTCGGCCAACATCGTCCAGTTCGCCCTCGCGATCGTTCTCCTCCGCCGCAAGCTCGGCCGCCCGCTGGGGCTCGGCGGGGCCGTCCGCTCCGTGGTGCGATTCCTCCTGGCCGCGATCCCCGCCGCAGGCGCCGGGTGGCTGACGTTCGAGCTGCTGGGCGGCGTCGCCGGCTGGCCGGCATCCGATCGGTTCGCGGGGTTCCTCGCGGCCGCGATCATCGGCGCCGTCACCCTCCTCGTGTACGTCGTGTTCCTCGCGATCCTGCGCGCTCCAGAGCTGCAGACGGCCCTGCGGGCGGTGCGCCGCTTCCTCCCCGGGCGCTGACCCGCATCCGCCCCGCGAACGCGCCGCCGACGCCCAGGCTGCGGGAATGTCCCGCGGCTACCATGGGTTGAATGTGCCGGGGCCATTCGCCCCGCTGAGGAAGGGACACAGACGTGCGGCAGGTCATCATCATCGGATCGGGTCCGGCGGGATACACCGCGGCGATCTACGCCGCCCGCGCCAACCTCGAACCGCTGCTCATCGCCAGCTCGGTCGAGGCCGGCGGCGAGCTCATGAACACGACCGAGGTCGAGAACTTCCCCGGGTTCCCCGAGGGCATCATGGGCCCCGACCTCATGACGAAGATGCAGGAGCAGGCCGAGCGCTTCGGCACCGAGGTCGTCTACGACGACGTCACCGAGGTCGACTTCTCCGGCCGCGTCAAGAAGATCACGCTGGGCTCGGGTGCCACGCACGAAGCGGATGCCATCGTCTATGCGACCGGGTCCGCACCGCGCAAGATCGGCATCGAGGGCGAGGCGCGGCTCTCCGGTCACGGCGTCTCGTACTGCGCCACGTGTGACGGATTCTTCTTCCGCGAGCGCGTCATCGCCGTCGTCGGCGGCGGCGACTCCGCGATGGAGGAGGCCACCTTCCTCACGAAGTTCGCGTCGAAGGTCTACGTCATCCACCGTCGCGAAGAGCTGCGTGCGTCGAAGATCATGCAGGAGCGCGCCTTCGCGAACGAGAAGATCGAGTTCGTGTGGAACAGCGCCGTGGTCGACGTCCTCGGTGAGGATGCCGTCACCGGCGTCGTCCTCGAAGACACCACCGACGGCTCGCGTCGTGAACTGGCGCTCGACGGCCTGTTCGTCGCGATCGGCAACGACCCGCGCACGCACCTCGTCCACGGCACGCTCGACCTCACCGAGCACGGCACGATCTGGGTCGACGGCCGCTCGTCGCGCACGTCGGTGCCCGGCGTGTTCGCCGCGGGCGACGTCATCGACCCGACGTACCGCCAGGCGGTCACTGCCGCCGGCAGCGGAACCGTCGCGGCCCTCGACGTGGAGCACTACCTGGCATCCCTCGCCGACGCCGGGGCCCCCGCCGTCGACGCGTCGCCGATCGACGGTCTCCCCGAGGCCGCCGTCGCCTGAACCCCGCCCGAGGAACAAACGAGCGACGTCGCGCGTTTCACCGATAGACAGCTTCCTAAGGAGACACTGACATGACCGCAAAGGCCACCAACGAGAGCACCTGGCAGCAGGATGTCATCGACGCAGAGGGCCCCATCCTCGTGGACTTCTGGGCCGAGTGGTGTGGTCCGTGTCGCATGGTCGGACCGATCCTCGACGAGATCCAGTCCGAGAACGGCGACAAGATCACGGTCCTCAAGCTCAACGTCGACGAGAACCCGAACCTCGCCATGAAGTACCAGATCACCTCGATCCCGGCGATGAAGGTGTTCAACAAGGGTGAGGTCGAGAAGACGATCATCGGCGCGAAGCCGAAGTTCGCCCTCGAGCAGGACCTCGCCGCCTACATCGGCTGAACCCAGACGTACGGAAGCCCCGGTTGGATCTCTGATCTGACCGGGGCTTTCTGTTGCGGGCAGTGAGGGTCAGGAGGCTTCGCGCACCGACGCGTCCCACGCGCGGTGCGGCTCGCTCCCGAGCAGCCGCCAGACAGCGCGCGTGAGCGGCGGGTACTCCATGGCGATCTGGCGCAGCACGCGATAGTTGCGGGCGGCCGTGGGACGCACTCCGCCGTCCGAGGCGATGTTCTCGGCGCGGAGCGTGAGGACGACGAGTTCGTCGACCGAGGGGAGATCTTCCATGAACTCCCACGGGTCCTGCCCATCGCGCAGCCGCTCCTCGATGAGCACCGAGAGCTCG
This sequence comes from Candidatus Microbacterium phytovorans, assembly GCA_029202445.1. Classification (NCBI taxonomy): domain Bacteria; kingdom Bacillati; phylum Actinomycetota; class Actinomycetes; order Micrococcales; family Microbacteriaceae; genus Microbacterium; species Candidatus Microbacterium phytovorans. The sequence continues at coordinate 2,503,324 of CP119321.1, forward strand.
TCGCCCGCCTCGGCGCGCAACAGCTCCAGGCTGGCGCGGCGTGGAACGCGGGGGTCGTCGGTCACCTATCCAGGGTACGACCCATGGACGGCGCCGGCGCGTCCCGAGGATTTCTCAGAAGGATCCGTACTCGGTCTCGCCGAGTTCCGCGAGAATGCGGTTGAGATCCTGAATGGTGGCGAAATCGATGTTGATCTGGCCTTTTTTCGCGTTCAAAGAGATCTTCACCGTCGTGTTGAGTCGGTCGCCGAGCCGCTGGGCGACGTCATCCAGGTGGGCGCGACGGGCGCCGGCCTTCGGAGCGACGCGACGCGGACCGGCATCCGGAGCCTTCGAGGCGGCCTCCGCCGCGCGCACCGAGAGGTCTTCGTTGACGATCTTGTCGGCGAGGCGCTGCATGGCCTCCGCGTCGTCGAGCGACAGGATCGCACGAGCGTGACCGGCGCTGAGGACACCGGCCGCGACCCGCTGCTGCACGGGTACCGGCAGGCGCAGGAGGCGGATCGTGTTACTGATCTGCGGACGCGAGCGACCGATGCGGGTGGCGAGTTCCTCCTGCGTGATGCCGAAGTCGTCGAGCAGCTGCTGATAAGCGGACGCCTCTTCGAGCGGATTGAGCTGTGAGCGGTGGAGGTTCTCGAGGAGCGCGTCGCGCAAGAGGTTCTCGTCCGACGTGTCGCGGACGATCGCCGGGATGGACGTGAGCCCCGCTTCGCGGGACGCCCTCGTCCGTCGCTCACCCATGATGAGCTCGTACTTGCCGTCTTCGTTGGTACGCACGACGACGGGCTGCAGCACGCCGAACTCACGGACGCTGTGGACGAGCTCGGCCAGATCGTCCGCGTCGAAGTGCGTGCGCGGCTGACGGGGGTTCGGAACGATGTCGTGAGGATCGATCTCGATGAGGCGCGTGCCCGGGATGGCCAGCAGCTCCGCGGTCTCCTCCTCGACGACAGCCGAGGGTGCACCCGGGAAGAACACGTCGACCGGACGCGCCTCGGAACTCTCCGCCGTGGGGATCAGCGCGCCGATGCCGCGGCCGAGACCAGTTCGCTTCGCCATCAGGTGGTCTCCTCGTCGTTGTGCTGATGTCCGCGCCGGGCGATCTCCACGGCTGCTTCGCGATAGGCCACGGCGCCGGCTGACGCCCCATCGTAGGCGATGACGGTCTGCCCGAAGCTCGGAGCCTCCGAGACACGCACGGAACGCGGGATGACGGTCGCGAGCACCTCTCGCGGGAAGTGCGAACGCACCTCGTCGGCGACCTGCTGGGCCAGCCGTGTCCGGCCGTCGTACATGGTCAGAAGGATCGTCGACAGGTGCAGGCGCGGGTTGAGGTGCTTCTGGATCATCCGCACGCTGCCGAGAAGCTGGCTGAGGCCCTCGAGGGCGTAGTACTCGCACTGAATGGGGATCATGAGCTCGTCGGCGGCGGTGAAAGCGTTGATCGTCAGCAGGCCGAGCGACGGCGGGCAGTCCACGATGACGAACTGCGGAGGCTGTTCGGCCGTCGCGAGGTAGTCCTCCAGCGCCGTGCGTAGGCGGTGCTCACGCGCCACCTGCGAGACGAGCTCGATCTCCGCGCCCGCGAGGTGGATGGTCGACGGAGCGCAGAGCAGGAGGTCGGACTCCGGACTCGTCTGCACGATGTCGGCGAGCGGGAACTCATCGATCAGCACGTCGTACACGCTGGGGATGTCGGCCGTGTGCGGCACACCGAGCGCCGTCGAGGCGTTGCCCTGCGGGTCGAGGTCCACCACCAGCACACGCGCGCCCAGGGATGCCAGGGCCGATGCGATGTTGACGGTTGTGGTCGTCTTCCCCACGCCGCCCTTCTGGTTCGAGACCGTGATGATCCGGGCGGGACCGGTGAAGTCGACCTCCACGCCCTCCAGCGCCTTTCGGCGAGACGTCAGATCGGCGAGCTCGCGCGCGATCGGACTGTCATCGAAGGAGAAGGGTGCGGAGGACGTCGAGTTCTCCAGATCCGGCACCTGCATCTCCTGTCGTTCGGGGACCATCCCACTGTAGTCGAGCCCACCCCCACCGGATGCCGTGCGCCGTTTCACGTGAAACATCGGATCCTGGCTGTACGTGTGGAAGAGGCGGTGTGCGGTCATTCACCCATGTTCGGCCTCTGCCATCGCCGCCGTGGCGTGAGCGCGGCTCGAACGGAGCGTGGTGAGCGATGTTTCACGTGAAACATCGAGCCATGCCGCTCACCAGCCGGAGATTGGGACTTGTCTGTCGACCCGCGCAGCGGTGCCCAGGGGAAGCGTTCCCGCACCCGTCACCCCCCTGACAGCCCGCAGTCCTCCGCGCGTTCGGATGCGCGCCATGTGTCGCGAGCCCGCGCGGGCGCAGACAGGCTCGGGCAGGGAACACTGTTCCACGTAAAACTCTGGTTCCAGGTACTCAGTCCCTGACCGGAATCCGGTTCACACTCCTCCGCTCGAAGGTGAGTTCCCGTAGCGATGTTTCACGTGAAACATCCGGCGAGCACACTTCGCGCTCCTGCGTTGGCACTACGTCGCCGACCCAGCGCTGGGCGCGCACATCGCGCACTCGGCACTCTTTGCGATGTCCCATGCGTGAGGGCTCCGACGCGCTCGTCCTCCTGCAAATGAAGCAGCCCAGATCGGTGCGACTCTTCTGGGACCGAGGGCTCACGGCTTCCGAGTCCCCAGAAAGACCTACAGCAAGAGGCGGCCAACGGGCCTCGTGTGATGTTTCACGTGAAACATCGAGGAGGGCAGTGAGGAGGGCGGTTCAGCGCACGGTCGCGCGGATGACGCGCGTCGGTTCCTCGATAACGCCCTCACCAATGGGTTCCACGCGGACATTGGTCAAGCGGTACCTACGAATGACCTTCTCGGCCGCGTCGATCTCATTCGCGGCGTTGGCACCCTTGAGAAGCACCAGCTCTCCGCCGTCACGTACCAGGGGTGCCACCAGCGGAACGAGGGTGCGCAGGGCGCTCACCGCGCGTGCGGTGACGGCATCCAGCACCGGGCCGCGCTTCCAGTCCTCAGCCCGCGCTCGTACGACCTCGACGTTGGACAGACCCAATGCCGCGACCTGTTCGTCCAGCCACGCCACACGACGTTCCATCGGCTCGATGAGCACCCATTCCACGTCGGGTCGCGCGATCGCCAACACGAGGCCGGGAAGACCTGCACCGGACCCAATGTCACCGACGCGGGCTCCGGGCGCGAAGAGCGGAGCCGCGACCGCGCTGTTCAGGATGTGACGCGTCCAGAGCCGCGGCGGCTCCAGGGGTCCGATCAAGCCGCGCTCTTCGCCGTGCTCACCGAGTGCCGCGGTGAAAGCCCGCGCCACGTCAAGGCGATCACCGAAGACGAGCGCCGCGGATGCCGGCTCCGGCTCGATCTCGATCATCGATGTTTCACGTGAAACATCAGCCACGGCGGATGACCGTGTGGCGGTCGGCACCTTCGCCGTACGACTCGGAAACGAATCCACGCTCGGCGACGACATCGTGCACGAGCTTTCGCTCGTAGCTCGACATCGCCGGCAGTGATGCCTGCGAGGCACCGTCCTCGATACGCTCGATGGCGCGGTCGACCAGCTTCTCGAGCTGCTGCTGCCGCGCGTCGCGCGAGCCGCCGATGTCGAGGATGAGGCGCGAGAAGCGGCCCGTCTTCGCCTGCACCGCGATGCGGACGAGCTCCTGGAGCGCCTGCACGGTGTCGGGGGAGGAGAGCAGCCGAAGCGACGCTTCGTCGTCGTTCTCCACCGTCACGTACGCGCGACCGGCCCGCACGTCGAGAGCAAGGTCTCCGTCGATGTCGGCGATGTCGAGCAGCGCCTCGAGGTAGTCAGCGGCGATGTCGCCTTCCTCCTCGAGCTGCGCAACGGTGGCGGTGGACTCGGTGGCGCTGGTCATGGTGTTCCTCAGTGGCTCAATCAGGCCGGGTTCTTCGGCGTGGACGGGTCTTCGGGATCGCCGGGCTTCGACGACTCGGGCTTCGAAGGCTTCGGCGACTCGTCGGGCTTCTTCTGCTGCGACTGCTTCTTCGCGCGCTGCTTACCCATGGGCTGCTGACGCTTCGGAGCTTGCTCCTTGGCACGCTGAGCCTCTTCATAGAGGCGCTGCTGCTCGGCCTGGTACTTCTCGAGCGGGATGATCTTGCCCTGCGCATCGAGGGCTTTGCCCTTGCGGGCGAGGCGCTCCTCGCGGGCCTTGGCGGCCTCGGATCCGGGCGTCGGGAGGTTACGGATCACGAGGAACTGCTGCACCATCGTCCAGATGTTGCTCGTGAACCAGTACAGGACGACACCGAGGGGGAAGAAGACGCCGGAGAAGATGAAGGCAAGCGGGAGGACGTAGAGCATGATGCGCTGCATCTGGTACGCCTGGCCGGTCTTGGCCTCGGGGGAGAGGTTCTTCGAGATGATCTGAAGCTGCGTGAAGAACTGCGACGCGATCATCAGCACGACGAGGATCACGAGGATCACAACGGTCGCCGTCTGACCGAGGCCGATGGCCTCCATCATGTTGGTGTGAAGCGGCGCCACCCCGAAGAGCTGCGCGTCGTAGAACTGCTTCGTCAGGTCGGCGTTCAACAGGCCGACACCGCCGACGCCCCACTCGGCGTGCCGCTTGACGTCACTCAGCGTGTAGAACATGCCGAGGAGGATCGGCATCTGGACCAACAGCGGCAGACAGCTCGATACGGGCGTCGTACCGTGCTTCTTGTACAGCGCCATGGTCTCGCGGCTCATCGCCTCACGAGAGAGCTGATCCTTCTTGCCGCGGTACTTCTCCTGAACTTTTCGCAGTTCAGGAGCAATTTCCATCATCTTGCGCTGACTCTTGATCTGTCGCACGAAGAGCGGGATGAGCGCGGAGCGCACCACGATGACGAGACCGATGATCGACAGCACCCACGTGAGCCCGGCGTCGGCTTCCATGCCCAGGGTCGTGAACACCCAGTGCCAGAACACGAGGATCGTCTCGACGATCCACTTGAACGGCCACATGATGGCGCTGAAGAAGTCGAGACCGTCCGCCGGCGGAGCGGTGGTCGGGGTCGGCACGGCCGGCGTCGGGGTCGCGGCGAAGAGATCCAGCAAGGATCAGTCCTTTCTCGGGTGCACGACGAAGCCGTGCGGAGTGAGGCGGTGTCGGAAGTGCGCATGCGCGGGAACGTCGTCGATCCCGCCCTGAGCCCAGGGGTGGCAGCGGGCGAGTCGCGCGGCGGTGAGCGCGGCGCCCTTGAGAGCGCCGTGTTGCTGGACCGCACCGACCGCGTACGCAGAGCACGAGGGGTAGTACTTGCAGACGTCGCCGTACGTGTGCGAGATCGTCGCGCGGTAGGCGTGCAGCGCGGCGAGCACGATGTTCCGGGGCAACAGCGTCACGAATCCGAGCGGATCGGATGCCGTCAGCCGGCCCTCGCCCAGCGCATAGGACGGCAGCGTCGACGTGCTCACGCGAGTGCCTTCCTGCTCAGGCACCGCACCACTTCGTCCCTCAGGGACGGAAAGGTCGCGGTCGCCGAGCCCGGGAGGGCACGGATGACGATGTCTGCGCCGTCACGAACCGACGGAAGCGCCTCAGCGCAGACCGCCTTGAGTCGACGACGAACGGTATTGCGGGTCACGGCCGAGCCGACCTGCTTGCTGACGATGAAGCCGAATCGCGCCGGGCGGTCCTCACCGGAACTCACGACGTAGGTCACCGTCAGCGCACCGGCGCACCGGGCACCCCCGCGGACGACGGCCTTGTACTCCGCTCCGCGGGTGATGCGGTTCCCGCGCGCCAGCACCGGTATGTCAGGTCAGGCCGAGAGCTCGGTGCGCCCCTTGGCGCGGCGAGCGGAGAGGATGCCACGGCCGGCACGCGTGCGCATGCGGGCGCGGAAACCGTGCTTCTTGGCGCGGCGGCGGTTGTTGGGCTGGAACGTGCGCTTGGTCATGAGGATCACTCCGGATCGGCGGTCACCGGAAAGCTGGAGCCGGAGACACGGGTACAGGGGACTGCCCGAAAGGGCATAAGTCAACTGACCTAGGGTACGTCGAGTCCCGCACGAACTCAAACCGGCAACATGTGAAGGAAGCATTATCCACCGACCTCACAGGTGGCCTGGCGAGGACACGCGGGCCGGAACTACAGTGGATTTGGCCGGTTCGGGGCCGCATGACTAGCGTGGCACGGGCCAGTTATCCACAGGCTCGTCCCGAGGTTATCCACGGGCGTCGGCCGTTTTCCGCCAGCCGCCATCTGCGGGCCAGCACCCGCACTGCTTCAACACGGGGAGTCATGACACACCAAGAAGCTCCCGACGTCCCCGTCTGGTCGGCTGTCCTCGACGTCCTCCGCGTCGACGAGCGGGTCACACCGCAGCTCCAGGGCTTCCTCAATCTCGCAGTCGCGCAGGGCGTCATGGGCGGCACCCTGTATCTCGATGTGCCCAACGACCTCACCGCGGCACAGCTCAACAAGCGTCTGCGCACTCCCATCATGGAAGCGCTGGCCCACGTCGATGCGGAACCGGGAGCGTCCACCTTCCGCGTCGTCGTCAATCCGGAGATCGCCGACTCGCACCTCACCGCGCCCGTGCCGGTACAGGCCGCGACCGCACCGGCATCCCCGGTCGGCCGGCCGCCCATCGAGGACTACAGCGAGCCCATCTCTCTTCCTTCTCGCAACGACACGCGCCTCAACCCGAAGTACACCTTCGACAACTTCGTCATCGGGCAGTCCAACCGCTTCGCCCACGCCGCTGCAGTCGCCGTCGCCGAAGCCCCCGCGAAGGCCTACAACCCGCTCTTCATCTACGGCGACTCCGGTCTGGGCAAGACCCACCTCCTCCACGCGATCGGCGACTACGCCCTGAGCCTCTACACGGGCATCCGTGTGCGGTATGTGTCGAGCGAGGAGTTCACCAACGACTTCATCAACTCGATCGCCAACAACCGCGGCTCCGCCTTCCAGGCCAGGTACCGCGACGTCGACATCCTCTTGATCGACGACATCCAGTTCCTGCAGGGACGCGCCGAGACCCAGGAAGCCTTCTTCCACACGTTCAACACGCTGCACGATCACGACAAGCAGGTCGTCATCACGAGCGACGTGCCGCCTCGCCACCTCACCGGTTTCGAAGATCGCATGCGCAGCCGGTTCGAGTGGGGCCTCATCACCGACGTGCAGGCGCCCGACCTCGAGACACGTATCGCGATCCTCCGCAAGAAGGCGCAGTCGGAGCGACTGCTCGTTCCCGACGAGGTGCTCGAGTACATCGCCACGAAGGTCTCCTCGAACATCCGCGAACTCGAGGGCGCTCTCATCCGAGTGTCGGCGTTCGCCAACCTCAACCGCTCGACGCTCGACATCTCGCTGGCCCAGACGGTCCTGCGCGACATCGTCGACCAGGACGACGCCAACGTCATCCAGCCGACCGACATCATCACCGCCACCGCGCAGTACTTCCGCCTCTCCGTCGACGACCTCTACGGCTCCAGCCGTTCGCAGTCGGTGGCAACAGCACGGCAGATCGCCATGTATCTGTGTCGCGAGCGCACGAACCTGTCGCTGCCGAAGATCGGCCAGCTGTTCGGCAATCGCGATCACACCACCGTGATGTACGCGTACAAGAAGATCAGCGAGCTCATGAAGGAACGTCGCTCGATCTACAACCAGGTCTCCGAGATCACGACGCAGCTCGGTCGCGTCGGCCGGTGACGCGTCCGGCATGCGCCGACGCACCCATATTCCTCGACCCGCGCTTGACACGCGAGGCTCGCTCGGGCCATCATGCGCGTTCTGCACAGTGTGGACAGCCTGTGGATAACTACACATCAATGTCGAGTGAATGTGAGTGGATCCGGCTCTCCTGTGGATGAAGCAGGGTCGAGCACGGATGCCGGGATCCCGCTCCCCACGGGCCTTCCGCAGCTCGCCCACAACTTACACGCGTGTGGTTCCCGCTCTCCGAGAGGGATCCGCCGAGTTATCCACACTTTCCACAGCGGTTAACACCATGACAGATATCTCTCTCTATGAAGCCCGTTCGATCACCTCGAGCGGGAAAGGTGTGAGCGGAGCCCGACCGGCTCGTCCGCGCACACTCCTTCCGGAACGTCGCGCACGGGGCACTAGCATGGGAGAGCCTTCAACGACCCCAAGGGAGCCCCAGTGAAGTTCCACGTGAATCGCGACGTGTTCAGCGAGGCCGTCTCGTTCGTCGTGAAGCTCCTTCCGCAGCGAAACCCGCAGCCGATCCTCGCCGGTGTCCTCATCGAGGCATCCGAAGCTGGGTTGTCGTTGGCCGCCTTCGACTACGAGGCGTCGGCGCGCACGACGATCGAGGCCACGGTCGACGAGCCCGGCACGATCCTGGTCCACGGCCGTCTGCTCTCGGAGATCGCCAGCCGTCTCCCGAATGCACCCATCCAGATCGAGCAGGACGAAGAGAACGGCATCGTCCTCACCTGTGGCTCCGCGCGCTTCACGCTCGCGTCGATGCCGGTGCAGGAGTACCCCGCCATTCCGGAGGTTTCGGGCGACGCGGGCCTCGTCCCGGCCGAAGACTTCGCCACCGCGATCGCACAGGTCGCGTTCGCCGCGTCACGCGACGACGTCACCCCCGTCCTCACCGGCGTCCAGCTCGAGGTCGCCGGCAACGAGCTGAGCCTCGTCGCGACCGACCGCTACCGTGTCGCACTTCGCCAGATCCCGTGGGATGCCGGCACGACCACCTCGTCCGCCGACGAATCCACGACCGCACTGGTTCCCGCGCGCACTCTCACCGAGGTCGGCAAGACGTTCGCCCACTCCGGTGACATCCAGGTCGCGTTCTCGGGTTCCGGCGATCGCGAGATCATCGCGTTCACCGCCGGCAACAAGACCGTCACCTCGCTCCTCATCAAGGGGAACTTCCCGCCGGTCCGCCGACTGTTCCCCGAGCAGACCGACCACTACGCGGTCGTCAACACCGCCGATCTCGTCGAGGCGGTGCGTCGCGTGGCGCTGGTGCTCGACCGCTCCGCCCCGCTGCGCTTCACCTTCACCGACGAGGGCGTCTCGATGGACGCGTCGGGCACCGAGCAGGCGCGAGCCAGCGAGTCCGTCGATGCGACGCTGACGGGCGAAGAGGTCACTCTGGGCCTGAACCCGCAGTACCTGCTCGAAGCGCTCGGCGCCGTCAAGAGCGAGTTCGCCCGGGTGACCTTCACGTCGAGCGAGAACGCGAACAAGCTGAGCCCGGTCCTGATCACGCCGCAGACCTCGGGCACGCCGGAGAGCTTCAAGTACCTCCTGCAGCCGAACCTCCTGCTCCGCTGAGGCTCTGCGTTTCGGCTCTGCGTTTCGCTTCTGCGTTTCGAGCCTGCGTTTCGGCTCGCTCCGCTCGCTCAACGACCGGGTGGGGCGCGGCACAATCTGCGTCTCGCGTCGCACGCCCGAACTAGGCTGGCGGGGTGATCGTCGAGCAGCTCAGTCTGGTGGATTTCCGCAATTACGCGGCCGCCGACGTGACCCTGTTCCCCGGCACGAACGTCTTCGTCGGTCGCAACGGGCAGGGTAAGACGAACCTCGCCGAAGCGATCGGCTACTTCGCGACGCTCGGCTCCCACCGCGTCTCCCACGATGCGCCGATGGTGCGCGACGGCGCGGATGCCGCGATCGTCCGCACCCGGCTCGCGCACGGTGAGCGCACGGTCATCCTCGAAGCGCAGCTCAACCGTTCGGGCTCCAACAAAGCGCGGGTCAACGGGTCGGCTGTGAAGTCGGCGGAACTTCCCCGCTACGCGGCCGTCGTGCTGTTCGCGCCGGAAGACCTGCAGATCGTGCGGGGCGACCCGTCGTCGCGTCGGCGGTTCGCCGATCAGCTCCTCATCCAGCGCGCGCCGCGCATGTCGGCCGTGCTCGCCGACTACGACCGAGTGCTCAAGCAGCGCACGGCACTTCTCAAGTCGGCGCGAGCCCGTGGCATCCGGGGCGAAGAACTGTCCACCCTCGACGTGTGGGACGACAAGCTCGTGCAGCTCGGCGGGCAGGTGATCCGCGCCCGGCTCGCCCTCGCGGCCGACCTCGCCGAGCCGCTCGCTGAGGCCTATACGACGATCGCCGGCGCCGACCACCGACCCGAGGCGGAGTGGTCCCTGACCATCGACGGGGCTCGTTCCGACGACGACGACACGGATGCCGTCACGCCCGACAGCGCGGCGGCGACCGGCCCGGCGCGGGCGACGCGCACGACGGCCGAGGTCGAAGACGCGTTCCGCGCCGTGCTCCGGTCCAAGCGCGCCGCGGAGCTGGAGCGGGGGGTCACCCTCGTCGGGCCGCACCGCGACGATCTGCTCCTGCGGGTGCGCGGCCTTCCCGTGAAGGGCTACGCGTCGCACGGCGAGTCGTGGTCGGTGGCCCTGTCGCTGCGCCTCGCGTCGGCGAAGCTTCTGCGGGAGCAGTCGCTCCTCGGCGATCCGGTGCTCATCCTCGATGACGTCTTCGCCGAACTCGACGCCGATCGCCGCGCCCGGTTGGCGGGAGTCGTCGCCGACTTCGAACAGGTCATCGTCACCGCCGCGGTCGAGGCCGATGTGCCCGAGGCGCTGCGCGCGCGGACGGTCTACGTCGAGGCAGGCACGATCCGCGCAGCCGGGGCCACCCGGGAGAGCGACACGATCCGCGGGGGCGTCGATGGTTGACGAAGATCCGGCATCCGTCCCCGAGACGATGGCCACCTATCTGCGCCTCCGGGGTCTCGAGCCATCTCCCCGCGGAAAGCGCCGCCGCCGCCGTCGCGATGACGACGACGAGAACCAGCCGTTCACGCCGGGAAGGGATCCGAAGGGGATAGGCGACGCCCTCGCCGACCTCACGCGGCAGGCCGGCTGGAACTCCCAGCTGGCGCGGGAAGACCTCGTGCTCCAGTGGTCGGAGGTCGCCGGCGAGGAGACCGCGCGCCACGCATCGCCGGTGGCCCTTGCCGACGGTCTCCTGACGGTGCAGTGCGACTCGACGGCGTGGGCCAAGAACCTCCAGCTCATGCGCGGCGCGATCGTCACGGAACTGATGAGTCGTTTCCCGGATGCCGGTGTCGACAACGTCCGCTTCATCGGTCCGGACGTCCCCTCCTGGAAATGGGGCCCCAGAGCCGTTCCAGGCCGCGGTCCACGCGATACCTACGGATAAGCCACGTCCGGGAGCATCCCGAACGATTTCAGGGCGGCACAGCGCCGTTTGGACGCCGAAAAGCACCTCGGGCCGACTAGACTGGAACGAGCGTGAATCCGATCTGGAGTGTTCGAAACCTATGACGTCTGAAAACCCCGACATCGTTCCCGAGGAAGACCCTCAGAAATCGACGGGAAAGGTTCCGAACGAGTACGGGGCGGATGCCATCCAGGTGCTCGAGGGCCTCGAAGCGGTCCGCAAACGCCCCGGTATGTACATCGGATCCACGGGTGAGCGCGGTCTGCATCACCTCGTCTACGAGATCGTCGACAACGCGGTCGATGAGGCTCTCGCGGGATACTGCGACACCATCCACGTGACGATCCTCGAAGACGGCGCACTGCGCGTCGTCGACAACGGCCGCGGCATCCCCGTCGATCCGCACTCGTCCGACCCCACGAAGTCGACCGTCGAGGTCGTGCTGACGGTGCTCCACGCCGGCGGAAAGTTCGGCGGCGGCGGATACGCCGTCTCGGGCGGTCTCCACGGCGTCGGTTCGTCGGTCGTCAACGCGCTGTCGACGCGGTTCGAGGTCGAGATCCGGCGCCAGGGTCACGTGTGGCGTCAGTCGTTCGCCGACGGCGGCAAGCCCGACGCGCCGCTCGCGCAGGGCGAGGCCACCGACGACACGGGCACGATCGTCACCTTCTGGCCCGACGACACGATCTTCGAGACCGTGCACTTCGACTACGACACGCTGCGCACCCGCTTCCAGCAGACGGCGTTCCTCAACAAGGGACTCCGCATCACGCTGAGCGACGAGCGCCCCGACTCGGCGTACATCGTCGACGGCGACGACGGTACGGCCATCTCGAAGCAGCCGCACGACGACTTCCTCTACGAGCGCGGTCTCGTCGACTACGTCGAGTACCTCAACAAGGTGCGCAAGGCCGAGGTGGTCAACGACGAGATCATCGAGATCGAGTCGGAGGACACCGTCCGCCACATCTCCCTCGAGCTCGCGATGCAGTGGACGACGAGCTACACCGAGAACGTCTTCACCTTCGCGAACACGATCAACACGCATGAGGGCGGCACGCACGAAGAGGGCTTCCGCGCGGCGCTGACGACGAAGGTCAACAGCTACGCGCGGGAGAAGGGCATCCTCAAGGAGAAGGACGACAACCTCACCGGCGACGACATCCGCGAGGGTCTCACCGCCGTCATCTCGGTGAAGCTGTCGGAGCCCCAGTTCGAGGGTCAGACGAAGACGAAGCTGGGCAACACCGAGGCCAAGGCGTTCGTGCAGAAGATCGTCGGCGACCAGCTCACCGACTGGCTCGACCGCAACCCCGCGCAGGCCAAGCGCGTCATCACGAAGGCTCTCGACGCGGCCACCGCACGCCTCGCAGCCCGCAAGGCCCGTGAGACTGCGCGCCGCAAGAGCGTCTTCGAGTCGGCGTCCATGCCGGACAAGCTCAAGGACTGCACCAGCAAGGACCCGTCGATCAGCGAGATCTTCCTGGTCGAGGGTGACTCCGCCGGTGGTTCGGCCGTCCGCGGCCGCGACCCCGAGACGCAGGCGATCCTGTCGCTGCGCGGCAAGGTGCTCAACGTCGAGAAGGCGCGCCTGGATCGTGCGCTCGGCAACAACGAGATCCAGGCGATCATCTCCGCCTTCGGCACCGGCATCGGCGAGGACTTCAACGTCGACAAGGCCCGGTATCACAAGATCGTCCTGATGGCGGATGCCGACGTCGACGGCCAGCACATCACGACACTGCTCCTCACGCTCCTCTTCCGCTACATGCGCGGTCTCATCGAGGCCGGCTTCGTGTACCTCGCGATGCCGCCGCTGTACCGGCTCAAGTGGTCGAACTCGGAGCACGAGTACGTGTTCAGCGATCGCGAGCGCGACGCGCTGCTGGCCGACGGTCTCGCGAACGGCAAGCGGATGCCGAAGGACTCCGGCATCCAGCGTTACAAGGGTCTCGGCGAGATGAACCCGAAGGAGCTGTGGGAGACGACGATGGACCACAACACCCGCACCCTGAGGCAGGTGACGATCGACGACGCGGCCGCGGCCGACGAGATCTTCTCCGTGCTCATGGGAGAGGACGTCGAGTCGCGTCGCAGCTTCATCCAGCGCAACGCGAAGGATGTCCGCTTCCTGGACATCTGATGCGTTTCGTCTCGCTGCGCTCGCTCAACGACCGGTCAGGCTCGCCGGTCGTTGAGCGAGGAGCTGCGCGACGAGTCGAGACGGCGTACCCACATCCCGGAGCCCGCCCCCGCATGATGAAGACGAAGACGAGAAGACATGACTGACGAAGAACGCCCCGATCTGACGCCGGCGCACAACCACGGCAACATCGACCAGGTCGACCTCCAGGTCGAGATGCAGCGCAGCTACCTCGACTATGCGATGAGCGTCATCGTCGGGCGTGCGCTGCCCGATGTGCGGGACGGTCTGAAGCCGGTGCACCGCCGGGTGATCTACGGCATGTACGACGGCGGTTACCGTCCGGACAAGAGCTTCAACAAGTGCGCGCGCGTGGTCGGCGAGGTGATGGGTCAGTACCACCCGCACGGTGACAGCGCGATCTACGACGCTCTCGTCCGTCTCGTGCAGCCGTGGTCGCTGCGGTACCCGCTGGCCGACGGTCAGGGCAACTTCGGGTCCCCCGGCAACCAGGGCGCCGCCGCCCCGCGGTACACCGAGACCAAGATGGCGCAGCTCGCCATGGAGATGGTCCGCGACATCGACGAGGACACCGTCGACTTCGAGGACAACTACGACGGCAAGACGCAGGAGCCGACCGTGCTCCCGGCGCGCTTCCCCAACCTGCTCGTCAACGGTTCGGTCGGCATCGCCGTCGGCATGGCGACCAACATCCCGCCGCACAACCTCCGCGAAGTCGCCGACGGCGCCCTCTGGGCACTGGAGAACCCCGAGGCGCCGCGCGAGGAGCTGCTGGAAGCGCTCATGTCGCGCATCCATGGCCCCGACTTCCCCACCGGCGCGCAGATCCTCGGCACCAAGGGCATCCGTGAGGCGCAGCGCACCGGCCGCGGTTCGATCACGATGCGCGCCGTCGTTTCCGTCGAGGAGATCCACGGCCGCACGTGCCTGGTCATCACCGAACTGCCGTACCAGGTGAACCCCGACAACGTCGCGATCAAGATCCGCGACCTGGCGCGCGACGGCAAGATCACGGGCATCGCCGACATCCGCGACGAGACCAGTGACCGCACCGGTCAGCGCCTCGTCATCGTGCTCAAGCGCGACGCCGTCGCGAAGGTCGTCCTGAACAACCTGTACAAGCACACGCAGCTGCAGGAGAACTTCGGCGCGAACATGCTCGCGATCGTCGACGGCGTGCCCCGCACGCTCGCGCTCGACGGATTCATCTCGTACTGGATCGAGCACCAGGTCGAGGTCATCGTCCGCCGCACCACCTTCCGGCTGCGCAAGGCCGAGGAGCGGATGCACATCCTCCGCGGCTACCTCAAGGCACTCGATGCGCTCGACGAGGTCATCGCGCTCATCCGCCGGTCGCCCACGGTCGACGAGGCGCGCGAAGGGCTGAAGACGCTCCTCGACATCGACGACGCGCAGGCCGACGCGATCCTGTCGATGCAGTTGCGCCGACTCGCCGCGCTCGAGCGACAGAAGATCGTCGACGAGGCGGCCGAGCTGGAGCTGCAGATCGCGGACTACAACGACATCCTCGCGACCCCGTCGCGTCAGCGCGAGATCATCCGCGACGAGCTCACCGGCATCGTCGACAAGTTCGGTGACGAGCGCCGCACGCACATCCTCCACGGGTTCGACGGCGACATGTCGATGGAAGACCTCATCCCCGAAGAGGAGATGGTCATCACCGTCACGCGCGACGGTTACATCAAGCGCACCCGCAGCGACAACTATCGTTCGCAGCACCGCGGCGGCAAGGGCGTCAAGGGTGCGCAGCTGCGCGCGGACGACGTCGTCGAGCACTTCTTCGTCACGACGACCCACCACTGGCTCCTCTTCTTCACGACGAAGGGCCGGGTCTACCGCACCAAGGCGTACGAGGTGCCGGAGGCGGGCCGGGATGCCAAGGGTCAGCACGTCGCGAACCTTCTCGCGCTGCAGCCGGGCGAGGAGATCGCGCAGATCCTCGACATCCGCGACTACACCGTCGCGACCTATCTCGTGCTCGCGACGCGTGACGGCAAGATCAAGAAGACCTTCCTCTCCGACTACGACACCAACCGCCAGGGCGGGATCATCGCGATCCGCCTGCGTGGACAGGACGAGGAAGAGGGCGACGAGGTCGTCAGCGCGCTGCTCGTCGACGAGACCGACGACATCCTCCTGATCTCGCGTCAGGGCATGTCGCTGCGCTTCACCGCCACCGACGACTCGCTGCGGCCGATGGGTCGCTCGACGGAGGGTGTGAAGGCGATGACCTTCCGCGAGGGCGACAGTCTGCTGTCGGCATCCGTCGCGGGTGACGCAGGTTTCGTGTTCGTCGTGACGCAGGGCGGCTACGCCAAGCGCACGTCGGTCGACCAGTATCGCCTCCAGGGCCGAGGCGGCCTGGGCATCAAGGTGGCCAAGTTGAACGAGGATCGCGGCGATCTCGCGGGCGGTCTGATCGTCGGCGAGGACGACGAGGTCTTGGTGGTTCTTGCCAGCGGCAAGGTGGTACGCTCTGCCGTGGCCGAGGTCCCGGCGAAGGGACGCGACACCATGGGAGTCGTGTTCGCCCGCCCCGACGACGACGACCGGATCCTCGCGATCGCCCGCAACGGCGAGCGGGGACTGACCGAAGCCGCAGACTCCGCGCCGGCCGAAGAGGCCGCCGAGGGGTCCGCCGCACCGGAGGGTGCAGCCCCCGAGACCCCCGAGGAAAGTACTGAAGCATGAGCACGGTAGCCGACAAGCTAGCGAAG
This sequence comes from Candidatus Microbacterium phytovorans, assembly GCA_029202445.1. Classification (NCBI taxonomy): domain Bacteria; kingdom Bacillati; phylum Actinomycetota; class Actinomycetes; order Micrococcales; family Microbacteriaceae; genus Microbacterium; species Candidatus Microbacterium phytovorans. The sequence goes on from CP119321.1 coordinate 2,519,408, forward strand.
AAATCGTCCAGCAAGACCAGCGCCAAGCAGGTGCGCCTGCGCCTGGTGTACGTCGACTTCTGGTCGGCGGTGAAGCTGTCCTTCCTCGCCGCGGTCGCTCTCGCGATCGTGACGCTCGTCTCCGTGTTCCTCATCTTCCTCGTGCTGCAGACGACGAGCCTGCTGACGCAGCTCGACGAGTTGCTGAGCGCGTTCACCGATGGCGCCTTCGTGCTGACCGAGGTCGTCAACCTCCCGCAGGTGATGGCGTTCGCCGCGATCGTCGCGATCCTGAACCTCATCGTCGTGACAGTGCTCGGCGCGGTCGTGGCCGGCATCTACAACCTGATGGTGAAGGTCACCGGCGGCCTGCTCGTCGGCTTCACCTCGAACTGACGTTCACGGCATCCCCCGGATTTCGGATTACCGCACGATTCGGGTAAAGTCTTGGAGGTTGACGGCGCTGGCGCCGGTCTCCAGACGGGGCTATAGCTCAGGCGGTTAGAGCGCTTCACTGATAATGAAGAGGTCCCAGGTTCAAGTCCTGGTAGCCCCACCGTAAACACCCCTCGGGGCCTTAGCTCAGTTGGTAGAGCGCCTGCTTTGCAAGCAGGATGTCAGGAGTTCGAATCTCCTAGGCTCCACATCTTTGAACACCGTGTGATCACCGGTCGTTGATCGACCGAGCGTGACTACTTCTTGCTCTTCACCGTGCCCCAGGTGAATACTTTCGTCTTCGGCTTGTAGCCCTTCGCGGTGTACGTCACTCGCACGCGGAGCGAGTAGCCACGGTAAGACGTCGGAATCCGGAACGAGCGGAGGGTGCCGCGCTTCTTCACCGTGCCGCTCTTGACCGTCTCCCACCGATAGGTCGTCTTGACCTTGGCCTTCTTGCCGGCCGAGGTGAGGGTGGGCGCCGGAGCGGTGACCTTCGACCCGACGCGACTCGACCCGGCCCGCTTCCCGTACGACGCGAAGAAGCTCGACGGCATCGTCTTGAGCGTCGGGGTGCTCGGTCCGGTGTCGCCGCCGGTGACGACGGGCACCATGAACCCGAGCCGTCGATGCTGGAACTGGGGGAAGATCGTCGCGAGGCTGCGCTCGGGGTACAGCGACCCCACCACCTCGCTCAACACGTCGCGATAGTCGGTCGTCACGGCGAGGTCGGCGTTCTGCGTGTTCTCCAGCCCCGGCCAGCGGCCGTAGTACCCGCCCTTGACGCCGGCGCCGAGCACGAACATGACGTTGCCGTGCCCGTGGTCGAGGCCGCCGTTGCCGTTCTCCTTCACGCGCCGACCGAACTCGGAGATCGTCACGAGGGTGACCTTCTTGTCGAGGGCGCCGAGGTCGGAGAAGAAGGCGGCGAGGCCCTTGCCCAGCGGGTCGGCCATGTTCTTCAGGTTGCCGCTGGACAGGTTGCCGACCCACTGGTGGTGATCCCACGACCCCTGGTCGATCGTGATGACCTCCGCGCCGACGTCGGCTTTGATGACCTTCGCGGCGCCCTGCAGCGCCTCGCCCAGACTCCCCTTCGGATACTCGACCGTGCTCGCGGTCGCGTCACGCGCGGTGGCATAGGACTTCGCGACCGCCAGTGCTCTTCCGCCGCCGCTGGCGACGGCATCCGGTGCGTCGGCCCACAGTCCGGTGAGCGCCGCCTCCCATCCCGCGGCGTCGCTGCCGCCCGGACCGACGAGCTTCAGTTTCGCGAGGGCCGCCGTCGATACCGCCGGCGCGGGTCCCGCCAACTGGGTCGCGAGCACCGTCTCGCCGAGTTGCAGCGCGGTCGTGTCGCTGGCGCCGCCGGCCCTCACCGAGACGAGCCGGTTCAGCCAGCCGACCCGGGCCTGCGAGCCGGGATCGGCATCCTCGACCTCTTCCATCGCGGCGAAGTGCGATCGGGTCGTGACCGCCTGGCCGGTGGCGTGGATCGCGGCGACGCGTCCCGCCTTCCAGAGCGGAAGGATCGGCGCGAACGCCGGATGCAGGCCGAACTGCGAGTCGCCGGCCAACAGCTTGTCCTTCGGCACGGCGATGTTGGGGCGGGCAGCGTAGTAGATGGGATCGGCGTGCGGCACGACGAGCGAGAGCCCGTCGGCCGCGCCGCGGAGCGAGAGCACGACGAGCACGCGGTCCGCCTTCCGTCCACCGGACGCGTAGGCGGTCTCGACGAACGCGTCGCCGAACACCGAGGCGGCCACGAGGCCGAGTCCGATGCCGAGCGCGGAGCGGATCGCGGTGCGGCGCGACACGCTCGTGGCGAAGTCATCGCAGCCTGCGGCGAAGGAGTCGGCACCAGCGAGCGCGGGCGGGGAGGATTCGATCACGTCGCCGGTCCTATCGCAGGTAGAAGAGCGGTTGATTGAGCACGAGCGAGAGCACCCACGGCATCTGCCAGCGCACGATGGAGTGCTGAGCATTCACGAGGGCCGACGGCCGCACCTTCGTGGCGGTGCACACGGCTTGCAGCAAGCCGGCGGTGGAGGCCTGGCCCGTCAGGTGGCGCGAGAGGTGGTCGACGAACTCCGCGAGGGTGAGTTCGGGCTGGGGCAACCGCTTCGCGGCGGGCACGTGCGTCGTGTCCTTCGTGGGCCACCACCCGCCCGAGAGGGTCCAGTGCGCATCCCAGGATGCCAGGAAGCGCGACGGTGAGTTCCACGCGTCGTTCAGTTGCGGCGGTCCGTCGGGGCGGGGGTGCGACCAGGCGCTCGCGCCGATGCCACCCGCCATGTAGTGCGCCTGGATGGCGCCGGTGTCCTGCGCCGTCGGCTTCGCGAACGACACACCGAGCGCCCGGTTCACCGAGACCAGTTCGTCGGTCGGTGTCTTCACTTTCGCGCCCGACGACGCCCAGAACTCGGCGTGGTCGACGAGCGCGCGGAGCACCGGCGTGATCCGGGTGTCGTTGGTCAGGTACACCGCGGCGAGGTGGTCGACGAGCTCCGACGAGGGGCTGTCGCTCACGAAGCGTCGCGCGAGCTTCCGTGCGATGCGCTCCGCGGTCGACGGATGCCGAGCGAGATACGACAGGTACGCCCGCACGGCGGCGCGGCCATCGGCATCCGTGTTGGGGTGGGAGAAGTCCATCACGGTGACCGGGCTGGTGTCGTGCCAGGACGGGTCGTACGTCACCTGCCACGACGACCACGTGTCGACGCGGAAGCCCGTGAGGAGGCGAGCGGATGCCTTCACGTCGTCTTCGTCGTACCCCGCGCTCTTGCCGACGGTGTGCAGCTCGAGGAGCTCTCGGCCGAGGTTCTCGTTGACCGACCGCTTCGACGAGCGGGCGTTGTCGAGCGAGCATCCCATCGCGGGGTGCACGGTCGCCGCCTGCAGCAGCTCCTCGAAGCTCGTCAGCGCGAGCTCGCGCAGGAGATGACCGAACGCGATGCGGAAGGGGAAGACCCCGTCGTCGTGGATCGGGATGTAGAAGTGGTCCTCCCAGAACTCCGTCATCAGCTCGAGCACCTGTCGCGTCGACTCCTGGCGCCGTACCATCGCGTACCCGGCGTAGGCCGCCATCGCACGCCATGCGGGCTCCGCGCCGCTGCGGTCGCGGTCGACGATGTCGAGCGGATCCGCGGTGATGCACCGCCACCAGGTGTCGAGTCCGGCGGCGGCCGGCGATTCGGTGACGTTCTGCGGCGTGAGCTGCGCCTCGAACCACGCTCGCGGTCCGCCGGCCTCGCGCACCGCGGCCAGCGCCGCGGGCTGGAAGCCGTACGTCCAGCGCCGGATCACGTGCAGTTCCTCTTCGGTCGCTACCGGTGTCGCGGGGTACGCGACCGGGTCGTAACTGTCGGCCGCGTGCGCGGCGGGAGCGTCGAGCAGCGGCGCCGCGACGGCGACAGCGGACGCGGCTGCCACGCCGCCGAGGAAGCTGCGGCGGGGAAACAGGGGCGTCGACGGTGGAGGAGCGATCGCCGATTCGCCCGCGGGGGGGACGCGGGGATTCATGCGCGCAGTCTAGCGCCCGCGCGATTTTGCGAAAGTGGCGAATTCTGCCGCTTCAACGTGGCGGATGCCGCGAGGTGCGCCACCTTCTTGCGCGCTCTTGCGCCGCGGTCGCGTCACTCGGATGCCGTGGCCACCTCGTAGTGGACGAAACCCGTGCGGTGGGCCACCCGGTCGTAGAGCGACCGCGCGGTGGCGTTGTCCTCCGCCGTGAGCCAGTAGACCTTCTCCCGTCCCCGGTCCGCCGCCCACCCGACCACGTGGTCGATGAGCGCCTTCCCCACGCCGCCGCGTCGGCCGTCGGGGGCGACGAACAGGTCCTCCAGGTAGCAGTAGCCCGACGTGCTCCACGTGCTCGGATGCTCCAGCCAGTGCACGAACCCCACCGCACCGCCGGCGTCGTCCCACGCCACTGCCCCGTGGATGTCGCCCCCGGCATCCGTCAGTCGCGCGAAGGTCGACTCGGTCACCTCGGCGGGCAGGTCCTCCCGGTAGAAGGTGAGGTAGGCATCCCACATCGGCTGCCAGTGCGCTCGGTCGGCGGCCGTGAGAGCAGAGATCCGCGTCATGCGCTCACGCTAGCCCCGGCCCGAGAAGGTGGCGCGAATCGTCGCCATTTCGTGAGCGAAGCGGCCGGTTGCGCCACGTTCTCAGCGTCGCGGTCCCAGTAGGGTGACGGCATGGACCTGCGCGTCGCGGCCTACGCCGTCATTAACGACGACGACGGTCGGGTGCTGCTCGCCCACTGGCACGAGGGACGGCGATCATCCTGGACGCTCCCCGGCGGCGGACTCGAGGCCGGTGAGCACCCGGAGACCGCCGCGCGCCGCGAAGTGCTCGAGGAGACCGGGTACCGCGTCGTGCTCGACGGCCTGCTCGGCATCGACTCCCGCGTGATCCCGGCGCGACAGCGCGTGCGCAGCGGTCACGATCAGCCGCTGCACGCCCTCCGCATCATCTACCGGGCGCGTGTGGTCGGCGGAAAGCTCCGCAACGAGGTCGACGGATCCACCGACCGCGCCGAGTGGTTCGCCCTCGCCGATGTCGCCGGCCTTCACCGCGTCAAGCTCGTCGACGTCGCGCTCCGGCTCGCCGGGCTGACCGACTGAACGGATGCCGTCAGCCGCCGGCCGGCTGAGAGATGTCGGCGACGGTCGCACCGTACGCGGCGATGAGCGCATCGGCATCCACGAACAGGCTGTACCCGTGGGTGCCCGCACCCATCGCGATGCGCGTTCCGACGATCGATTCGTCGGCGAAGATAGGCCAGTCGGTCGTGCTGCCGATGGGCACGATCGTGCCGCGCTCGTAGCCGGTCGCCGCCAGAGCACGCTCCGGATCGGGGAGCTGCAGCTTGTTGACGCCGACCACCGCCCGCAGCTTCGGCCACGAGATGGCCTTGTCTCCCGGGATGAGCGCGAACAGGTACGTGTCGTCGGCTCGCTTGACGACGAGCGTCTTCACGATGTCCGCGGGCTGCAACCCGAGCAGAGCGGCCGCCTCCTCGAGGCTGCGCGCCGCGGGACGTTCGCGGATCTCGATCGCGAGCCCTCGCTCACGCGCCGCGTCTTCGACACGCGCCGTGGGCGTGCGTTTCGTCTCGCTGCGCTCGCTCAACGACCGGGCCTCGAGCTCGCTCGACGACCGGGCTTCGGGCTCGCTCGACGACCGGGCTTCGGACTCGCTCGACGACCGGGCCTCGGGCTCGCTCAACGACCGGGCTTCGGACTCGCTCGACGACCGGGCCTCGGGCTCGCTCAACGGTGCGACTCTGGGGTCACGCGTCGGGAGCGCGCAGCGGGTCGTCGGCCACCCACAGCTCGTCGTCGGCGCGGAGCGTCTGCCAGGCGGCGTAGAGCACGCCCGCGGCGGCCGCGATGCCGAGGATGATCGCGATGACTCCGCCCGCGCCGATGCTCTTCTGGGATGCCGGTGCCGGCACCGTGAGTTTCTTCGCCGCCTTCTTGCCGTACTTCTCGGCGTTCTTCTGCAGCTTGGCAACGTCGATCGAGCCGAAACCGCGACCGTGAGCCAGCGCATCGCGCTTCTCGTTCGCGGCATCCCACACCGACAGCGCCGAGCCGATGACGGCTCCGGCGGCGGGGGCGAGCTTCTCGTTGTAGACCTTGGCCGAGGAGCGCAGCCCCTGGTCGACGTACGGAGCGGCGTACTTCTCGTACCCGTGCTGCACGGTCGGCACGACGTGCTCCCGGTTGTAGTGGCCCAGCTGACGACCCGCTTCGCGAGCGACATCACCCGCCTGGCCGAGCAGTACCTGCTGCGATTCCCACAGGGTGGTGGCATTCTTCTGGAGCTTGCGGAGCTCCTTCTTGCGCTTGCGGCTGAGGCCCACGAGTGCCCTCCCTCATCTGGGTGACTTTCTCCCATCTTGCCAGACGCCGCAGGGCACGCCAGGGGTTGACAGATGTGAGAATGGTGAGCATGCCGATCCACACCGCAGTCGCGACGATCCACACCAACCACGGCGACATCGTCGTCAACCTCTTCGGAGACCACGCCCCCCGCACGGTGCAGAACTTCACCGGCCTCGCGGACGGTTCGCAGGAGTGGACCCACCCCGCCACGGGCAAGCCCGGCGAGGGTCCCCTGTACAAGGACGTCATCTTCCACCGCATCATCCCGAACTTCATGATCCAGGGCGGCGACCCGCTCGGTCAGGGCGTCGGCGGTCCCGGATACTCCTTCAACGACGAGATCCACCCCGAGCTCACGTTCGTCGTTCCCTACCTGCTCGCGATGGCCAACGCGGGTCTTCGCCGCAACGCGATCACCGGTCAGGCCGAGGGCACCAACGGCTCGCAGTTCTTCATCACGACCGACCCGACGCCGTGGCTCAACGGCAAGCACACGATCTTCGGCGAGGTCGCCGATGACGCATCGCGCGCCGTCGTCGACGAGATCGGCGCCGTGCGCACGGGCGCGGGCGACCGCCCCGTCGAGCCCGTCGTGATCTCCTCGATCGACGTCGTCGCGGTCTGATCGACCGCGCCCGCTGATCGATACCGACGCGTGACGACCCCCGGCTACCGGGCCAACCCGGACAACTTCTGCTATCGGCATCCCGATCGACAGAGCTTCGTGCTGTGTCAGCGGTGCACGCGCACCATCTGCCCGGAATGCCAGACGCAGATGCCGGTGGGCGTCATCTGCCCGGAGTGCCTGCGCGATCAGCAGCAGGCGGTGAGGGCGAGCCGACCGTCGCGCGGAACGCGCATGATCCGGGCCGTGCGTGCGTCGGACTCGCGTCCGCTCGTCACGTACGGTCTGGTCATCGTCACTCTGTTCTTCTATCTGGTCACCCTGATCCCCGGCATCGGCGACCAGATCTGGTTTGCGCTGGCGTTCAACAGCGGGTTCCTGATTCCGGGGCCGTTCTTCCAGCCGTGGCGACTGCTCACCGTCACCCTCGTGCACGCGAGCATCTGGCACGTCGCGTTGAACATGCTGGCCCTGTGGGCGCTCGGTCGCAGTCTCGAGCCGCTGCTCGGGCGATGGCGCTTCGCGACGCTCTACGTGCTGAGCGCGATCGGCGGATCGGTGCTGGTGGCCCTGCTGGCTCCCGGCACGTGGGTAGTCGGAGCATCCGGGGCGGTGTGGGGTCTGCTGGGAGCGATGTTCGTCATCGGTCGGCACCGCGGCGCGAACGTGACGGCGATCGCCGTGCTCCTCGGCCTCAACCTCGTCATCACGTTCCTGCCCGGGTCGAACATCTCCTGGCAGGGTCACATCGGCGGCGGTCTCGTCGGAGCGCTCGTGGGATTCATCTTCGCCCGCACGCGCGGGGTCCGTCAGCAGCGCACGCAGAAGCTCCTGCTCGCCGCGACCGGTGTGGGGCTCCTGGCCCTGCTCGTCATCCCGGCGGTGCTCTACACCTGAGCGGATGCCGCGGCATCCCGTCCCGGCAGTTCTTCGCGGATCGACAACTCCCGGCCGTCGCCCACAGCGCCCTCCACAGGTGTGAATGACACCGGTGTAATTCTCCCCAGTCTGTGGATAACTATGGGGATAACTTTCCGGCGGCGCGGGTAGGAGAACCCGGCGGGAGACGACGAACGCCGCCCCGGTAGTACCGGAGCGGCGTCGAAGTCGAAGGGGTCAGCGCCAGCGCGTGGTCATGAGGAAGCCCACGAACGCGATGCCGAACCCGATGACGAGGTTCCAGGCGCCGATGTCGGGGATCGGGAAGCGCGAACCGCTCAAGTAGAAGACGATCACCCACACGAGGCCGATGATCATGAGGCCGAGCATGATCGGCTTGAACCAGACCGGATTCGGGGCCGGCTCACCCTCGTGCTGCTCGACGATCGGGTCGTCACTGCCTGAACGTGCCATGCCCACGATCCTACCGTCAGGCACCCCGGATACTCGAAGTCCTCTCAGCGGGCGTGTGGGAGAATCTCGGACGTGGGGGACACGAATATCGACGCGCAGGTGCGCCCGGACGCGGACGAGCCGCGCGGTCGACGCACGCGCCGCGCCCGTCGCGGCGGTGCGACCGTCGTCAGCGTCATTGGCGAGCTCTTCGTCACGGCCGGCGTCATCGCGCTCCTCTTCGTCGCGTGGCAGCTGTGGATCGGCGACTGGATCATCGGTTCGCAGAAGCAGGCCGAGGCCGCCGACCTCACGCAGTCGTGGGCCCAGGAGTACGCCGCCACCACCCCGGCCGCCACGCCCGCGCCGACGCCTTCCCCCACGGCCGAAGCCGTCGTGCCGGTGCTGAAGGATGCCGGTCACGGCGACCAGTTCGGGGTGATGCAGATCCCGCGGTTCGGCAAGGACTGGAAGTTCACCGTCGCCGGCGGCGTCACACGCCCCGACATCCTCGACCAGGGCGAGATCGGGCACTACCCCGACACGGCCATGCCCGGCGACGTCGGCAACACCGTCTACGCCGCGCACCGGTGGACCTCGGGCGCACCCTTCGACCCGATCGACAAGCTCGTCGTCGGCGACGCGATCGTCATCGAGACGAAGGACGGCTGGTACACCTACCGCTTCCGCAACCTCGAGTACGTCCAGGACACGCAGGTCGAGGTGCTTCTGCCGGTGCCGCAGCAGGTCGGTGTCGCCGCCGACGGGCGCTACCTCACGCTCACGAGCTGCGCCCCCAAGCTCAATATGCTCGAGCGCATCATCGCCTACGCCCTCTTCGAGGACTTCACGCCCCGCGCCGACGGCCCGCCGGCATCCCTCACGCAAGGAACGAACGCCTGATGTACGGCGCACTCTGGCGCATTCTCCCCGGGCCCGCGTGGCTGCGGGTGATCCTTCTGCTCGCGCTCCTCGCCGCCGTGCTCTACGGCCTGTTCTGGTACGCGTTCCCGTGGGTGGCGCAGTTCATCACCCCGCAGGAGTCGACGATCGGTGGCTAGCACGCCGCGCGTGCTCGTCGTGGACAACCACGACAGCTTCGTCCACACCCTCGTGGGCTATCTGCACGAGCTCGGCGCGGAGACGTCGATGATCGAAGCGGATGCCATCGACGACGCGACCGCGGCGATCGACGGGTATGCGGGGGTGCTGATCTCACCCGGACCTGGTGCGCCCGCGGATGCCGGGGCGTCGCTCGACGTCGTACGTGCGACGGCGGCGCGCAGCGTGCCGATGCTGGGGGTGTGCCTCGGTCATCAGGCGTTGGCGGAAGCCTTCGGGGCGACGGTCGATCACGCGCCGGAACTCCTCCACGGGATCACCTCTGCCGTGCACCACGACGGTAGTGCGCTCTTCGCCGGTCTTCCCGACCCGTTCCAGGCCACCCGCTACCACTCGCTGGCGGTGATGCCCGAAACAGTTCCCCGCGAGCTCGAGGTCACGGCGTCGACCGATTCGGGTGTCGTCATGGGCCTCGCGCATCGGAGCCTGCCGCTGTGGGGCGTGCAGTTCCACCCGGAGAGCGTGCTGTCGGAGGGCGGCTACCGCCTGCTCGGCAACTGGCTGGAGATCGTCGGCATCCCCGGTGCGGCGCGCCGCGGTGCGGGTCTCACGCCGCACCGTCACGTCGACGACGTGCGCTGAACCGTCCGCGGCGCCTGCGCGGCGCTCGCCGGGAGCTCAGCTTCCGGTGCAGACGACGAGTTCGATCGTCGAGTGGATCGGCACATCGCCGATCGCCGACTGCGACTTGACGATCTGGTTGTTCGGATCGCCGGCGCAGTTGGGGTCCTCCACGACGCTCGCCGTGAGGTCCATCTCGTCCGATTCCAGTTCGCGCTGCGCGGCGTCGAGGCGATACCCGGCCATGTTCACGACCGTCACCTTGCCGCTGGCGACGATGAGGTCGACGGCGGTGCCGATGGCCACTTCCTGTCCCTCGGCCAGGCTCGCCGAGATCACGGTCGTCGCGGCGAGGTTCGGATCGTTGCGCGTCGTGACGGTGCCGAGGCGCAGCCCGGCCTCCTCGAGCGCGTCGGCGGCCTCCCCGCGCGTGAGACTCTCCAGCACGGGCACCGTGGCGAGCTCCTGTCCGGTGGAGACGTACACCTTGATCTCCTGGCCGGGGATCACGGTGGTACCGGCCGCGGGGTCGGTACGGATGACATTGCCGGCCGCGATGGTCTCGTTGCTCTCCTCGAACCGCCGACCCTCCAGGTCGTTGCGGCCGAGCTCTTCGCTCGCCCTATCCCACGACATGTCGACGAGGTCGGGTACTTCACGGGAGCTGTTCGGGATCTCCGTGGTCGGGCGGATCATGAGCACCCAGATGAAGACGGAGATCAGCAGCGCGGCGAGCACGACGACGCCGGTCCAGATCCACGCGACGGGCGGTCCGGTCTGAGTGCGTCGCATCGTGGTGTCGGTGCTGAGCTGGCGTAGCGACCGCGCGGTCTCGGCGGCCTGCCGGGGATTCGCGCCGTACAGCTCGCTGTGCAGGGCGCCGACCTGACGCTTCGACGGCGTCTTGCCGTCGACCGTGGCGTCGAGCGCCTCGCGGAACGCCGCGGCATCCGGGAATCGCTGGAACGGGTCCTTCGCGAGCGCGCGCAGCACGGCCGCGTCGAGCGACCGCGGGACGGTGCCGACGAGTTCGGACGGAGGGACGGGTGCTTCGCTGACGTGCTGGTAGGCGACGGCCACGGGGGTGTCGCCGCGGAACGGCGTGCGTCCGGTGAGCAGCTCGTAGAGCACGACGCCCGCCGAGTAGAGGTCGGCGCGCGCGTCGACGGGCTCGCCCTTGGCCTGTTCCGGCGAGAAGTACGAGGCGGTGCCGATGATGGCGGTCGTCTCGGCGACGGTGGAGGAGGAGTCGGAGACGGCGCGGGCGATGCCGAAGTCCATCACCTTGACCTGGCCCTGACCGTTGACCATCACATTGCCGGGCTTGATGTCCCTATGGACGACACCGGCGCGGTGCGAGTACTCGAGGGCCTCGAGGATGCCGTCGGTGTAGCGCACGGCATCCGACACCGACACGGGGCCCGCGGAGATGATGTCCTTCAGCAGACGGCCCTGGACGAGCTCCATCACGATGAACGGCACGGGGTGCTGCGTGCCGTCGGGATCGGTCTCGACGTCTTCGCCGGCATCGTAGACGCGCACGATGGCGGGGTGCGACATGCGGGAGGCGGCCTGGGCCTCCAGGCGGAACCGGGTGCGGAACGCGTTGTCGACGGCGAGCTCACGCTTGAGGAGCTTGATCGCGACAGCGCGACCGAGGGTCAGGTCGTGACCCCGGTAGACGGTCGCCATACCGCCGCGACCGATGAGCTCGTCGACCCGATAGCGGCCGGAAAGCACGCGCGCCTCTGCTGCCACTTCACTCCCTGTGCTGAACCCCGCCAGCCTATCCGACCGAGTCTGAGACAACGGCGGGAGCGGCGTGCGCGAAGGGTCAGCCGTCGGCGCCGCCGTCGCCGCCGTCGGCGGCGGGCACGATGGTCGCCGTCGCGGCCTCGGAGGTGGGCGAGTCGCGGTCGCGCTCGCCGTTCGTGCAGCTCACGGCGTAGGCGACCGACAGGGTGCCCGAGTCGCCGACGACGATGTTCTGGGTGCGCGGGTCGGCGCTCGTGAACGAGGCCGTCGTGTCGCCCGTCTCGAACACGCCGCCTTCGACGACGAAGTTGTAGAACTGCACCGTCTGCGTGCCGGCGGGGCACGTGAAGCCCGGCCAGACGACCTGCACCGTCGAACCGGCCTCGACCGAGCTCGCGTTCAGTCCGCCCTCGATCGAGGGCGTGGTGGGCGTGGCGATCGGCGTCTGGGAGTCGTAGACCGTGAGGTTCAGCGCCGTCGTGAACGGCACATCGCCCTCGGGCTGCACGCGATAGACGAGCCCCTCCTCGTCGGGCGTCGGTGCCGGGTCTCCGGTGTTGCACTGCACTCCGCCGGTGTAGCCGTTGTCCTCGGCGATCGTGCGGGCTGCTTCACAGGTCTCGCCCTCGAGCTCGAGGTCGGCGACGTTCATGCTCGTCGGCTCGGGGTCGGGGGAATCGACCGGGGTGCTCGGCGGCGCCGCCGACGATGGCGAGGAGGGTGCGGGCGACGTCGGATCGGGTTCGCCGTTGCCGCTCGTGAGGAGTGCGAAGAGCGTGCCGCCGAGGACGATCGCGAGCAGGGCGATCAGCGCGATGAGCGGCCAGGTCCACGGGCTCCGCTTGCGCTTCTGCTCGGCAGGCTCGTCGACCGGCGCGGGTTGGTCGATGGGCGTCGTCGACGGCAGCAGGCGCGTCGCCTGGTCGGTGCCGAGCCCACCCGTGAGGAGCTGGGTGACGTCGTCGACGGCCGCGGCGCTGGCGATCGCCGGGACGATCGCGGCGGCGCCGGCGAGGTCGCCGCGGCGCAGCGCCGTGGCGGCGCGCGCGACAGCGGATGCCGTGGCAGGACGATCGTCCGGCTTCTTCGCGATCATGCTCATCACGAGGTTCTGCACGGGGGTGGCGACCGTGGCGGGCAACGGCGGCGGCGCGTCGTTGATCTGCGCCATCGCGATCGCGACCTGCGACTCGCCCGTGAACGGGCGCTTTCCCGCCAGGCTCTCGTACGCGACGATGCCGAGCGAGTAGATGTCGGTGGCCGGCGAGGCGGCGTGCCCCGAGGCCTGCTCGGGCGAGAGGTACTGCACCGTGCCCATGACCTGGCCGGTGGCCGTCAGCGGCACCTGGTCGGCGATGCGGGCGATGCCGAAGTCGGTGATCTTGACGCGCCCGTCGGGGGTGATCAGCAGATTGCCGGGCTTGATGTCGCGGTGGACGAGGCCTGCCGCGTGGGCGGCCTGCAGCGCGGATGCCGTCTGGGCGACGAAGTCGAGGGTCTTGTCGCTGGAGAGCGATCCCTCGCGCTCGAGGATGGTCGACAGCGCTTCGCCGGGGACCAGCTCCATGACGAGGAAGGCGGAGCCGTTCTCCTCGCCGTAGTCGAAGACGCTCGCGATGCCCTCGTGGTTGACGAGTGCGGCGTGGCGGGCTTCGGCGCGGAAGCGCTCCAGGAAGCCCGGGTCGCCCATGTACTCGTCTTTGAGGATCTTGATGGCGACCGTGCGACCGATGACGTGGTCGGTCGCTTCCCAGACCTCGCCCATACCGCCGATGGCGATCCGCGACTCCAGTTCGTAGCGTCCGCCGAAGCTCACACCCTGTGTCGGCCTCATCTGCTCAGCACCGCCTCCATGATCTTCTTCGCGATGGGGGCCGCGATCCCGTTACTCGTGCCGTTCTGGCCGAGCCCACCACCGTCCTGCACCATCACGGCGACGACCACCTCGGGGTCTTCCGCGGGCGCGAACCCGGTGAACCAGAGGGTGTACGGATCGCCGGGGCCGTGCTCCGCCGTGCCGGTCTTCCCGGCCACGTCTACGCCGTCTATTCTTGCACCGCTCGCCGCGCCCTCACGGACATTGGCGATCATCATGGTGGTCATCGTCTCGGCCTGTTCGGGCGTCAGCGCCTGGCCGAACTCGGTGCTGTCGAAGCTCTCCTGCTCGGTGAGATCCGCCGCGACGACCGAGTCGACCATGCGCGGGTTCATCACGACGCCGTCGTTCGCGATCCCGGCCGACACCATCGCCATCTGGAGCGGTGTCGCGCGTACGTCGCTCTGCCCGAAGCCGCTCAGCGCGGTCTGCGGCTCGTTGAGCGCCATCGGGTAGACGGATGCCGTGGAGGTCAGCGGCAGGTCGAAGCTCGCGTTGAACCCGTACTTCTCGGCTTCCGCGCGGATCGCGTCGTCGCCGAGCGCGACGGCGAGCTGAGCCATCGGGATGTTGCAGCTGAGGCGCAGGGCGTCGGCGAGGGTGACCTTCTTGCCGGGCCCGCACGTGCCGCGGTCGAAGTTGTGGATGTCGGTGTTCGTGCCCGGCAGCGTCCAGGTCGCGGGGTTGTCGAACGTCGACTCCGGGGTGAACTGGCCCGACGCGAGGGCGGCGGAGGCGACGACGAGCTTGAACGTCGAGCCGGGCGGGTCGAGGTCGCCGCCGATCGCACGGTTGTAGAGCGGCTTGGTCGGGTCGGCGACGAGCTCGTCGTGCTGCGCGTTGACCGCGTCGGAGTCGTGGGAGGCGAGCGTGTTGGTGTCGTAGCTGGGACTCGTGGCCATCGCGAGGATGCGGCCGGTGTCGGGTTCCATGGCGATCACGGCGCCCTGGTAGCCGTCGAGCGCGTCGAAGGCGATGCGCTGCAGCTCGGGGTCGAGCGTCGTCAGCACGTTGGAGCCGCGCGGCGGCTGGCCGCTCACGATCCGCTCGATGCGGGCGAGGAACTGCGAGCTCCCGGTGCCGGAGAGCTGCGCGTTCATGGCCTGCTCGAGGCCCGTGCGGGCGTTGAGCACCGGGTTCATGTAGCCCGTCACGGGCGCCCACATGTCGGCATCCGGGTATTCCCGCTGCCAGCTGTACACGTCGTCGCTGCGCACGGACGAGGCGATCACCTCGCTGCCGGCGAAGATCGACCCGCGCTGCACCTCGTACGAGTCATACGTCGCGCGCTTGTTGTGCGGGTTCGCCTGCAGCTCCGAGACGGCGGCCACCTGGATCCAGCTGGCGGCGCCGAGGAGGCCCATGAACATCACCAGCATCACGATGCTGAGGCGTCGCAGTTCCTTCGTCATCCGATCACCCCCGTTTCGTCTCGTCGCTGCGCTCCTCGCTCAACGACCGGGAGGCCCGCCCGCTCAACGACCGGGAGGTACCCACGGTCGTCTCGCTGCGCTCCTCGCTCAACGACCGGGAGGCCCGCCCGCTCAACGACGGGGAGGCGCCCACGGTCGTTGAGCGAGCGGAGCGAGACGAAACGCCGTTCCTTCCTCATCCGATCACCACACGCGGGCGGGAGCGGACGGCATCCGAGATGCGCAGCAGGATCGCCACGATCATCCAGTTCGCGATGAGCGACGACCCGCCGGCGGCGAGGAACGGCGTCGTGAGGCCCGTCAGCGGGATGAGCCGGGTCACGCCGCCGACCATGATGAACACCTGCAGCGCGATCGTGAACGAGAGGCCCGTCGCGAGCAGCTTGCCGAAGTCGTCCTGACCGGCGATGCCCACGCGGATGCCGCGGCTCACGAACACCATGTAGAGCGCGAGGATGGCGAACAGGCCCACGAGCCCGAGCTCCTCGCCGAGGCTCGGGATGATGTAGTCGCTCCACGCGAGCGGGGTGAGTCCGGGGCGGCCTTGGCCGAGCCCCGTACCGAACAGTCCCCCCTGCGCGAGGCCGAAGATGCCGCTCGCGAGCTGGAGGCTCGAGCCGTCGATCGTGTCGGGGTTGAACGCGTCGAGCCAGTTCGTGAAGCGCGCGTGCACGTAGGGCAGCACCTGCGCGGCGGCGAGGGCGCCGGCGACGGCGAGCGTGACGCCGATGAGCACCCAGCTGGTCTTGCCGGTGGCGACGTACGTCATCGCGATGAACATGCCGAAGATGAGGAGGCCCGTGCCGAGGTCGCGCTGGAGCACGATGATGCCGAGCGACACGAACCACACGACGAGCACCGGGCCGAGCTCGCGGGCGCGCGGCCAGGTGACGCCGAGGAACCGCGTGCCGACGGACGTGAGCGCTTCGCGCGTGCGCACCAGGTAGCCGGCGAAGAAGATCGCGAGGGCGATCTTGGCGAGTTCGCCCGGCTGGAACGAGAAGATCCCCGCCACCGACACCCACACGTCGGCGCCCGCCTCGACGCCGAGGCCCGGGACGAACGGGAGGAGGAGCAGCGCGATGCCCGCGAAACCGAAGACGTACGTGTAGCGGAAGAGCACGCGGTAGTTGCGCAGCGCGATGACGATCGCGATGGCGGCGGCGATGGCGATCGCCGACCACGCGAGCTGACGCAACGAGAACGCGTCCCAGCCCTCCCAGCCCTTGCCGAGATCGATCCGGTAGATCATCGCGATCCCCAGGCCCGTCAGCAGCGTCGCGATCGGCACGACGAACGGATCGGCGGCCGGGGCGCGCAGGCGCAGCACGACGTGGAGGATCAACGCCAGCACCGTGATGCCGCCGCAGTAGTACAGGAAGGTCCACTCGATCTCGCCGAGCACCCCCAGCTGCACGAGCGCGGTCGCGGTGCCGTTGACGAGGAATGCGAACAGCAGCAGCCACAGCTCGCGGTTGCGGTGCGTCTGCGGCATCCGGATGCGGCGCAGCGCCTTCATCACCTGGGTGTCGGCCTGGATGGGCTCGGCGGTCACGGGCTCACCTCCTCGGAGTCGGGCTCCGGTTCGGGCCGCAGGTTGTCGACGCGGGCGCGGGCGTCGGCGAGCGAACGCACGACGATCGTCTGCTCCACCGAGATGCGCTGGTAGGCGCGGAGGTCGGCGAGAAGGATGCCGGTGTCCTCGTAGACCGACGACAGCGAGATCGGGCCGAGTTCCTGGGGGATGCCGCGATAGATGACGACCGAGTCGTCGTCGGGACCGATGTAGTACCGGGTCTGGGTCCACTGGTAGGCGCCGAACAGCGACGCCGCGATGGCTACGAGGACGACGACGAGGCCCACGAGCCACCAGATGCGGCGACGGCGTGCGCGGCGGCGGTCCTCCTCGATGACCTCCTCGAGGAACGCGGCGGCCGGCTCGAAGTGCGTCGGCTCGTTGGCGGCCTGCCGTCCCGGGTGCAGCCAGCTCGTGCGCCCCGGGCGTGCGGCGGGAACCTCGATACCCTGCGGCGTCGACGCGGAGCCGACGATCGTGGCCGTGCCGCTGACGACCGGGTGCGCGCCGCCGACGTCGACGAGCACGATCGTCACGTTGTCGGGGGCCCCGGCATCCAGTGCCTGCTTGAGGAGAAGGTCGGCGGTGCGGCCGGGGGCGAGGCCCTGGCCCAGCACCTTGGCGGTGTGCGCGTCGTCGACGACGCCCGAGAGTCCGTCGGAGCAGATGAGCCACCGGTCGCCCGGCTGGGTCTGCATGATGAACGCGTCGATCTCGGGATCGGGGTCCATGTCGCCGAGCACCCGCATGAGCACGGAGCGACGCGGGTGGTAGCGCGCCTCCTCCGGCGTGATGCGCCCCGAATCGACCAGCCGCTGCACGAACGTGTGATCGGTCGTGATCTGCGTGAGCGCGTCGTCGCGGTACAGGTACACGCGGGAGTCGCCGATGTGGGCGATGACGGCGTGGTCGTCGACCATCACGACGGCACTCACCGTCGTGCCCATCCCCGCGAGCTCCGGGCGCACCACGACGGTGTCGATGAGCTCCGTCGCCGTGTCGGCGATCGCGTCGCGGAGGGCCCGCTCGGCATCCGCCGTCGAGGCGAACGCCTGGTCGAGGTCTTTCAGGCGGTGGATCGCGAGGCTCGACGCGACGTCACCGCCGGCGTGACCGCCCATGCCGTCGGCGACCGCGAACAGATTGGATCCGGAGTAGCCCGAATCCTGGTTGTTCGATCGCACCTTCCCCGTATGGGAGATGGCGACACTCGAGCCCTCGAAGACCATGGATCGGCGCCCGCTACTTCCGCAGCTCGAACGTCGTCGCGCCGACCTTGATCGTCGCGCCCATGATGACGGGCACCGGCGTCGTCACGCGCTCGCCGTCGTGCCACGTGCCGTTGGTCGAGTCGAGGTCCTGGATCATCCACTGCTCGCCCCACAGGAGCAGGCGCGCGTGGTGGGACGACGTGTAGTCGTCGCGGATGACGAGGCCCGACTCGCTCGAGCGCCCGATCGTCACCGGCTCGCTGCCGATCGGCACCTCGAGACCCGCCTTCGGACCGCTCGTGATGACGATGCGGGTGACGGCATCCCGGGTCGCCTTCTCGATGCCGCCCGCGCTCGGACGCGCGACGGGCGCCGGAGCCACGGGGGCGGTCACGGCGGCCGGCGAGGCGCTGGCGGCCGGAGCGGCGGCTGCGGCGGTGGGCTCGGGGAGCTTCCGCGCCTTCACGCCGAACAGGTCGGCGCGCAGCGAGTACACCACCGCGAACACGAAGAACCAGAGCAGGACGAGGAAACCGATCTGCAGCAGCAGCAGAGTCAGGGAGTTCATGAGGCGCCTCCGAGGTCGAACGCGCGCGTCGCGTCGTCGGCCGACATCGTCGGTCGCGCCGGCGCCGCCTGCGGCACCACCGAGAACACGATGTCGGTGCGGCCGATGGTCACGACCGAGCCCGCCGCGAGCGCGGCCTCCGTGACCTTCATGCCGTTGAGCTTCGTACCGTTGGTGGAATTCATGTCGCGGACCATCGCGCGCTGCCCGTCCCACAGGATCTCCACGTGGCGGCGGCTGGTGCCGGCATCCGCGATGGTGATGTCGGCGTCGCTGCCGCGTCCGATCACGGTGCGGCTCTTGACGAGCGGATGCCGTCGGCCCTCGACTTCGACGACACCGCGCCACGAGACGTCGCCGGCGGCGCTGCGGGAGTCGACGCGGAGGGTGCCCGTCGACAACTGCTCGTCGGTGTTCAGCCGGATCGAGACGGGACCGGCGAAGCTGTAGCCCTGCGCTTTCGCGTGCTCTTCGACGAGACGCAGCAGTTCGGTGTCGAGGGTGGAGCCGAGCGCGCCGAGGCGCTCGGCGTCGGTCGGGGCGAGGCGCACGACGAACGTATTGGGCGCGAGGATGCGGTCGCGGCTGACGACGGCGGCCTTCTTGTCGAGTTCGCTCCGCAGGGCGGATGCGATCTCGACAGGCTGGACACCGCTGCGGAAGGTCTTCGCGAACGCACCGTTGACGGCGCGTTCCAGCCCCTTCTCGAAGCTGTCAAGTAGTCCCACGGGGCTCCTCTGGCAGGCGGACCGGTGCTCACATGGTAGTTGCAGAGTCTGTACGCACGCCGTTTCCCGCCCCGCACCGGCTGATTCTGAGGCAGTCCGGCCCGTGATATCCTCGGGAGGTTGAGTCTGCGGCGACGTGGATTCGCGCGAGTGGCGGAATAGGTAGACGCGCTGGCTTCAGGTGCCAGTGCCCGCAAGGGCGTGGGGGTTCAAGTCCCCCCTCGCGCACAACACAGAACGAAGCCGGTCGGAGAGAGATCTCCGACCGGCTTCGTCGTTTTCGGTCGCGGCTCGGTACCACCCGTCTCGATTAGCCACGTCGGAGGCTGCCGAGACAACATGCTTCCCGCGAATCGACACGATTTCCGCGCACGAGTGATGTGGTCTCGCAGAAGACGTGTTGTTTCGAGGGTGCAGGGCACCGAGCGCGCAGGGCAACGAGCCTGCAGGGCACCCGGCCGCGCTGGCTCCGCGCGGCTGTCAGGTCTGCGTGAACACGAGACGCGAGTACGCGCCGCCGCGTGCCAGTAGCTCGTCGTGCGAACCCGACTCGAGGATGCGCCCCTCGTCGAGCACCACGATGAGGTCGGCGCGCCGCACCGTCGAGAGGCGGTGGGCGACGATCAGCGTCGTCCGTCCTCGGCGGGCGCGGTCGAGAGCGTCGGTGACGCGCGTCTCCGACTCGACGTCCAGCGCGCTGGTCGCCTCGTCGAGCACGAGGATGCGAGGGTCGCGGAGGAGGGCGCGCGCGATCGCGAGTCGCTGTCGCTGACCCCCCGACAGGCCGGTGCCGCGCTCGCCCACCCGGGCGTCGAGGCCGTCGTCGGGCGGCTGCAGGAGGTCGAGCGCGTGCGCCTCCGCGAGCGCCGCGATCACATCCACGTCGGTCACACCCGCCGCGCCGTAGGCGACGTTCTCCCGGATGGACCCCGCGAGGAGCACCGTCTCCTGCGGCACGATCGACACGAAGCGCCGCAGCGAGCGCAGGTCGAGCTCGGCGATGTCGACCCCGTCGATCAGCACCCGCCCCTCGGCCGGGCGGATGAAGCCGAGGATCGTGTTGAGGATCGTCGACTTCCCCGAGCCCGACCTGCCCACGAACGCGACCGTCTGTCCCGCCTGGATCTCGAGATGGATGCCGTCGAGCGCGCGGGGGCCGTCGCCGTAGCTCACGACGACGCCCTCCAGCGTCACGTCGCCGCGCACGGCGTCGACGACCCGCTTGCCCCTGCTGTCTTCGACGTCGAGCTCCTCGGCGACATCCGCGATCGATCGCAGCGCGTCGAGCCCGCGGGTGAGGATGGGCGCGGCGTTCATCAGCATCACGATCGAGTTGGTCAGCATGCCGAAGTAGGTGCTGAGCAGCACCACCTGCCCGGGCGTGATCGGCAGCACGCCGCTGATCGCGAGCGACGCCGAGCCGACGAGGCACATCAGGCCGAGCGCCTGGTACGAGATCCACGACAGCGCGCCGAACCGACCGTTCAGCACGTCGAGATCGCGGCCCGCGCGTCGCACCGAGTCGGCGCGCTCGGACACGCGCGCGATCGCGACGTCTTCGAGGCCGTGCCCGCGGGTGATGGGCAGGAGCGCCGCCATCTCCGACACCTGTGCGGACAGGCGCTCCACCTCGCGCCGGAACGCCTCGTTCCGCGACGACGCGCGACGACGGATGTAGACGATGAGGGCCGCGGCGACGGGGATCGTCGCGGCGAACACTCCGACGAACGCCGGCACGTTCAAAGCCGTGATGACGAAGGCACCGGCCAGGGTCGCGCACGCCGAGACGATCGTGGGGAACAGCTGCGCCAGCATCAACTCGACGTTCTCGACGTCTCGCACGATCTTCGTCTGCACCAGCGATGCGCTCTGCCGGTTGTGGAACCCGATCGACAGGCGCTGAAGTCGCGCCGCCAGCCCCGTGCGCACGGTGTACGCCAACGTGCGCGTCGCCGTACTCGTGAGGCGCACGACGATCATCTGGAACGGGTAGTTGAGCGCGACGAGCGCGGCAGCCAATCCGCCCCAGATCCAGACCCGCTCCAGAGGTCCGCCGAGCACGACGATGTCGATGATCGCCGCGGTCACCGGCGGCAGGACCCACACCGGGCTGTCCTTGACGACGAAGGCGAACACCGCGCCGATCATGCTCGCGCGGTGGGGCCGCAGCAGCCGGAACAGCGAACGCAACGGCTGCGCTCGCCGCACGCTCACCGTCAGCTGCGTCTCCGGATCGCCCTGCCCGAGCGGGGCGTCAGCCACTGGTGGCGATCTGTCTCGCAAACGGGTGTGCCGGACTCAGCAGCGCGAGGGTGGAGGCGCCGTCGACCCCGTCGCCGTGCGAAGGCTCGAGGGATGCCGCGACACCGGATGCCGTCAGCTCTGCGGCGAAGGCGGCACGCAGCAGCGGGGAGCGGAACACCCCGCCGACGGTGCACACGCGCGCGGCCGGGTCGTCGTCCGCGCCGACGCGGCGGAGCCCCGTCGTCACGCTGGTCGCGAGCTCGCGCGCGGCGCGTTCGATGATCGACCCCGCCACCGCGTCGCCGGCCTCGGCGTGCTCGCCGGCGGCGCGGGCGAACGACGCGACGCGTCGAACCCAGTCGCGCTCCGCCTGGAGGGTGATGTACGCGTCGGGGAGGCTCGGCCACACGGCGGTGACGGCATCCGTCAACGACGTCTCTGCACCCCGGCCGTCGTAGGCCCGCATGACGGCGGCGAGCACTTCGCGCCCGATCCAGAATCCGCTCCCCGCGTCACCCATCGTGTGACCCCATCCGTCCACGCGCGCGACATCGGTGTGGCCGACGGCGAGGGTGACGACGCCCGTCCCCGCAGCCACGACCGCCCCGCGCCGGTCGCCGAGGGCGCCGAGGAACGCGGTCGTGGAGTCGTGGGCGAGCAGCACCCGGCGGATGGAGGTGTCGCCGAGCAGCTGCGCCAAGGCATCCGCGTCGGCTTCGCGCTCCGTCAACCCCGACACGCCCGCGCTGAGCACGTCGGCGTGGATGCCGGAGAGCGCCAGTGCCGTGCGCGCCACGTCCGCCACCTGCGGAAGCAGCGGCTCACTCGTGCGGATGCCGGGAAGGTCCTCCTCGAAGACGGTCGTCCCCTCGCTCACGCGGACCTTCATGCTCGTCTGGCCGGCATCCAGTGCCAGGACCCCGCTCATGCGTTCACCTGCCCCGCCATCGTGAGGTAACGCTCACGCAGCCAGGAACCGGCGGGCTTGCCGAACGGGCAGTAGTCGTCGTTCGTGGCGGCGTCGCGTTCGTCGTAGAGCTCGGCGGGCCAGTCCCACAGCATGTACCCGCCGACCCACGGCCGACTCTCCCCGGCGGCGAACATCGCGCGGTAGTAGTCGAGCTGCTCCTGCCCGGAGGGTTCCCCGGGGAGCGCCCAATCGTTGGGGAGACGGGAGGAGCCGGTCCTCGACGGGCAGCCGGCCTCCATGAAGAAGAACGGCTTGCCGGCGGCGGCGACGACCGGTTCGATGCGGTCCAGCTGCGCCTCCCACTGATCGATGGGGTAGTAGCCGCTCGACGAGATCACGTCGACGGCATCCCACCACGTCACGTGGTCCTCCTGGTACTTGTCGCAGTTGTAGGTCACGAGCCCCGAGTACACCTCGCGGACGGCGGCGATCAGGCGCCGCCAGTGCGCCTCCTGACCGTCGGCGCGCACCATCTCGCAGCCGATGCAGAGCATGGCGCAGCCCTCCGCTTCCGCGAGCCGGGCGGCATCCAGGATGAACGCCGTGTACGAACCGAACCAGTCGGTCCAGGTGGGTTCGCCCGGCACGTCCCAGTCGAAGAAGCCGATGTGGGCGCGCCAGGTGCCGTCGTGCACATTGACGACGGGCTTCAGGCACACCTTCATCCCGAGCGAGTGGGCCTCACGGATGGCCCAGACGATCTCGTCGTCGGTGACCGTCGGCTGCAGGTCGCGGGAGATGGTCGTCGAGAAGGTGTGCTCCTGCTCGGCGGCGTACGCGATGGCCGTCCAGGTGACGGCGTGGTCGGCCATCGCCTGCATCGAGCGGGCAGCCGCCGGCGTGTTCCACGTGCCGCGGACGCCGACCCAGCCCCAGGTCATGCCGCAGACGGGGCTCTCCAGGCCGGTCATGCCTTCACCAGCTCGTTCGCGGTGCGCAGCACGCGCGCGTCGCTCAGCGCGGTCGCGTCGAGAGGGCCGCCGGCGTGGCGCACGCGGATGGCGACGCTCTCCCCGGGCAGGAGCGTGTGGAGCGCGCTGTCCGCCTGCGCGTCGGGGGAGACCTTGTCGACCAGGAGCGTCACGTCACGGGCGAAGGTCCGCGCCGTGACAGTGACGAGGGTGCCGTCGGGGTCGGCGGCCGTCTCCACCTCCAGCGCGGGGGAGGGCAGGGTGCTGTCGCGCGGTTCGGCGAAGTACCAGGAGCCGCGCGCCGTACCGGCATCCACGATGAGCGCCTCGGCGCCCGCCTCGTCGGGAGTGGTCAACGCCGTGCCCAACTCCACCCGGACGGTGCCTCGTGCGGGAACGACGAAGGGGATCTCCTGCTCTTCGATCACCGCGCCGTCGAAGCGCACGCGCCGCGCACGCACGGCGCCTTCCCACGGGGTCGCCGCGTCGTTGCCGAGCACCGCGAGGAGCGCGCCGTCGGCCCCGAGGGGCTGCACCGTCGCCACGCGGTCGGCGAAGGCGGCGGCCAGCGCGTGGAAGAGCGGCTTGACCCGTTCCTCGCCGTCGATCGCCGCCCACGACGTCACCGGCCAGCAGTCGTTGAGCTGCCACACGATGGCGCCGCTGTTGTGCGGAGCCAGCGCGCGGAACCACTCCAGCGCGCAGCGGACGGCGTGCGCCTGGTTGAGCTGCATCGCCCAGTGCCAGGTCTCCATGTCCTCCGGAACGCGGAAGTGCGGAACGAGCCCCGTCGTGAGCTTGACGTTGCCCTCCATCGCTTTCTGGTGCACGACCATGCCCGGCGACTCGGGGGTGAGGGGGTCATCGTCGAGCCACTGCGTGAGAGTGGTCCAGGTGGGGGGAGCCTGCCAGCCGAACTCGGCCACGAAGCGCGGCCGGTGGTCGCGGTAGGTCAGGTAGTCCTGGCGGTTCCACTGCTCCCACAGATGCATGGTCCCGTGCGCTTCGGCGTTGGGATGGTGTCCCGTCTGCCGGCCGCCGTCGGGGCCGGTGGCGTAGGGGCCTTCCCAACCGCCGCCGGGCGAGAACGGGCTGCCGGGCGCATACGGCACGTGAGGTGCCAGCTCGCGGACGAGCGCGGGGAACAGTTCGTAGTAGTAGTAGGCGCCCCAGGTCTTGCCGTCGAGTCGCTCCTTCCACGCCCAGTCCTCGAAGCCCCACAGGTTCTCGTTGTTGCCCGTGAGGAGCACAAGCGAGGGATGCGACGCGATCCGCACGACGTTCTCGCGTGCCTCGGCCTCGATCTCCGATCGCAGCGGCTCCTCCTCCGGGTAGGCCGCACAGGCGAAGAGGAAGTCCTGCCACACGAGGAGCCCGAGCTCGTCGCACAGGTCGTAGAAGTCGTCGGACTCGTACAGCCCGCCGCCCCAGACGCGGATGAGGTTGAGGTTCGCGTCGAGGGCCTGGTGCAGCCGGCGGGAGAGCCGGTCGCGGTCGACGCGCACGGGGAGCGCGTCGTCGGGGATCCAGTTGACGCCCTTCACGTAGACGGGCTGGTCGTTGACGACGAGGGTGAACGGCGTGCCGGCATCGTCGGGGTCGGTGTCCCACCGCACGTCGCGAAAGCCGACGCGGCGGGCGTCGCTGTCGAGCGTCGCCTCACCGCCCGTCAGGGTCACCGCCACGTCGTAGCGGGGCTGGGCACCGTAGCCGACGGGCCACCAGCGGTCGACGTGGTCGAGGGTCAGGTGGGCGTCGACGCGGTCACCGTCGATCGCGGCGACGATCTCAGGCACCGCGCCGACGCCCGTCTCGAGGCCGTCCACCGAGAGATGGACGAGCAGTTCTGTGTCGGTCGCTCCCGGGGCGCGCTCGATCTGCGCGTCGAGGTGCACGTGGCCGCCCTCGCCGTCCGGCGTCGCGACGACCCGCACCTCGTGCAGGCGCGCCGTCGACCACGACTCCAGGCGCACGCCCTTCCACAGGCCCGACGTGAACGTCGCGACACCCCAGTCCCACCCGAAGTTGCACGCGGACTTGCGAATCGCTTCGTAAGGGAGGGGGTAGGGCCGGGGCCGGACGCCGAGCGAGAGGCTCTGCGCGTTCGCGTACGGGACGGGCGCGCGGAAGCGCACCTCGAGGGCGTTCTCGCCGTCGACCAGATGCGCCGCCACGTCGTAGCGGTAGGAGCGGTGCTGGTTCGCGACGGTGCCGAGCGTCACCCCGTTGAGCACGATCTCGGCGACCGTGTCGATCCCGTCGAAGACGAGGTCGTGACGCTCCTCGCCGTCGGGCGCCCAGGCGAAGCGCACCTGGTAGGTCCAGTCGACCTTGCCGATCCAGGCCACGAGTGCCTCGTTCTCCCCGCGGTACGGATCGGGGATGAGCCCCTCGCGCAGCAGGTCGACGTGGACCGTGCCGGGCACGGTGGCGTGGACGACGGTGTCGGCCAGGCCGGCGGGCACGGGTCCCGCGGCGGCGTGGAAGGTCCAGCCGTCGTGGAGGGGGAGGGTGATCACTTGACGGCTCCAGAGGTCATGCCGCGGTAGATGAACCGCTGCAAGAAGACGAATGCGATGAGGGTGGGGATGATGACGAGGATCGTGCCGGCGGCGATGATCTCCCAGTGGGCGCCGAAGGGCCCCTTGAAGCGGAACAGCGAGGTGGAGATCGTCCCTTCCGACGGCCAGTAGAGGAACGGGAGGTAGAACTCGTTGTAGATCGCGATCCCCTTGATGATGACGACGGTGGCGATGGCCGGTCGCAGGAGAGGGAGGATGATGCGCCAGTAGATCGTCCAGCGGTTGGCCCCGTCGATCATGGCGGCCTCGTCCAGCGACGTCGGGATCGACTGCATGAACTGGATGAAGATGTAGATCGAGATGATGTCGGTGCCGAGGAACAGCAGGATCAGCGCCGCCATCGAGTTGTAGAGCCCGAGGCCGTTGATGATCTGGAACGTCGCGACCTGGGTCGTGACTCCGGGCACGAGGGTGGCGACCAGGAACAGTCCCACGACGAGGGTGCGACCGCGGAACTGGAACCGGTCGATGGCGTACGCGGCCATCGTGCCGATGAGGATGGTTCCGGCGAGCGAGATCACGAGGATGACCGTCGTGTTGAGGAAGCCCTCGACCATCCCGCCCTTCTCGAACGCCTCGATGTAGTTGTCGAGGTTGAGCCAGTTCGCGGGCAGGTCGAAGGGGCCGGACTGCCCGAACTCCACCGACGACTTGAAGCTCGCGATGAACAGCACGCTCAGCGGGATGACGGCGACCACCACGCCCAGCAGCAGCGAGCCGTACTTCGTGGTGCCCGCGGCGGCGCGGCCGAAGCGGATGCGGGCGTCGCTCTTGGCGACCCGTTCTGCGGTGGTCATGTCAGGTCGACCTTCTCGTCGGGGAACACTTTGCGCTGCACCCAGGTGACCACCAGCACGATCACCAGCAGCACGACGGCCATGGCGGATGCCAGTCCCACCTGTCGGAAGGTGAACGCGGTCTGCAGGGTCTGGATGACGAAGGTGGAGGTGCCGTTGGCGCCGCCGGTCATGATGAAGGGGATCTCGAACACCGAGAGGCTGCCCGAGATCGCGAGGATGAAGCTGAGCCCGATGATGCGACGGATGCCGGGGAAGGTGAGGGCCCAGAACTGCTGCCACTTGCTGGCGCCGTCGATGTCGGCCGCTTCGTACAGCTCGCTCGGGATCGACTGGATCGCGCCGAGGAACAGCACGAAGTTGAGGCCGGTGTAGCGCCAGACGCTCGTCGCGGCGAGCGAGTAGTTGGCGATGTCCGGGTCACCGAGCCAGAGCGGCGTCTCGGCGACACCGAACCAGCCGAGGACGGTGTCGAGGGTGCCGCCGGGCTGGAAGAGGTAGAGGAAGACGAACCCGATCGCGACGCCGTTGATGAGGTACGGGAAGAAGAGGACGCCGCGGAAGAAGTTGGAGAACCACGTGCGCGTGGACAGCAGCGCGGCGAAGTAGAGGGCGATCGCCATCTGCACGAAGGCGCCGATGAAGTAGTAGATGCTGACGAAGAAGACGCCGAAGATCTGCGGGTTGGTGAAGACCTGCACGTAGTTGTCGGCTCCGACGAAGTCGTCCATCGGTCCGATGCCGCGCCACTCGTGGAAGCTGTACCAGATCATGTTGGCGGCGGGCAGGTAGGTGAGCAGCAGCAGCAGACCCACCGCCGCCAGGAGGAAGAGGTAGGGCGTCAGCTTGCGGAGGAAACCGCGGCTGCCGGGGGCGCCGGAGCCGGCTCGCGGCGCACGACGTCGCGGTCGGCGGCGGCCGAGCGTCGCGTGGACCTCCGCGGAGGCCTGGGCGATCGGGGCGCCCGTGGTGGGGGTGGTCATGTCATGCTCCTGAGGTTCTTCCGGGCCGGGGCGGGTGCCCCGGCCCGGAAGATGCGGGGTGCGGTCAGCCGACCTGTGCCGCGGTGTCGGCCCAGCGCTTGTTGAGGTCGTCGAAGTACGACTGCTTGTCGCCGTCGGCGGCGCCACGAGCGATGTCGATGAGCTTCTGCCGGTAGATGTTCGCCCAGATGTCGATCTGCGACTTCTCGGCGATCGTGTTGAAGAGCGCTTCCTTGCCGGCGGGGGCCGCGTTGAGCTCGAGGAGCTTCACGCCGTTGTCGCTGAGGCCCGCGAGGTTGTCCGGGAGGTCCTTGCTCAGCAGGGCCGAGACCATGCCCTGCGTGTCGGTGAAGCCCGAGTCCTCGATCAGGAAGTCGATCCACGCACGAGCGGCGGCCTTGACCTTGGAGTTCACGTTGATTCCGAGGTTGTAGTCACCGCCGACCACGGCGTACTGCGTGCCGTCGGATGCCTTGGCGGGGAACGCCATGTAGCCCACGGTCGACGGGTCGACGCCGTTGTCGCCGGCGGCGGCCTGGAGCTGCGAGATGGCCCACGATCCGAGCGCCATGGTGGCGATCTTGCCGGTGGCGAAGTCGACCTTCGACTGCTCCCAGTTCGTCGTCAGCGGGTCGGTCTCGGTGAGCCCGGCGGCGACGGTCTCGTAGATGAGCGAGTCGATCGCGTAGATGTCG
Source organism: Candidatus Microbacterium phytovorans (assembly GCA_029202445.1). Lineage (NCBI taxonomy): Bacteria > Bacillati > Actinomycetota > Actinomycetes > Micrococcales > Microbacteriaceae > Microbacterium > Candidatus Microbacterium phytovorans. Next base: position 2,547,685 of record CP119321.1, read on the forward strand.
TTGCCCTCGGTCCACGGCGACGTGTTCTCGGCCATCTTGTTGACGGCATCCGCGTCTCCGGTGACGGCACCGAGGTTGCCCGACCACTGGCTGAGCGGCCAGCCGTCCTTGTAGTTCGTGTACATCGGGATCGCGTCGGTCTTGTCCTTGATCGCGGTGAGCGCGGTGATCCACTCGCTCTCCGTGGTCGGGAGCGTCGTGATGCCCGCCGCCTCGAACACCTGCGTGTTGTAGACGATGCCGTTCGCATTGCCGCCGAGCGCCAGGCCGTACTGGGTGCCGTCGAAGCTCTTGGGAGCGAGGAAGCGGTAGTCGGCTTCGAAGTCGGCGGTCTTGCCGAGGGGCTCGAAGTAGTCGCCCAGCTGGTCGGGCAGCACGCTGTTGGGGATGCCGAGCACGTCGCCGTAGTTCTGCGTGCTCAGGCGCGTGGTCAGTTCGCCTTCGTAGTCGGTGATCCCCTCGAACTTCACGCTCGCGTCGGGGTACTTGGCGGTGAACTCCTTCGCGTACTCATCGAAGGTGCCGTCCTGGATGAGGTCGGTGCGCCAGGTGACGAACGTGACTTCTCCGGAGACGGCATCCGAATCGCCGCTGGGAGTGGGGGTCGTCCCGCCGGAGCATCCGGCGAGTGCAACGCCGGCGATCGCGAGCATCGCGATCCCGGTAACTGCCTTTTTGGACATCGGGTTCTTCTCTCTGTGTGTTCGCCCTTGAACGGTCGCCGCCGCGTCGCGGGGTGGATTGCATGCCTCACGGTAGGGCGTGAATCAAGCCTTGGCAAGCGAAAATGTCAACGATGTCTTTCTCTGTCCGATTGTAGACAGGCAAAATTAAACAGCGGTTGACCAGGACATTATCAACCCTCCGCCGCGACAATGTCTTGCCAGATGTCTCTTCAATGTCTATCGTCGGTCATTAGGGAATGGAGCATCGATGACCGTTCAATCGAGGGCCACGGTGGAAGACGTCGCGCGGCTGGCCGGCGTCAGTGCGAAGACCGTGTCACGGGTCTTCGCACAGCGCGAGCTGGTGGCGCCCGACACGGTCGACCGGGTGCTCGCCGCGGCGAAGCGGCTCCGATTCCGGCCGAACACGCTCGCGCGGGGCCTGCGTCGGGGCGGCGGCACGAACGTCGTCGGCTTCATCATGGGCGAGCTGAGCAACCCGTTCTACTACAAGGTGGCGTCCGGCATCGAGAAGGAGCTCGCCGCCCACGGCTACAGCCTCGTCGTCGCCACGACCGACGACACCGCCGAGGGGGAGGAACGGGTCGCCGACACGCTCCTGTCGCAGCGGATCGGCGCTCTCCTGCTCATCCCCGTCGGCGACGACCAGTCCTACCTGGAGGGCGAGCGGCAGCTGGGTACGCCCGTCATCACCATCGACCGCCCGGCTCGAAACCTCGCCGCCGATGCCGTCGTGCTCGACAACCGCACCGCAGTTCGGGAAGCGACCGCGCGACTGCTCGCCCGCGGCCACACGAGGATCGCCTACGCGTGCAATCCGGCGTCGGTCTACACGCAGCTCGAGCGCCTGGCGGGCTACCGCGAAGCGATGCACGCGGCCGGCATCGCCGATACCGAGCCGTGGGAGGTGCGCCGCGACGACCTCGATCTCGTCCCCGCCGATCTGATCCGCGAGCTGATGGGCCGCGAAGACCCGCCCACCGCGATCATCGCGGGGAACAACCGCATGACCATCGGCGTCCTCAGGGCTCTCTCCGGCACGCCTCACGCCGACGAGGTGGCGCTCGTCGGATTCGACGACTTCGACACCGCCGATGTGATGGGCGTCAGCGTCATCTCCTACGAACCGGAGGAGCTCGGCCGTCGCGCGGCGAAGCTCGCGCTGGCGCGCATGGCCGACCCGACCGGCTTCATCCGCCAGGAGACCCTGCCCACGTGGATCATCGAGCGGGGCACCGGCGAGCGTCTCCCGGGAAGAGTCTCCTAGAGCCTCGACGCGAGGAACGCGGTCTGCGCCACCCATTGGTACGACTGCCCGCCCTCGTGCTGGTTGTGGGCATATACCTCGATCGCCTTGTCTGACGCGCCGTACCGGTTGAAGGCGGCGTAGACGGTCGACGGCGGGCAGATCGGGTCGAGCAGGCCGACCGAGAACAGGCCGGGCGCGGTGGCGCGGGCCGCGTGGTTCACGCCGTCGAAGTACGAGAGGGTGTCGAAGACGCGCTCCTCGGCGCCGCGATACACCGACAGGTAGCGCACGATCTCCTGGTACGGATCGGTGTCGGTCAGTCCGACGGCCCGCTCGAAGTGGCAGAGGAACGGCACGTCGGGCATGGCGGCGACCAGGCCCGAGGAGAGCCCGGCGGCGGCGATGGCGATGCCGCCGCCCTGACTGCCGCCGACGACGCTCACCTTTTCGGCATCCACCTGACTCATCGTGCGGACGGCGTCGATCGCGAGTGCGGCATCCGTGTAGACCCGGCGGTAGTAGTAGCTCTCCGGGTCTTCGATGCCGCGCGTCATGAAACCGGGAACGGAGGGGCCCGTGGGGTGCGGATCGGGCGTGGCGCCGCCGGAACCCCAGGTCGACCCCTGGCCGCGGGTGTCCATCAGGAAGTGCGCGTACCCCGCCGATGCCCATCCGATGCGCTCGACAGGGATGCCGCGGCCGCCGTTGTAGCCGTTGAACTCGACCACGGCGGGCAGCGGCCCGTCGGCCGAGCGGGGAACGGTCAGCCAACCCTTGACGGCATCCCCGGCATAGCCCGAGAACGTGACGTCGTACACGTCGAGCGTGGCGAACGGGGTATCGACCTTCCCGAGCTGCGGCGGCTGCGCCACCGCGCGGGACTCGTCGAGCGTCGACGTCCAGAAGGCGTCGAAGTCGGCGGGCTCACGCACCTCGGGCCGGTAGTCCTTCAGCTCGGGCAACGGGAGGTCGAAACGGGGCACGGCACATCCTTCGGGTTGGTATCTGCTGCAAACATATCCACTCCGGCGGGATGTGCCGACGTGCTCATTGAGGAGAGGTCGCCGCTCCTTGCCGCATTCGAACCCAATAAAACACGCCTTAAGACTGTTAGCATGCAATATATGGAGGTGCCATGACGAAGAGGACCGTGCCGTTGCGGCCGCACGTCCAGGATGGATTGACCGTTTGGGGTCAACTCATTCGGCAGGGGCGCATTGATCGGGGATGGACGGTGGGTGACCTTGCCGCGCGCGCCGACGTATCCGAGCGCACGGTGCTGTCTGCGGAAGCCGGCCGCCGTGGCACGGCTGTGGGGACCATGATCGACTTGGCCGATCTGGTCGGGGTGCCGATCTTCGGAATCGAAGACGAATCGGAGCTCGCCATCCGACGCCAACGCGGCGAGGAGATGCTCGCCCTCCTGCCCCGCCGAGTACGACGGCCAAAGGTCGAGAGCGTAGACGATGACTTCTGATGAGGCGTACGTCTGGACCTGGCTCCCGGGCCAGACCGAGCCGGTGGTCGCGGGCCGCGTCGACCGTGTGGGTTCGCGCTACACGTTCGTCTACGGTCTGCGCTACCGCGCCCTTTCCGACGCCATCAGCCTGTACGGTCCGGAGCTTCCCCTGCGACCCGGTGTGCGAGAGCCCGCCGAAGGGCTCGCCATTGCGGGAGTCCTCCGAGACGGCAGTCCAGATAGATGGGGCCGCGGCGTCATCGAGCGTCGACGGGGTGTTCCCCCCAACTCCCTTTCCGAGATCGACTACATGCTCGAGTCGAGTTCCCAGCGGTTCGGGGCACTCGATTTCCAGCGCAGCCGAGAGCATTACGAGCCCCGCGACGACGCCGCCACCCTCGATGACCTCCACCGCGCGGCGCGGATCCTGGAGGAGGGGCGCGCTCTGACCCCCGATCTGGACGCCGCACTCCTGCACGGCACGAGCTTGGGGGGCGCGCGGCCGAAGGCATCCCTCACCGACGAGGACGGCACGCAATGGCTGGCGAAATTCTCCTCCTCCGACGACCGACTCTTCTCGGCGGTCAACGCGGAAGCGGCCATGTTGGAGTTGGCGCGACGAGCGGGCATGAACGTCCCCGACTCCAAGATCACCTCGTCCCTCGGCAAGGACGTTCTGCTGGTGAGGCGATTCGACCGCGGTCCGGACGGCAGTCGGCGCCACGTCGTGTCCGGCCTCACGATGGCGATGACGGACGAGATGGTCGCGCGGTACGTCTCCTATCCGCAGATCCTCGACGTGCTGAGACGCCACGGAAAGGACCCGCGGTATCCCGGTCCTGAACTGTTCCGGCGTATCGCCTTCAACATCGCGATCAGCAACAACGACGACCACGCCCGCAATCATGCTGCGTTCTGGGACGGCATGCACCTCGAGTTGACGCCGGCCTATGACCTCTCGCCCGGCCAGCGGTCGGGCGACACGTTCACGCAGGCGATGGCGTACGGGCGCGGCGACCGCGGGGCGAAAGTGTCGAACTTCGCGGCGCTGTTGGCAGAGTCGGAGACCTATGGCGTCCGTGCGAAGGAGGGTCGAGAGATCATTGATCGACTCACGTCGTCGATCGACGAGAACTGGGATGCCGCCGCCGACGTCGCACGGTTGAGTGCGGCCGACAAGAAGCGGCTTCGGGGGATGCAGATCCTCCCTCGTGCCGCCTTCTTCGAGTACGACTCGGCGCCGCTGTAAGTCGCCGCACAGTTGAACCGCGTGGCCTGAGCGGCCGCCGTCAGACTTCGATGCCGACGGCGGCGGAGCAGCGGGCCAGCTCGTCGGCCGACAGCTCGAGGTCGGCGGCCTTCGCGGAGTCGGTGATCGACTCGGCTCGGCGTGCGCCGGGGATCGGGATGACGGTGTCTCCGAGTGAGAGCTCCCACGCGAGCACGACCTGCTGCGGGCTGACGCCGTGGGACTCGCCGATCTCGGCGAACGCCGCGAACCGTTCGCCGACGGAACGTCCGCCGCCGCCGGTGCCGCCGAGCGGACTCCACGGCAGGAACGCGATCCCGCGGTCGGCGCAGTACGTCAGTTCGTCGTAGCTTCCCGGATGCCGAGGGGAGAACTCGTTCTGCACGCTCGTCAGGTTCCCCTCGCCCAGCACCTCCTGGGCGATCGCGATCTCCTCGACGCTCGCGTTGGAGATCCCGATGGTGCGCACCTTGCCCTCGTCTTGAAGGGTCTTGAGGTTCTGCATGATCTCGCCGTAGACCATCCACCGGTCCGGCCGGTGGTACTGGTACAGGTCGATGACGTCGACCCGGAGGTTCCGCAGCGACTTCTCCACCGCACTGCGCAGGTAGGTGAGCGAGCCGTCGCGGCCGAAGTCCTTCTCTTCGCTGCGGGTGATGCCGCCCTTCGTCGCGACGACGATCGAGGAACGGTCGCCGCCCCAGCCGGCGAGAGCGTCGGCGACGATCCGCTCGTTGTGCCCCATCTGGTCCCAGCTGGGCGCATAGATGTCGGCGGTATCGATGAGCGTCACACCGGCATCCAGCGCGGCGCGGACGGTGGCCACGGCATCCTCGTGCGACGGGAAGCGGTTGTCGCTGTTCATCGACACGGGCATGGCGCCGAGGCCGATGGCCGAGACGGTGAACGGTCCGAGCGTGCGGTACTTCATGGATCTCCTTCGACGAATCAGCCGAGCGCCGCGAACGCCCTCTCTGCGATCAGCACAAGGAAGTCCGCGTCGGCGACATTGGCCTGAATCACGTTAGTCCCATCGGTGGCGAAGAGCCGTTGGACCGACGGGCGTTCCGGGTCGGGCACCAGCACTGCGCTCTCGGCTCCCTCGACCGTCACCTCTTCGGCGCCGTCGAGTGCGGCAAGGTCGGCCCACTGCCAGTGAGCACCGTTAGCGATGTCGAGGGACGGTGTGCGGAACTCCCCGTCCGGCGTCGTGGAGACGTCGCCTGTCGACCACTGGCACGACAGTGCGATCCCGCCCTCGCGTAGCATGATCTGTTTCGGGGATTCCGTCCCCTCCCAGAAACCCGTGACGTAGCCATCGCCGAGCTGCTCGCCCAACCCCATCTCGACGCCGAAGTCCTCACAGGTCGGCAGAGTCCACCAGCCATCGTGCGAGACCGCGAGGGCGGTCGCGCCTTCGCTCGACGGGGGTCAGCGAGTGACAGTGAGCGTGCGGGTCGAGGAGGTGGCGAGGCGATACATGTCGCGGTTGGCGGGCACGAAGACGACCTTGACTGTGTGCGTTCCGACCTTAAGCGTGCGAGGAAGAGTCCAGAGGATGCGTCCGGTTTTGGTCGATACGCTCGCGATCTTCGTCGAGCCATCGTAGACGCGGAACGTTCCGGGGATCTCGGGCGAGACGACCGCAGCGAGTTTGGCGGGCTTTGTCGTCGCGTACTTCTGTGACGTCTTCGTGAGCGCGATCTTGGCGGTCGGAGCCTGGGTCACGACGCGGATCGTCACGCTCGCCTTCACGCGCTTGCGCTCGTCGGTGTTGCTCAGGAGGTAGTCGGTGTAGACCGTGTAGCGCTGCGTGGCTTGCGCACGGGGGGGCGTTCCGCTGATGACGCCGGTCGACGAGTTGAGGCGAAGACCTGACGGCAGTGCGGGCGAGACGCGGTAGTGCGCGTCATCGGACCCGTATCGGTACGTGGGAGTGGTCGATCGGAAGCTCTTGCCGGCGACAACGTTCATCGAGCTGTCGGGGTAGACAAGGCTGCGCGTGGCACCGAGCGTGATGATGTATCCGAGGGCAGAGAGGTGAAGGCGGCGCCCGTCCACAGACTCGATGAGGGCGGATGCCGAGCCGCCCCAATCCGTAGGTTGGACGGAGAATGTGTGCGACTCCGTGTCGAACACCTTCAGATTGGTGCCGGACAGGTAGAGCCTCTTGCCGTCACGAGAGAGTGCCGTGCTGTGGTGGTTTGCAGCCGGAAAACGCTCGACATCAACCGGTCCGGCTAGCGGCACCGTATAGATCGCCCGGTCGCTCACGGCGTAGAGCATCTCCCCGTCGGGCGAGACGTGCAATGTGTCGAGCCAGTCGGGGTCGGAACTCACGGTGGGCAGGAGAGTGCCTCCCCAGTGGGTCTTCGACGTGACGCTGATGAGGTTGACCATGCTCGCCTGCGGGTCAGCGACGTACAGCTTGGATCCGTCGGCGGTGAGGGCGAGGTCTTCGGGATACCCGGGAACGTAGACCGTGTTGCGGACGGTGCCCGTTGCGACGTCGACGAAGAGGACGTCCTCGTGGTCCGATACGAACAGCGTCTTCCCCGTTCGCGAGATGGTGAGATACCTGCACCGTTGACCGAGGTGGAGGTCGCGGACAACCTTCAGCGTCTTCGCGTCCACCTCGGTGACGTAGCAGTCGCCCAGGAACTCCGACCCCCCATGGGTGAAGTACACGCGGCGGCCGTCGGGCGACACTTCGACGTCACCGACGCCGCTCGAGAATGTCTTCTGAGCGATGAGGGCGCCCGATGCCGCGTCCATGACCGTCAGGACGCCAGGCCCATCGATCTGGTTCGAGCCGCCATAGAGTCGGGATCCGTCGGACGAGAGGGCGAGGCGCGTCGGCCGGTCGTCGAGCGTCGTGAAGTAGACGCCGTCGACGTCGTCATAGTCCGGGGCCGCGGCCGCCGGGGGCGACGGCGTGAGCGCCGCCGCGAGGGCGAGAGCGGCGAGAGCCGCGGAGACGCGGAGGAGAACAGCGGCGGTCGGCATCCGTGCCTTTCGGGGTGATTGCGCTCATCCTAGGGGGCAGCGGGTGCCTCGCTCACCTCGGCCTCGGCAGGATCTTCGTTCCGCGCGAAAGCATCGGGGACGACGCACACGCGCGATTCGTTCCAGACGAAGCCCTCCTCGCATACGCAGACGCCGTCGGTCTCGGCCTCGTTCATGCCGCAGTAAACGGGTTCGAGTGTGGGCTCGGGCGTAGGAGTCGGCTCGGGCGTCGGCGTGGGAGTCGGCGTCGGCGTCGGGACCGGTGCCACCGTGGGACTTGCCGACGGCTGAGGCGTGGCGGTCGGGCCTGCGTCGGGTGTCTCCGTCGGCGAGGGCGTCGGGGTCTGGTTGGAGAACTCGGAGTCGACCCCTGAACCGGGCAGGCAGTCGGCGGCCGCAGACGCGCTCGGTGCGGCGTGGAAGGTGAGTGCAGCCGCGAGGAGCACGGGGGTAAGCACGAGCACCGGCATCCCTCTGCGGCGGCGCTCGGGCGTGCGCAGCATCCACAACGTCGTTCCGACGAGCACGAGAACAACCGCCACGACGATCGTCGTGATCGGCAGCGCGGCTCCTGTGTCGGCCAGTGAGCAGTCCATGCGTGCGGTTCCCTCCATCGTGGGACGCGAAAACGCCCCTAAGAAGTAGACGAGCGAGGCGTCGATTCCTGACGGACGCAGGTCACGTCGTCGTCGTCGGATACGGCGGTGTCGGCGACGCGGTGGTATTCGTTCGCGGGGAAGCTAGTTGCCCATCGCACCGGGAATGGCCTGTCGGGTGTGTCGAGTGTGGTGACCGATCCGCAGGGCAGTGTGGTGGGGACGGTGCACAACACGGATTGGGCGTCGGGGGTGGTGTGGAAGCGTCCGGACCCGTTCGGGGGTGCGCGGTCGTCGACGTCGGTGACGTCTGCGGGGCGTGGGTTCTTGGGGGCGGTGCACGACAGTAACGCGTTGGTGTTGTTGGGTGCGCGGTACTTCGATCCGGCGGCGGGGGTGTTCGTGTCGGTCGATCCGTTGCTCGATCCGGGGAACCCGGCGCAGTTCAACGCGTATGTGTATGCGGGGAACAACCCGGTGACCTGGTCTGACCCGTCGGGGCTGGCGTGGACGGGTCCGGTGGCCGACGGTGGGGACCACCGGTATGTCGCGAAAGACAAGACGTCGAGCAGAGCTGGAGTCGGCAACCCTCGCACGCCCTCGGATTCGGAGAGAACATGTAGCCGCGGTCGTGTGCCGGTGTGTGCGTCGAAGGCGACCGCCGCTCAGACGGTCACGGTCGCACATCTGGTGCTGTCGGTCGTCGGTCTCTTTCACGAGGCCGGGGACATAGCAGACGGTGCCCTAAGTTTGGCCGAGGGTGACCTCGTAGGCGCAGGAGTCAGCGCAGGCGCAGCCGCACCCCTCGCGGGAATCGCAGCGGGGTTCAGCAAGATCGGGAAGTACTGGGACAAACTATTCGGAGCGCGGAGGGGCGCCGAAGCGGCCGAATCTCTATCGGGCACCCAAAGACTCACGCTCGAAGATGCCTTACGCCCGGACAAACTCGATCACGTGTTCCATCCAAAGCACAACTTCGGTCCATTAATCGAAAAGTATGGAAGCAAGGAAGCCGCGCTGGAGCAGATCGTCCGCAGCATGGATGGGTCACTCCCGACGTCGGGAAAGTTCGAGATCACAAGGCAGATCGGTGATCAGACGGTCATCATTCGAGGTGCAGTCGTTGACGGTATTCCGCGCATCGGCACCGCTTTCACGCCATAAGGAAGGCTAGGGTCATGAAGCTGGCAGAAGACCTCATAAAACTCGTCGAACATGTCGCCGCGCCGATTAGCGCCGTGTCGGCTGCAGTGATGGCGCAGGCCACTTCCGCGTCGGTGATGAGCCAAACCCCTATGATGATCGACCTCTCGGTCCCCGACGGACTCACTCCAATAGACCTTGCAGATGGCCCGCTGCCCGTAAGGGCAATGGTCTACGACGGCGAGGATCTCGTAGGCGAGGTGCTCGTTTGGGTGCGAGCGGGACGGCTCATCGGGCTTGAGCAGGCATGGTATACGGACGATCCGCCGTCGAGTTGGCCGGAAGTGCGCCGCGTTCGCGTTGAATAGTCTTCAGAAGTTCGAGAGCAGATTGCGACGCTGATCAGCCTCGGTGAGGATGAGGTGCCGGGCGGCGCCAGGCTCGTCATCGACATGAGCTTCCTACCGTCTTCACGGGAGCGGGATGATCGTTTCGAATGTACGTGTTCCGCTTTCCGCGACCGGGGAAGCGCAAGAATCGAGCCCGTGGGTGACGGTCGGTAGGGATTACCCGGTGATGTCCGTTGACATTCACCCGAACGGCGGGGTCAGCATTCAACTGCTTACAGACGACCGCCGTACCCTCGGTTGGTTCTCGATCCGTGACTTTAGGACTGTTGACAGCTCTATCCCGAAGAGTTGGGTGGCCGTGATCGATGCCGGCATGCTCCTGCTCGGTCCGGCAGCCTGGCTCGCTCCCGGATTCTGGGAGGCCTACTACGACGGCGACGAAGCGGCAATCGAGGCCGTTCGGCACGAACTTCGCGAGCGGGTGAGTGAACGGCTCCACCGCGGGGCGGACGCGCCTCGGCATCCGGAAGACGACTGACCTCCACCACCAGCGCGAGATCGCGCGGACAGATACGTCTCCAGTAGCGGGCCGGGTGATCCAGCCCTGGCGAGGGAGGGCGTTGGCATGGAACCAGGAACGTGGGCTGAGTGGGCGGGGGCGGTCGCGTCGCTCGTCGCGATCGGGTTCAGCATGATCGCCCTCAATAGCGCGCGCGAGGCGAACCACATCGCCAACAAGGCAGTCGCGCGCGATGTCGAGCGGCAGCGCGCGGCGGTCGCTCGACAGCTGCAGGCGTGGTGGGTGACGTGGCCGAATGAGGATGCCACGGGCTCCTGCTACGGAGTGCTCATCCGCAACGGCGGTGAGGCGGCCACCGTGTTCTACGACGTGGAGGTGGAGACGCGAGGAAACGCGCTCGCCGATGCGAGTCATGCTCCGGGGCTCATCACGTCCGAGCGGCTGCCGCCCGGTGACTACATCGTGCGGAGCATGGGTCGCCAGGCGGGCGACTCCGGCGCGCGCCCGTGGAGCTTCATCGAACCGGCCGCCGACCTGAGCCGCTATGCGCCGTTGCTGCGTGCCAAGAAGTTCACGATCACCGCCGTGCGATTCACCGACCCCCTTGGCATCCGATGGGAGTGGACGCCGGCGGGTTCCCTACGCGACGTCGGCAGTGCGATCTGACGGAGGCCAGTGCGGCAGGCAGAGCGACCGGCAACTTCTTGAGTGAATGTCCCGCGCCGGGGCGCTGAACGTCGCGCGAGGCGCCGGAAGCACCGACATTCTTCCGACGGGCAAGGCATACTCGCTCGTATGCCTACTCATGAAAGCTGCCTGCTTTTGTGAGGAACGCGAGGCGATGAGGAGAAACGGATGCCGATGTTCCCGACGTTCAAACGCAAGGTCGCCGCGGTGATCGTGACGGTGCCGAGCGTCCGCACCGAGTACTGAACCTGCTGTGGTGCTCGACGCGCACGTTGCCAGGTTCGCCTACCGACGGGGTGAGGCGCGCCTTTACGACGTCACCGTGTCCCTCGATCGCGGCCGGACGGTGCTGCTCGGACCGAACGGCGCAGGCAAGAGCACGCTTTTGAAAGCCCTGGCAGGAGTCGTCGGGTTTGAGGGTGCGCTCGCCGTGGACGGGAACTCGGTTCCGACCGGCCGGCGCCGATCCGCCGCTTTCCGCCGACTCGTGGGATGGCTGCCGCAAGATGTGGCCGCTTTCCCCGGACTGAGCGCGCGAGAGCACGTCGCTTACGTCGGTTGGTTGAAAGGGATGCCGATGAGCCAGGCGGTGCCGGAGGCGCGCCGCGCACTCGACACCGTAGGCCTGGGCGCCCGGGCCGGCGACCTCGCGAGCACGCTCTCGGGCGGGCAGACCCGCCGGCTGGGTATCGCCGGCGTGCTCGTTCACGACCCGACCTACCTGCTGCTCGACGAGCCCACGGCGGGACTCGATCCTCGCGAACGGGAGCGGCTCGTCGGCATCCTTCGCCGCATCGAAGAAGAGCGGGCGGTACTCGTATCGACGCACGACACCGACGCGCTCATCGAACCCGACACCGGCATCCACGTGCTCACGGGCGGGATCACGAGGTTCTCGGGATCGTACGCCGCGTTCGTCGCCGGCCATCCGGGTGCCGCTCCGGCGGACCGTGTGCGACATGCCTACGCCGCCCTCGTCCCGGAGGAGTGAGCGTGCGGTCGCCGATTCCGCTCCGCCGACGCTCCGTCTGGTGGCTCCTGCTTCCCGCCGTGCCGCTGCTCGTCATCGTGGCGCAGCTGTCTCCGCTCCTGATGGCACCCCCGCAGTGGTGGACGTGGACCGTCAGCCGCTCGGTCCTCCTCATCCTCATACCGGCCGCCGTCGGAGCAACGGGCGCAGCGCTCGAAGCATCGCGCCTCCGCGCGCGCCGGCTCGAGAACCCGCTCGTCACCCGCGGTGCGCCCGCGGTCCTCGCCGTCGCCCTCTGGCCGCCCCTTCTCTGCGCAGTCGCGATGCAGCTGCTGGCCGTCGCGATCGTCGCCCTGACGGGCGGAGGTACCGACGGTGACGTGCCCTGGCCGATCCTCGGGACGATCGCCGCGATGCTGTTCTTCCATACGTGCTTCGGGTTCGCGCTGGGAAGCCTGCTTCGCCCGGTCTTCGGCATCCCCGTGGCACTCGCCGGGAGCTACGCATGGCTCGGCTTCACGGGCACGATGCCCACCTTCGAGCTCCGACATCTCGCCGGACTCGTGATCGAGACCTGCTGCACCTACGATCAGCAGCCCATCGCCGCATCCCTTCTTGCAGCGACTCTCTTCTCCGTCCTCGCGGGAGTCGGTCTGCTGGTCCTCGCCTGCACCGCGTTGCGCATCGCCCGTGGCCGCACCGTTCTCGCGGGGGCGGCCGGTGCTGCACTCATCGCGAGCGGGCTCGGGACAGGGCTGCTCGTCGCCACCGGGCTACCGCCGTCGGCCGCAGAGCCCCGCGACCCGCACGCTCTCGTCTGCACCACCGACGATGTGACGGTGTGCCTCTTCCCCGAGCAGGCGGATGCCGGCATCCGCTCTCTGGTCGCCGACATGCTCGCCCGAGTGCGGTCGGACGGGGTGGACCTCCCGGCTCTCGTCGCCGCCTCGGACTCCTCCACCTACGACCCCGACCGCGTTCGCCTCACGCTGCAATCGGACATGAGCGAGGCGCAGATCGCCCTATCCATGGCTACCGATCTTCCTGAACCCCGGTGTCTGCGGGATGCCGTGACGACCGCAGCGCGACGCGACACCGACCGCTCGGCCGCGGTGCTGTGGCTCCAGGCCGCCATGCTCGGCGCTGCTCCGTCCCGGGATGCGCAAGAGGGTGTCGATGAGCCGGTCGCCATGACGCTGAGGCGCGTGCTCGATCAGCCGCGCGCCGATCAGGTGGCGTGGATCAACACCACCATCGAGTCACTCCGCGACTGCTCCGTCGCTCCGCCGGTCACGCCGTGAAGCTCGCGCTCAAGACCCATCGTGTCGTGCCGGTCGCGCTCGTCGAGACGGCTCTGGCCCTGCTTGCGGCACTCGTCGGCACCACTCTCATCGCGCTCCCCGGTCCGGCCGGCGATGCGCCGCTGAGTCTCCTCATCGCGCTCGCCGGATCGCTGGTCGTCGCGCCGCCGCTCGTGCGCGCATGGCCGACGAACCGGACCAACACCGTCCGCGGGGCCGGAGCCGTCGCGGCGGTCGTCGTGCTCAGCCAGATCGCGCCGGGCGTCGTCGTCACCACCATCGCCGCAACCCTCGGGGCACCGCAGATGCTCGCGTACGTCGGGATGCTCACCTGGCTGCTCGCCCTTCAAGTCGCCGCCGGGGTGCTGGTCAGCGCGCCCTACCAGGGGCTGGCGCCTGCCGTGTACGTGATGCTGTGCGCGCTCGTCGGACGCATCGACGGTGTCGTGCAGCCCTGGGCGTGGCCGCTCGCGGGCAGCTCGTCCGTGTCGATGGCCGACATCGGCACCGCGACCCTCGCGCTTTCGCTCACTGCGCTCGCCTGGCGCGGACTTCACGGACGCAGCACGGAGTCGGCAGCCGCGAGATGAGTCGAGCCGAGGCTCCCTACGCGACGTCGGCAGTGCGCTCTGACGACCGGCGCCAGCGCTCCTCGAGTTCCGACCACCGGGTGCCCACGGCGTAGGCGACGCCACCGACTGACGCCACCACGAGCATCGGCGCCCACGTGCCGAGGGCGATGCCCGTGCTCGCCGCGAGCATCCCGCCGGCCCACGCCGCGAACGGGGCGAACGACGAGACGCGCATGACGAGCGCGATACCCGCAGCGACCGCCGCCAGGATGCCGACGACCACACCCGCCCACATCACCCACGCAGTGATCCCCGCGAAGAAGTCGATGACGACCCGCCCGTTCAGCATGCGGGGCAGCGGCGGTCGGGCGCTTGAGATCGCGCAACGTGCACGGCATCCTCCTATCTCCGGAGAGGAGACGCGCGACACCCCGCTTTATGACGCGCAACGGCGGAAATCCCCGACGTGGACGAGGGATGCCGTCGACCGGCGGCGTCAGGCCATGTGGTGCAGGCGGCGGAGCGTCAGTTCGGCGCCGGCTCCGTCGCGTGCGGCGATGCGGTCACGCAGCGTCGTGTACTCCTCCGGATGCGACAGCGGCGCGTCGAGGAAGGGGTCCCAGCCGCGGAGGTTCCGCTGGATGGAGAGGGCCGTCTCGCGCATGATCCCGATGAAGACGGAGTTGGCCGTGGCCCGGGTGACGCCCTCGAACATGGTCACCGACGCGTCGAACAGCCGCAGCCGGTCGCCGGCGTGCGCCGCGGCGATCACGTGGTCGGCGGCGTCGAGGATGCCGTCGAGCTCGTCGTCGCTGCAGACGGCCAGCGACAGCCGCAGCGCGCTGCCGAGGAAGGAGACGGTCACGGCGGCCGTGTCGGCGCGCAGGCGATCGTCGGGTTCGGACACGCGCGTGTAGCGGCCGACGGCCACTTCGACCAGACCGAACCGTTCGAGCCGCTGCAACGCCTCGCGCACCGGGGTGCGGGAGATGCCGAGCTGCGCCGCCAGATCCACGTCGCGGAGCCGTTCGCCCGGTCGCAGACGACCCTCGAGAATGGCGGCGCCGATGGTCGTGTAGACCTCGTCGCTGAGGATCGCGCCGCTCGAGATCGCGAGGGGTGGCAGCGGCTCAGTCATGGCGGCATCAGTGTATGGCCCGCACCTATGCGTCACCGGAGTACGCCGCGCAGGCGCGACGCACGATCTCAGGGCGGATTCCCATGAATGCACCACTGCCGAACGTCGGGCGATGACAGTAAAGTGAGCCCCGGCACGCTTCGCGTGGCCTATCCGGGGGGATCCGTCGACGCCCGGGCGAGCGAATCATCGTGACGCCCGGGCGTCGAATGGTTAACACGGATTCCGGGCGTTCACCAGATTGTGTTGCAACATTTGTGTCACCATCTGGAACGCGAGTATGGCCGTGTGGGTGGTGCCCGTTACCGTGGGACTCGTCGGCGTACATCTTCGTCGGCTTCATGCGTAAGTAAGGCAGTTCATGAGCAGCAGCGGTACCGTCAAGTGGTTCAACTCGGAGAAGGGCTTCGGTTTCATCGCCCCCGACGAGGGTGGCGCTGACGTCTTCGCCCACTACACGGCGATCGAAGCGAGCGGCTACCGCTCGCTCGAGGAGAACCAGCGCGTCGAGTTCGAGATCGCGCAGGGCCCCAAGGGTCTGCAGGCGGAGAACATCCGCCCCATCTGATCGGACCTACCGTCCGGTCGAACGGTCATAGTCCGCGAGGGCGATGGCGTCTTCGGCGTGCCGTAGTGCGCGCCTCGCCCCGTCCAAAGCGGTGACCGGATCCTGCGCCGACCGCGCGGCGGCCAACTCGGCCTGTGCCGAGGACAGCCGTACGCGCGCGTCGGCGTTGGCATGTGACGCCGCCGTCTCCGCGCGCGCCACCGCCGCCCGCGCCGCCGCGAGGGTGCCGGGAAGCGCCGTGCGTGCACCGCGGAGCCGCTGCTGAGCCGTGCGCGCGTCGCCCAGCGCCAGATCGAGTCGATCGCGTGCGCGGGCGATCATCGTCACGGCGTGCGTCGGCCGCCGCCGAGCCTCCGGCTCCACCGCGTCGATCGCGGCCGTGACCTCGCGGATAGCCGTACCGAGCCGATCGGCCTCCTCCGGTTCGAGGTCGGCTCGCACCCGCTCCGCCTGACGCAGCGCTTCTCGCGCCGCCTCCACTTCGTCGTCGACCGCGCGCTCCGCGTCTGTCACGAGGCGATGCTGCTCCTCCAGGATGCGGGCCGACTCCTGTGCCTGCCGGAGCAACCGCTCCGCCGCGGCCAGCACGGGCAGCGCCGACCTCGTCGGATCTGCGGCGCGCTCCGCGGCATCCGTCAGCCGGCTCTCGGCCTCCGCGAGGAGGCGCGTCGCATCGGCGGCCGCCCGCTTGGCGGCGTCGATCTCCGACGCGTCGACGCGGCCGCCCAGGTCGGACAGCAACGCCTCCGGGTCGCCGAGCTCGGCGCGGAAGGCGTCGAGCCGGGCGCGCGCATCCTCCACCTGCGAGGCGGCGGAACGGTGCGCGCCCATCCACGCGGAGTGCTCGCTCCGCGCCGCCGCGATCTGCGCCGCGGCAGCGTCGATCCGTCCACGGAGCAGCCGGGCGACGCGGGCAATCTCTGTGGGGTGCGCGTCGGGTTCGAGACCGCGCAGCAGCGCGAACGCGTCGTCGCGCGTGTGCCGGGCGAGCAGCAGCGCACGGCGCAGGGATGCCGGTGCCCCACCGTCGTAGAGGGCGCCGCTGAGCGCCACCTCGAGATCGAGCTCTTCGACCGCGTCGTCGAGCGCGACGAGCGCCACCCCCGTGTCCGCGCGTTGCGCGTCGGCGGCCGCGCGCGCCCGCGGACTGCGGCGGGAACGCCGGATCAGCCAGGTCGCGAGGACGACGGCCAGCGCGGTCGCACCGAACACGACGGCGGCGGGGATGCCCCACCGTGCGATCTCGACCCAGCCGTCGCTCATCGTCGCGTCGATCAGGCGTCGTCGTCGATCAGGAGCAGGCTCCGCAGCTGCGCGGCATCGTCGACGACGGCCTGCGCACCCTCGGATTCGTGCGGCCAGCTGAAGCCCCAGCTCACGAAGATCACCGGAACGCCGTGCGCCGCCCCGCCCTCGACATCGTGGTGCCGGTCGCCGATCAGCACCGGCCGGCTCGTGTCCACGCCCTTCTCGGCCAGCTGGCGCAGCGACTCGGCGACGATGTCCGCCTTCGTCGCGAGGGTCTTCTCATCCGGGGTCGCCCCGACGATCACCTTCAGGTGCCGCGCGAGGTCGAAGTGATCCATGAGCGCCAGCACCTGGTTCTCCGGCTTCGAGCTGGCGGTCGCCTGCGCGATGCCCGCGGCATCCACCTCGGCGATGAGTTCGCCGACACCCGGGTACAGGCGCGCGCCCGTCGTGTAGCCGTCGGCCTTGCCGATCTGCCGGTAGTACGCCACGGCCTCGGAAGCACGAGCGGCCGTCATCCCGACGTTCGTCTGGAACGACTCGAACATGGGCGGGCCGATCCAGTGCACGAGCTCCTCGCGCGTCGGCGCGGGCTGTCCGAAATGGGTGAGCGCGATGGTCAGCCGACGGAGGATCCCCTCGGAGGCGTCGACCACCGTCCCGTCGACGTCCCAGAGAATGCACGTCCACGGAGATCTCATCGTCATGCATGCCAGCCTAGCCAGCGCCCGCGCGCCGCCCGGCTGCGCGGCTAGAACAGACGAGGGGCGCCGGACTCGGTGCCCTTCATGCCGTCGTAGTCGAGGGTGACGCAACGGATGCCGCGGTCGGTCGCGAGCACGCGCGCCTGCGGCTTGATCTCCTGCGCCGCGAAGACGCCCGTGACGGGGGCGAGGTGCGGATCGCGGCCGAGGAGCTCGAGGTAGCGCGTGAGCTGCTCGACGCCGTCGATGTCGCCGCGACGCTTCACCTCGACGGCGATCGTGCCGCCCGCAGGGTTGCGCAGCAGCAGGTCGACGGGGCCGATCGCCGTCGGGAACTCCCGTCGCACGAGCGTCAGACCGTCGCCGATCACGTCGACCTGCTCGGCGAGGAGCCGCTGCAGATCGGCTTCCACGCCGTCCTTCTGGAGCCCGGGGTCGATGCCCAGCTCGTGCGACGAGTCGTGGATCACCTCGTAGATGCGCACCAGCAGCGCATCCCCGGTCTTGGCGTGGGTGACACGCCAATGCTCGATGACGCCGGCCGAAGCGGACTCGGCATCCGGCTCTTCCACGGTGAGGGTGCAGGGCGGGCTCATCCAGTTGAGCGGCTTGTACGACCCGCCGTCGGAATGCACGAGCAGCGACCCGTCGCCCTTGTGGACGAGCAGACGCGTCGCGAGCGGCAGGTGGGCATTGAGCCGACCCGTGTAATCGACGGAGCAGCGGGCGATGACGAGGCGCACCGGACGAGCCTACCCGCCACGCCTGCCGCCGCGGTGGTTCCGGCTCAGTGGTGGCCGGCGCCCACCTTCGACCCGGCGATCGGCTTCGCCGCGCCCGACGCCAGACCCGACAGGGCGATGAGGCCGACGATGATCCACAGGGTCGACAGGATGCCGATCTGGTGACTGATCCAGCCGAGCACCGGCGGGCCGCACAGGAATGCGAGATAGCCGATGGTCGCGGCCGCCGACACCGACGCGGCCGCCTTCTTCGGGTCGTCGGCCGCCGCAGACATGCCCAGCGGGAATCCGAGCGACGCCCCCGCGCCCCACAGCGCGACACCGACGAACGCGATCGGCGTCGACGGGGCGAGGATGAACAGGATGAGCCCGATCCCGGCAGTGACGGCGAGGGCTCGAAGCGCCCAGACGCGACCGATGCGGTCGACCAGCGGTCCGCCGATCATGCGGAAGACGGTCATCGCCACCGAGAAGACGGTGAGGGCGACCGCGCCGGTGGCCTCGGACTCGTTGTGGCCGTCGACGACGGCGATCGTGAGCCAGTCGGTCGCGCTGCCCTCGGCGAACGCCATGCCGAGCATGATGATGCCGATCGCGTACGTGCGCGGGTCGCGCCAGACCTGCATCATCGCGCGGAACCGCTCTCCGCGGCTGAGGGTGGGCTCATCGTCGCCGGCGGCGACCTCGTGCACGGGAACGTAGATCAGCGCGACGAGTCCCGAGACGAGCACGAGCACGCCCGCCGCCCACAGGTGCCATGCGACCCCCACGCCCCACGCGGCCATGCCGACCCCGACGCCCGCACCGGCAACGGTGCCGAGGCTGAAGAAGGCGTGGAACATCGGCATGAGGGTGCGCTCGAACGCCTGCTCGACCGCCGCGGCTTCGACGTTCATCATGACGTCGGTGCTCGCCATGCCCAGGCCCATGAAGGCGAGGCCGACCGCGGTCACGCCGTACGACTCGGCGAACTGCACGCCGAACCCGGCGATCAGCACACCCGCGCCGAACGCCGACACGGTGAACACCATGCCTCGCCGCGCACCCCACCGGGCGACGACGACGTTCGCCAGCGACAGGCCGACGATGGAGGCCGCCCCCATGACGAAGAGGAGCGCGCCGACGCCGAAGTCGTCGATGTCGAGCGTGGCCTTGACCGACGGCAGCCGCGACGCCCACGACGCGAATCCCAGACCCGTGACGAAGAAGATGGTGAAGATCGCCGTCCGCCAGTGGACGAGCTGCGGACGGGTGAGGGTGGTGGTCACCCGGCAACTCTATCGAAGATGCCGAATCGATTCGACGCTCGACTTTGCCGCGGGTAGCATCGAACCGATGAACAGCCGCCGAGCCACCATCGCCGACGTCGCCCGCGAAGCGGGCGTGTCGCCGTCGACGGCATCCGTCGTGTTCTCCGGCAAGACCCCCGTCTCGGACGCCACCCGGGCGCGGGTGCTCGCCGCCGCCGCCGACCTCGGCTACACCGGGCCCGACCCGCTCGCCGCATCGCTGCGACGCGGGCGCACCGGCATCGTCGGCGTGCTCCAGCGCGGACCGCTCGGCATCGCCTTCACCGACCCGATCCAGCGGTCGGTCATGGACGGCCTCGCGGATGCCGTCGCTGCGATCGACGCCAGCCTCCTCCTCCTGCGCCCCGCCCCCGACGACGGCGAGCCGCGCCCCGGCGCCGCGACGCTCGCGACGGTGCCGCTCGACGCGGCCGTGCTCCTCGGGACGATCCCCGAGGCGGCCGCCGACGTCGCGGCCGTGCGTGCCCGCGGCATCCCGGTCGTCGTGATCGAGGGGGATGCCGGGGAGGGCGTGCCGCGTATCGGCCTCGACAACCACGACGCGCAGCGCTGCATCGCCGACCACGTGCGCCGCCTCGGGCACACCGACGTCGCGCTCGTGCTCCTCCCGCCCCGGCTCAACGTCACCCACGACCGACTGGGCGGCGCGCGCGACGTGTTCCCCGACGCCCCCACTTACGCGACGCTGGGCAGCTCCATCGACGAAGGGCTCCGCGTCGGCCGCCAGGTGTTCGCCGCGGGGCGTCCGACCGCCGTCCTCGCCCAGAGCGACCTCCTCGCGGCGGGAGTCATCCGCGCCGCGGAAGAGGCCGGCCTGTCGGTGCCGGGCGACGTCAGCGTGGCGGGCTTCGACGGCATCCGCGTGGACGGACTCGCCCCGTACGAGCTGACCACGATGGTGCAGCCGGCCGTCGACAAGGGTCGTGCGGCCGGCGCCGCCGTCGTCGCGATGCTCCTCGGCGAGCAGCCGGCGTCGATCTCCTTCACGAGTGTTTTCCGCGCGGGGAATACGACGGGACCGGCCCCGGGCTCCGGCACCCCTTCGCCCCGGTAGACTGGACATCCGACCCCCCGCGATCACGTCTGGAGGCCAGATTGCTCCTGCTCCTGGCTGTGTTCGCGGTCCTGCCGCTGGCATTGCCGTGGCTGGTGGCGCGGATCGGGTCGCGGGCCTTCTTCGTCGCCGCTCTCGTGCCTATCGCCGCCTTCGCGCACGCCGTGATGCAGGCACCGGCCGTCTTCGACGGCGAGGCGCCGTTCGAGACGTTCGCGTGGATCCCCGCGCTCGGCATCGACCTGTCGATGAAGATGGACACCCTCGGGTGGATCATGACGCTCATCGTCACGGGCGTCGGCGCGCTCGTCATGATCTACTGCCGCTGGTACTTCGACGGCAAGAAAGACGGCGTCGGCCTCTTCTCGGCCGTACTGCTCGCTTTCGCCGGCGCGATGTACGGACTCGTGCTCACCGACGACCTCATCGTCCTGGTCATGCTGTGGGAGGTCACGAGCGTCCTCTCCTACCTGCTCATCGGCTTCTACCACACGCGTGGCGCGAGCCGTCGTGCGGCGCTGCAGGCCCTGCTCGTGACCACGCTCGGCGGTCTCGTGATGTTCGTGGGCGCCGTCATGGTCGTGGTGCTCTACGGCACGACGAGCGTCACGGAGATCCTCACGACGGGGCCGCCCACCGGTGTCGCGCACGGCGCCGATCAAGGCCTCCTGCTGAACATCGCGGTCGTCTGCCTCCTCGTGGGCGCCCTCAGCAAGTCGGCCATCTTCCCGTTCCACTTCTGGCTGCCGGGCGCCATGGCCGCCCCCACCCCGGTGAGCGCGTACCTGCACGCCGCCGCCATGGTGAAAGCCGGCATCTACCTGATCGCGCGCCTGGCCCCCGCCTTCGCCGAGAGCGAGCCGTGGCGACCCATCGTCATCGCGCTCGGCCTGTTCACGCTGCTGCTGGGCGGCATCCAGGCGCTGCGCGAGTCCGACCTCAAGCGCGTGCTCGCATTCGGCACGGTCAGCCAGCTCGGCATGCTGACCGTGGTGCTCGGCTACGGGGAGCGCAACACGGCGCTCGCCGGCCTCGCCCTCCTCATCGGGCACGCCCTGTTCAAGTCGTGCCTGTTCCTCGTCGTCGGCGTGATCGACCGCCAGCTCAGCACCCGTGACGTCAACGAGCTCTCCGGTGTCGGACGTCAGGCGCCCACCCTCGCGGTGTTCTCGATCATCGCGGTGGCCTCCATGGTGGGCGTCGCCCCGACGGTCGGCTTCGTCGCGAAGGAGGCCACGCTGACGGCGCTCCTCGAGGGCGGCGCCGACGTGAGCGCCGTCGTGCCGCTCATCGGCATCGTGCTGGGTTCCGCGCTCACCGCCGCATACGGCATCCGTTTCGTCTGGGGTGCGTTCTGGACGAAGAAGGATGCCGAGGGCGCACCGCTCCCGCGCACCGAGTGGCCCGATCCGCCGCTCGGATTCCTCGCCGCCCCTGTACTCCTGAGCGGGCTCAGCGTCATCGGCGGTGTCGCGTCGCCGCTGCTGGACGTCGCGCTCGCCGGCTACGCCGACACGATGCCCGGAGCCGCCGACGCCTACCCGTACCATCTGGCCCTGTGGCACGGGCTCGAGCCTGCGCTGTTCCTGTCGCTCGGGTCGATCGCGGTGGGTGCGGCCCTGTTCTGGCTGGTGCAGCGCACGAAGTGGCATTCCCGCGTGCTGCCCTTCACGGCGGCCGACGGCTACAACGCGGTGCTCCGCGGCATCGCGAAGGTGTCGGTGTGGACCACCACGTTCACGCAGCGCGGTTCGCTGCCCGTCTACGTCGGCACGATCTTCGTCGTGTTCGTCGCGGCAGAGGGCACGGCCCTCCTCGCGAGCCCGTCGTGGAAGACGAGCCTGGATGCCTGGCAGACCCCCATGCAGGTGGTCGTCGCGCCGATCATGATCCTCGCCGGCATCGTCGCGGTGCGCGCCCGGAAGCGGTACACGGGCGTGGTGCTGGTGTCGGTGACGGGACTCGGCATGGTGCTGCTGTTCGCCACGAGCGGCGCTCCCGACCTCGCGCTCACCCAGATCCTCATCGAGACCGTCACCCTCGTCGCCTTCGCCCTCGTGCTCCGCCGCATCCCCGCGCGCCTGGGCGAGCACAACGCGTCGGTGCTGCCGGTCGCGCGCGCCGTGCTCGCCATCGCCGTCGGCGCCACCATGTCACTGATCGCGATCGTCGCGACCGGTGCGCGCGTCGCCGAGCCCATCTCCCAGCGCTTCCCGGAGCTCGCGTACGAGATCGGGCACGGCAAGAACGTCGTCAACGTCGCGCTCGTCGACCTCCGCGGCTGGGACACGATGGGCGAGCTCTCGGTGCTCATCCTGGCGGCGACGGGCGTGGCATCCCTCGTGTTCGTCACGCACCGCTCCGATCTGCTCTCACGCACCATCTCGTCGCTGCCGACCGGTGCGACCCGCACTCGCCGCCCTCTCATCGAGACGGTCGAGGGTCCGAAGCCGCGCGCGTCCGCCCCCGGAAGCACGCGTCAGGCGTGGCTCGTCGGCGGCCAGCGGGTGCGCCCGGAGAACCGTTCGCTCGTGCTCGAGGTGATCGTCCGCATCCTCTTCCACACGATCATCCTCGTGTCGATCTACCTGCTGTTCGCCGGTCACAACCTGCCCGGCGGCGGGTTCGCCGGGGGACTCGTGGCGGGGATGGCGCTCGTCATGCGCTACGTCGCGGGCGGTCGCTACGAGCTGGGCGCCGCCGCGCCGACGGATGCCGGACGGCTCCTCGGCGCGGGGATGACGCTCGCCGTCGCGTGCGCCCTCGTTCCGCTGCTGTTCGGGCAGGCGCCGCTGACGAGCACCTACTGGGAGTGGGACATCCCCGTGCTCGGCAAGGGGGAGTTCGTGACGTCGACGCTGTTCGACGTCGGTGTGTACCTCGTCGTGGTGGGACTCGTACTCGACGTGCTGCGCTCGCTCGGCGGCGAGGTCGACCGCCAAGCGCAGGAGCTGCGCGACCGGGGGGTGAGCGTCTCGTGAGTGCGTCACTGGTGCTCATCATCATCATGGGCGCGCTGTTCGCGGCCGGCGTGTACTCGATGCTGGAGCGCAGCCTCACCCGGGTGCTCATCGGGTTCCTGCTTCTGGGGAACGCCGCGAACCTGTTCCTGCTCGTGGTGATGGGCCAGCCCGGCGTCGCCCCCTTCTTCGGCGCGGCGGACTCGACCGACGAGATGAGCGACCCGTTGCCGCAGGCGCTGACGCTGACGGCGATCGTCATCACGTTCGCGGTCTCGGCGTTCCTCCTCGCGCTGATCTACCGCTCGTGGCAGCTCGGTCAGGCCGACACCGTGGAGGACGACGAGGCCGACCTCGCGCTGCGCGCACGTGCACCGCAGGACGAAGACACGATGGGCGACGAGATCACCGACGAAGACGACGACGCGACCACCGACTTCATCGGCACCGACACGGCCCCGATCGTCGTGCTGCACCACCGCGACCTCGATGCCATCCGCGACGACGCCCCGACCGACGCGCCCGCCCCGCCCCGAGGGGATGGTGACCGATGAACGCCCTCGTCCCCCTGCTCGTCGCGCTCCCGCTGCTGGGCGCCGCGATCGCGCTCATCTTCGGCCGCCAGCGCAAGGTGCAGGTCGGCGTCTCGACGATCACCCTCACGCTGGTGCTCGCGATCGCCGCCGTGCTGCTGTACGCGGTCGACTCGTCGGGCAAGGCGATCGCGGTGTCGGTGGGCGGCTGGCCCATCCCCTTCGGCATCGTCCTCTACGTCGACCGCCTGTCGGCGCTGCTCGTGGTGGTCTCCAGCATCGTGCTCCTCGCCGTGCTGCTCTTCTCGGTGGGCCAGGGCGCCGCCGACGGCGACGACGAGACACCGGTCACGATCTTCCACCCGTCGTACCTCATCCTCGCGGGCGGCATCTTCAACGCGTTCATCGCCGGCGACCTCTTCAACCTCTACGTCGGGTTCGAGATTTTGCTCGTCGCCTCGTACGTGCTCATCACCCTCGGCTCGACCGAGTCGCGCATCCGCACGGGCGTCGTCTACATCGTCGTCTCGCTGGTGTCGTCGATCCTGTTCCTCGCAGCGATCGCCGCCATCTACGGCGCGCTCGGCACCGTCAACATGGCCCAGCTCGCGGAGCGGATGTCGGAGCTGCCGCAAGACGTTCAGCTCGTGCTGCACCTCATGCTGCTCCTCGCCTTCAGCATCAAGGCGGCCGTCTTCCCGCTGTCGTTCTGGCTCCCCGACTCCTACCCGACGGCGCCCGCACCGGTCACGGCGGTGTTCGCGGGACTGCTGACGAAGGTCGGCGTGTACGCGATGATCCGCACCGAGACGCAGATCTTCCGCGACAACGACGTCAACACCCTGCTGCTCATCGTCGCGCTCGCCACCATGATCGTCGGAGTGCTCGGAGCCGTCGCGCAGGCGGAGCTCAAACGCATCCTGTCGTTCACCCTCGTGAGCCACATCGGGTACATGGTGTTCGGGCTGGCGGTGGCGACTCCGGCGGCGCTCGGCGCGACGATCTACTACATGGTCCACCACATCGTGGTGCAGACGACACTGTTCCTCGCCGTCGGCCTCGTGGAACGCCGGGCGGGCTCCACGTCGATCCTCAAGGTCAAGGGCCTCATGAGGGCCGCGCCCGTGATCGCCGTGCTCTACTTCATCCCGGCGATCAACCTCGGCGGCCTCCCGCCGTTCTCGGGCTTCATCGGCAAGTTCGCCCTCTTCGACGCGGCGGCGCAGGTGGGCACCCCGCTCATGTACGTGCTCATCGTCGGCGGCATCGTCACCTCGCTCCTTACCCTGTACGCGCTCATGCGGGCGTGGAACCTCTCGTTCTGGCGCGAGGACGAGGAGCAGGGCGACGAGAGCGAAGCCACCGACCGCATCTCGTACCTCGGCGGGGCGCCGGCGGCCGCCACCCAGACCGAGCGCCGCGTCATCCCGCGCATCATGACCGCCGCCACCGCGGGGATGGTCGCCGTGACCGTCGCGCTCACGATCTTCGCCGGTCCGCTGTACGAGCTGTGCGCGAGCATCGGCGAGGCGCTGCAGGATCCCGTGGTGCTCGTGCAGGTGGGTGAGACGCCGTGAACTCCAAGACCGTTCTCGTCAGCGTGTGGCGTCAGCTGCCGTTCTTCATCTGGCTGATCGCCCTGTGGATGCTGCTGTGGGGGCAGTTCACGGTGCTGTCCTTCCTCACGGGGATCGCCGTCGCGATCTTCGTGACGCGGGTGTTCCGTCTGCCGGCGGTCGAGCTCTCGGGTCGGGTCAACCTCTGGTGGGGCTTCGTGTTCTCGCTCGAGTTCGTACTCGCCCTCGTCCGCGGATCGATCACGGTGGCGTGGCAGGTGCTCGACTTCCGGTCGCAGCCGGGTACGGCCATCATCGCCGTGCCGCTCGTCACCGACGACGACCTCATCATGACGCACGTCGCGGTCACGGCATCCCTCATTCCCGGGTCGCTCATCGTCGACATCGACCGCGACCGCCGCATCCTCTACCTCCACGTCATCGGCGTGCGCGACCAGGCGCAGGTCGACGCGCAGCGCACGGCCGTGCAGCACTGGGAGGAGCGGATCGTCCGGGCCGTGGGCTCGCGCGCCCAGGGGGATGCCATTCGCGCCGCGGGCGATTCGCGCGTCTCCGACAGGAGGTTCGCCGGATGACCGTCGTGCTGCTGGGCGTCATCTACGTCGTCTTCGCCGTGTCGGCACTGCTGACCGTGTGGCGCATCGTCGTGGGCCCCTCGATCCTCGACCGCGCCGTGGCATCCGATGTGCTGTTGACCCTCGTCATGTGCGCGCTCGGTGCGGAGATGGCGATCAACCATCACACCCGCACGCTGCCGCTGCTGCTGATCGTCGCGGCCGTGGGCGTGTTCGGCTCGATCTCGATCGCCCGGTTCGTGGCCCGACGCGACGGAGCGGAGCGATGAACGAGGTGCGTGAGGTCGTGGTGCTGGTGCTCGTCATCATCGGTGCTCTGCTGTGCCTGACGGCGGCGGTCGGTCTGCTGCGCTTCCGCGACGTGCCGACGCGCCTGCACGCCGCGACGAAGCCGCAGGTGCTCGGGTTCCTCCTCATCTGCATCGCCATCGCGATCTCGTTGGAGAGCTGGGCGGTGACGGCGTTCCTCGTGCCGGTGATGCTCATCCAGCTCGCGACGGCGCCCCTGTCGGCGCACATGGTCGGCCGCCAGGCGTATCGCAACGGCACGATCGACGAGCGTTCGCTCGTGGTCGACGAGCTCGCCGACGACAAGCGCACTCCCCCCGCCGCCGGCGGCTGACCCGCGCGGCCGGGGGCGGCGGCGCGGGCGGGCGCGGCGGCGGGCTCGGGCGGGCGGCGGCGCGGGCGGGCGGCGGCGGCGGGCTCGGGCGGGCGGCGGCGCGGGCGGGTGCGGCGCGGGCGGGTGCGGCGCGGGCGGGTGCGGCGCGGGCGGGTGCGGCGCGGGCGGCGCGGCCGGGCGGGCGGCGAGAGTGCGCGAACGGCCGCGGTGTGCGGTGTGCGGTGTGCGGTGTGCGGTGCGCATGTCCCGCTTTGGGTCAGCCGTGTCCCAAAGTGTGTTGTTCTGGCATCCCTGAAGCGACCGGAAGTGGGACATGACTGACCGGATTTGGGACATCCCTCAGCTGTAGGCAGGGGGCCGATGGGGCGCAAAGGGGGCCCATGTCCCAAAGTGTGTCGTTCTGGCATCCCTGAAGCGACCGAAAGTGGGACATGACCGACCGGAAGTGGGACATGACCGACCGAGAGTGGGACATGCCGACCGAAAGTGGGACATGACCGTCCGAGATTGGGACATGACCGACCGAGGTTGGGACATCCCCCGTTGTAGGCAGGGGCCGATGGGGGCTGAGGGGGCCCATGTCCCAAGTTGTGTCGTTCTGGCACCTCTGAAGCGACCGGAAGTGGGACATGACCGACCGGAAGTGGGACATCCGACGGCATCCGCGCGCTCGCCGAGCGTCTACGTCGGGCTCTCGGATGACGTCGCCGGTCGAAAGTGCGCGAAGTGCTCCCGGATGCCGTCTCCGGCAGCACTTCGCGCAGCCTCGGCGGCCCGGCTCAGTCCCCGGCTCAGTCGGCGGGGGTCAGGGTGAGGGTGTGGGTGGTGGCGGCGGCCACCGCGTCCGGGGTGAACGCCCACGGCGTCTGCCGCTTCTCCTGCCATGCCGCGAACTGGTCGGTGTAGTTGGGGTGGAACGCGTGCCCGCTCGCGCCGGTCAGATGGTTCCACCGCGACGCATCGAGGTCGGACAGGTCGATCGTCATGCGCATCGACGGCACCGTCGAGGTCGAGAAGTCCTCGCCGAGCGCCCAGCCCGTGGCATCCACGACCGACGCGCCACCGCCGACGGGGAAAGGTCCACGGTTGAACAGCATCTCGATCGGGGCGATGCCGCTCTCGCCGAACGACCCGTTCGTCAGGGTCAGCGTGTGCAGCGACCCCCAGTTCCACCGCGCAGGGTTGTCTCCCTGCAGCGTCACGAGCCGGTCGTACGCGTCTTCCGCGCTGCGCACGAGCATCTCGTCCCGCCCCGACACGCCCACGTCGTCGTTGACCCACCAGTCCGACGCAGGATCGTCCAGCAGCCGGTCGACCACGAGGAACAGTCGGCCCTGACCCGCGAGGGATGCCGGGGCCTCCCGACGCGAGAACAGGTTCTGCGCGAGTTCGTCCCACAGCACGTTCGCGTATGCCGCGGCGGCGCTGTCGGCCGTGCTCTGCGCATCCCACTGCTCCAGCAGCGCGACGCCCGCGCGGGCTCCCTCGCCCTCCACCTCGACATCGGCGAACGCGGCGGCGAGCCGCTTGCCGATCCAGAACTCGTCGTCGGCCTGGATCGCCGACATGTCGTCGGCGGTGAGCTTGCCGCCCGCCGCAGCCCGTTCGATCAGGTGCACGATGCGCGCGGCGCGCCAGCCGTAGTCCCAGTCGTTCGTGAGGAAGTACTCGTAGTCCTCGTCGACGATCGCGTTGTTGGCGGTGACGATGTACCCGCTCTCGGGGTTGAACGCCATCGGCAGCTCGTCGAACGGGATGAAGCCCTGCCAGTCGTAGGCGGAATCCCACCCCGGCTGTGGCATCGACCCGTCGCCCGCGCCGCGGATCGGCAACCGGCCCGGCGTCTGGTAGCCGATGTTGCCCGCCGTGTCGGCGTAGACGAGGTTCTGCGCGGGAACGTCGAAGAGGGATGCCGCCGCGCGGAAGTCCTCGATGCTCGCGGCCGTGTTGAGCGCGAACAGCGCCCGGGCGGTCGTCCCCGGCTGCAGCGCCGTCCACTGGAGCGACACCGCGTACTCGCCGGTCGCGGGAACGTCGCCCGTCGCGGAGGGCGCCGTGACGGCATCCGTCTCCCCCGTGTACGGATCGTCGGCGATGGCGGTGAAGTCGCCCGTGAGGCCCGACACGATGGGGCCGTGCACCGTCGAGCGGATCACCAGCTCCTCCGATGCACCGCCGGCGACCTCGATCGTCTCGGTGCGCACGTCGAGCGGCACGAGCTCGCCGTCGCGCCAGTAGCTGTCGCCCTCGACCTTCTCGAGATACAGGTCGGTGACGTCGGTCGTGAGGTTCGTGAACCCCCACGCGACCGTCGCGTTGTGCCCGATGATCACCCCCGGCATCCCGGAGAAGCTGAACCCGGCGACGTCGAACGGGCACTCCTCGGAGACCGTCCTACACCGCAGACCCACCTGGTACCAGACGCTCGGCATCGACGCGCCCAGATGCGGGTCGTTCGACAGGAGCGGCAGCCCGCTCTCCGTCAGCGCACCCGAGACGACCCAGGAGTTCGAGCCGACCCCCTCGCCGACGCCGCCGAGGAGCGCGCTCGCCGCCTCGATGACGCTGCCGACCTCCTTCCAGTCCAGCCGGAGGGATGCCGTGTCGGCGTCGGTGTCGGCGGCGTCGCCCGCGGGCGGAGTGATGACGGGGACGATCACGGGGTTCGTGTCGTAGGGGTACCCGGGGTATAGCTCGGCGATCTGCTCGGGGGTGTGCGTCTGGGCGAGGAGGGCGCGCGCCGTCTCGTCTTCGATGTTGCTGCGGAGGTCCCAGGCCATCGCCTTGAGCCACGCGACGGAGTCGACCGCCGTCCACCGTTCGATCTCGTAGCCCGGGTTCTGGAGTCCGAGCACCGCGTACTCGAGCGAGGCGGCGCTGCCGGAGTGGTCGGCGAGATACGCGTTGACGCCGTCGGCATACGCCTCGTAGTAGCCGCGCTCCCGCTCGTCGAGCGCCTCGACCTCCTGTGCGGCGATCTCGTGCCAGCCCAGCGTGCGGAGGAACCGGTCGGTGCCCAGCTGCGACTCCCCGAACAGTTCCGAGAGCCGGCCGGCGGTGACGTGGCGGCGGAAGTCCATCTCCCAGAACCGGTCCTGTGCGTGCACATACCCCTGCGCGTAGAAGAGGTCGGCCGACGAGTCGGCGACGATGGTCGGGATGCCGAGTTCGTCGCGCATCACGCTGACCTCTGCCCCGAGGCCCGGCAGGGCGACGGTGCCCTCGAGCTGGGGGAACGACCGCTGCACGGTGTAGAGCAGGATGCCGGCGGCGATCAGGGCGAGCACGGTGACGCCCGCGACGACACCGAACGCCCACGCGCCGATCGTCCGGCCCAACGATCGGCGGCGGCGCGGTGCGGCGGGGTTTCCGTCTGTGGCCGTCCCGACCCCGTCGGGGCCGGTGGGGTCGTCGATGGACAGGCGTGCGTGCGAGGCGTCGGACATCGGTGTCGAGAGCTCCACTGGGGCGTCGGCTTCATCGCTTCGGGTCGCGATCGGGCCGCGCGCCCCAGAAGCGTGGCCTTCCTGGCATCCTAACCGGCCCCGTGAGACTCGGTGTCAGTCGGGATGCGTCTGCGGGCGCTCACGTCGGGCGCGCGTTCCGCTGCCACCACCGGTGTGGCCGCGCGTGGAGTCGCTCCAGCTGTTCCGCGCACCTGTTCCGGTACTCCGTCGCGTTCCTGAGCCGCCTGTCGAGGGGCTGGAGGGCTGTCGCCGCGAGTAGCTGTCGGCCACCCCACGGGACGAGGTACGCCGCCGCGGGCAACGCGACACCGACCGCGAAGACGGGCGCGTACGGGAGCCCACCCGAGGAGACGATCGCGGCCGTCGGTGCCGCGAGAAAAAGAGACGACCCCGTTGCGAGAAACCGGCGGGTCGGTCGCGAAGCGACCTGGTAACGGGCGGCCCACATCGAGACTGCGACCGTGTGGACCAAAAGGAGGAGGATCACCGAAGCCATGCCCACCCGCCAGCCGTACGCGGCGAGGAGGGCGACACCCACCCCGGTGAGCGGGGCAACGACGATAAGGGCGACGAGCGTCAGCGACCGCCCGAGCGAGGTCTTCGGATAGGCGCGAACGTTCACCCGCCGCCGCCATATCGTCAGCGTGTCGACGAGTTGCGCCGCGTCCTCGTGACGTTGTTCGAGGGTTCCCACCGCCGCCCGCGAAACCAGCACCGTCAGCATCAGCACGATGGGCCACGCCAGCGCCACGCCGCCGTTGTCCCCGACCGGGACGCGCGGCCACAGCGCGGCTACGACCGCAAGGAGGACCCACACCGCGTATGCCGGACCCACGAAGTAGGCGGCCGAACCGATCGCTCGCCGCACTGTCGCCCGCTCCTTCACCGCCTCGACATCGTCGTTGGCGCGCCCTTGCCAGTCGGGCAATGTCAATACTGCGAGAGCGGCCACGAGCGCCGTGATGTAAACCGGGACGACCCAAGGCGCAGCCATGCCGGTGACCGTCGTCAGTTGTCTCATGAACCGCGTCGGGTCCCACCGGGCGAGGGCGACGACCGCGGCAACAAGGAGCGAAACGACGAGCGCGAGAGCCACGGTGTTCAGGACGAACGCGTTCGTCGCGTGGCGCACACTCGTCAGCGGTCGCGTCAGAATGGGAACAGTCTCGGACATCACACCCCCTGCTCCTCAAGCTACGGGAACGCATGACGGAGCCGCTGTCTTTATCGACGTATGCTGACTTTAGGGAAATCGACTAAAACGGACTAACGTCGATAAACTCACTCCATGCAGGCTCTGACCAACCCCTACACCCCGAATGCCGGCGCCGAACCACAAGCGGTGGTAGGACGCGATGACCAGCTCGGTTCGTTCGACCTGCTCCTCGCCCGCATCGAACGAGGCCGCACCGAACAGTCGATGATCATCACGGGCCTGCGCGGGGTAGGAAAGACGGTGCTCCTCGGCCAGTTCCGTGCAAAGGCGCTTGCGCGCGATTGGGTGGTCGTTGAACTCGAAGTGAGCAAGAACGACGAGAACCACTTTCGCAATGCGCTCGCCACAAAACTCAGGACCGCCCTGTTCGAGTTGTCTCCGAAAGCGCGGTGGACGGACCGGTTCACACACGCTGCGCAGGTACTGCGGTCGTTCACCGTCAGCGTCGATGCCTCCGGCACCTGGTCCGCCGGCCTCGATGTCGATGCTGCTGAGGGTTATGCGGACCACTCGAACCTTGCATTGGACGTCACCGATGTCTTCGTAGCCCTAGGGGAAGCAGCGCAAGAACGCGAGCGAGGAGTCGTGCTCCTCCTGGACGAGGTGCAGTTCCTCAGCAAGCCTCAGCTCGAGGCCGTCATCGAGGCGCTGCACAAGATGGTCCAGCGGAAGCTCCCGGTGACAATGGTGGGCGCCGGTCTACCGCAGATCGCGGAGCTCGCGGGCGATGCGAAGTCCTACGCGGAGAGGTTGTTCAAGTTCCCTTCCATCGGAAATCTTGGCGAAGACGACGCCAAGGCCGCCCTCACCAAGCCGGCTGCAGAGGAGGGGGTCAGTTTCGAGAACGGCGCACTGACAAAAGCCATAGAGATTACGGGAGGCTACCCGTACTTTCTCCAAGAGCTTGGATACGCGGTCTGGACAGTAGCCGAAGGACCGAGAATCTCTGTCGACGACGTCGTGCTGGCCGTGCCCGGCTACGAGGCCAAACTCGACGAGTCCTTCTTCCGCGTCCGCCTCGATCGTGCCACTGAGATGCAGCGCGCCTACTTGCGTGCGATGGCGGAACTCGGTCCCGCTCCCCAAAAGGCATCCGAGGTTGCGGACGTCATGGGGCGGACGTCTCAGAATCTCGGTCCTACACGGGCCGAACTGATCAACATGGGACTGCTGTACACGCCCGAGCACGGATATGCCGCATTCACCGTCCCTCACTTCGACAAGTTCCTCATCCGGGCAGTGCCGACGTTGGAAGTCCCGCCGCTGAGACCGAGACCACCGAAGAATTCGAGGTCGCGCTAAGCACGCTCAGCCGGGCCGCGGGCACGTGGACGCGTGCGTCTGCGGGCGCGCGTCAGCCGATGAGGCTCGGCTGCAGATCGCGCAGGGTGCGGCGGTGCGTCATGCGGGCGACGCCCGCGATC
This sequence comes from Candidatus Microbacterium phytovorans, assembly GCA_029202445.1. Lineage (NCBI taxonomy): Bacteria > Bacillati > Actinomycetota > Actinomycetes > Micrococcales > Microbacteriaceae > Microbacterium > Candidatus Microbacterium phytovorans. Next base: position 2,580,612 of record CP119321.1, read on the forward strand.
GCCACCCCGAGCGCGGCACCGAGCCACAGCAGGAGCACCGCCACGTCGCCGGCGACGCGGTCGAGGGCACCCCCGTACATCAGCTGGCGCATGGCATCCACGACGTAGCCCATCGGGAGCACGTGATGGAGGGCGGCGAGCGGGCCGGGGAGGGTCTGCCACGGGAAGGTGCCGCCGGCTGTGACCAACTGCAGCACCATGAGCACGAGCCCGACGAACTGACCGACCGAGCCGAGCCACACGTTCAGCGCCAGGATGATCGCCGCGTAGGTGAACGACGCGAGCACCAGGATGCCGAGGGTGCCGAGCGGGTGGGCGAACCCGAATCCCAGGGCGAGGGAGAGCACCCCGAACAGCACGATCATGCCCACCGCGCCGAGGAGGGCGGGGGTGAGCCAGCCCGCGAGAGCGATCCGGACGGGCGAGCGCAGCGCCGTGACGGCGCGACGGGAGACCGGCTTGACGATGAGGAACAGGGCGTAGATGCCGATCCACGCGGCCAGGGCGGCGAAGAACGGTGCGAGCCCGGCGCCGTAGTCCGACGCGTGCGCGGTGCTGCTGCTGTCGACCGCGACCGGGTCGGCGATCGTCTCGGCCTGCGCGGCGCGGAGGTCGGCCGACGCGTCGGGGAGGGCCGCGACTCCGTCGGCGAGTCCCGCCCGCAGCTCGTCCGCGCCGTTCGCGAGCGTGCTGAGGCCCGCGCGCAGACGCTCCGCCCCCGCGTCGAGTCGCGCCGCCCCGTCGGACAGCTCGGACGTGCCGGATGCCAGTCGCCCCGCGCCGTCCGCGAGCTCTTCGGCCCCGTTGGACACCTGCGCCGAGCCCGACGCGACCTGATCGGCGCCGTCGGAGACCTGGGCGGCACCGGAGGCGAGGGCGTCGACCTTGCCGACGGCGGCGTCGACGCGGTCGGCGCCGGTCGCCAGCGCGTCGCCGAGCGGGTCGAGTTCGGCGAGCACCGCGGCGACCTCGGATGCCGAGAGCCCGTGCTCGGTGAGCGCACGCTCGATGTCGGCCCGCGCGTCGGGGAGGAGCCCGACGGCGCGATCGACGGCGTCGCCGGCGCGGTCGGCGTACCCGGCGAGGGTCGCCGTGCCGTCGGCCACCTGCTGGGCGCCGTCGGCGACTCGGGCCGCTCCCGACGCGACGCGCGCCGAACCCGACGCGAGCGTGTCGGCACCGTCGGCGAGGGTCTTCGCCCCGGTCGCCGCCGTCTTTGCTCCCTTCGAGAGTTCGCCCGCGCCGTCGGCCAGCGTGGTCGCGCCGGCGACCGCGTCGTCGGCACCGTCGGTGAGCTTCGTCGCGCCGTCGGTGGCCGTCACGAGCTGCGCGCGGATGTCGGCGATGCCGTCGAGCAGGCGTCCGGCTACTTCCTCACCGACGAGTTCGGCGACCGAGCGTCGGATCTTCTCGACCGCCTGCGAACCGATCGACGACGCGAGGTAGTTGTTGGCGTCGTTGGTGGACAGGACGATCGTTGCCTGGTGGGGGTCGTCGCCGCCGGCGCTCGTGAGCGCGGCGGAGAAGTCGGCGGGGAGTGTCACGGTGAAGTCGACATCGCCGTTGCGGAGGGCATCGGCGGCGGCGTCGGCCCCGAGGAGCTGCCAGTCGAACGCGCCGCCGTCGAGCAGCTGGTCCGCCACCTGCGCACCGTAGTCAGCGGCATCCTGATTCGCGGATGCCGGCACGCCCGCGTCGAGGTCGACCAAAGCCACCGGCACGTCCTCGAACTTGCCGTACGGGTCTTGATTCGCCCACAGGTACAGGCCGCCGTAGAGCACCGGCACGAGCGTGAGCGCAATGAGCGCGATGACTGACATGCGGGTCGCGGTGAGGCGACGGAACTCCGCCGAGATGAGCGCGGGGATCTTCATCGCGCACCTCCCGCGATCCGCCCGCGGACGCCTCGCAGGCGCACGCCGCTGGCACGCGGCCGACGGCGACGCGCCGAGCCGGTGGTCTCCGCGACGACGGCCGCTGCCGTGCGCCCCGCGATGACGAGCACCGCGAAGCCGCGATCGGCGAACTCCTCCACGAGCGGCCACCACTGCGCGGGTTCGGCGCCGTGGCGGTCGGGAGAGACGAGCACGAGACCCTCGATGCCGGGGCGGCGGGATGCCAGCTCCAGCAGCACGCGCAGTCGGTCGACGGGGGCGACGTCGGCGATCGGAACTCGCGAGAGGTGACGGAGGCCGTGTTCGTCGAGCCACCGTCGGGCCGCGAGCGGGTCGGACGGGAGGCCGGCGAACATGAGCTCCTCGCCGACCACACCGGCCAGTGCCACGTCGGGCGCGGGTTCGCTCACGTCGGGCGCATCCACCAGGGCGGTGCGACGACGGAGGTCGCGCGGCACGGCGCGACCGTCGATCGTGACGCGGCCCGTGTCGGGGCGCATGCGTCCGGTGGCGATGAGACCGAGCACCGTGGGGCGCTGCTCGGTCTCGGCGATGGCGAGCGCGGCGCGGCCGCTGCGGTAGCTGAGCGTGGTGTCGGGCAGTGCGAGACCGCGCCGACCCTTCGAGACGTCGGCGAGTTCGACGAGCATCAGGGCTCCGTATCGAGAGAGAGGAGGACGGCATCCGCTTCGCGCCACGACAGGCCGGCGATCGACAGCACGGCACGGACGGCGAGGAGGCGGGCGTCGGGGGAGGAGGCGTCGAGGCGGGTGACGACGACGCGCGCCGTCTCCTCGATGAGTCGCGCGACCGTCGGGCCGGCGACGTCGGTGCGAAGCATGCCGTCGGCCTGCCCGCGCCGGACGAGCTCGGCCACCGTGCGCCGCAGCGGAGCGAGGGCGGCGGCGGTCCACTCGACGTGCGTCTCATCGAGGGCGAGGGCGGCGGCCACCTGGACGTGGGCCGCCTCCGTCCACAGTCGATCGGTGAGGCGAGCCAGTGCGAGCGGTGCGGGGTCGGTTCCGTCGACGGCGTCGGCGATCGCGTTGAAGCGCGGAGCGCCGGCGTCGATGAGTTCGCGCAGGAGTGCGTCGCGGTCGTCGAAGTGGCCGTAGAGCGCGCGCCGCGTCAGGCCGGCGGCCCGGGCGATCGTGTCGATCGACGCGTGCGGGTCGTGGGCGAGGGTGGTGGCTGCCGCCGAGAGGATTCCTGCGCGGTTGGCCGCGGCATCCCTTCTCGGGCGACGCGCCGGCGCGGTCGTGCTCATGGCTCCAGCGTACGAAACTACACATGCGTGTGCAAGTTATCTGGGCGAACTCTCAGCGATGCGCGTGCGGCGCCGCGTTTCGGTCGTTGAGCGAGGGCGTGCGGCGCCCGAGACGAAACGGTGGTGGGGCGGGGTGCGGCGCTTCGTCTCGCTGCGCTCGCTCAACGACCGGGCGAGGCGGGTACCGGGTGCGGCGTTTCGTCTCGCTGCGCTCGCTCAACGACCGGGCGAGGCGGGTACCGGTCGTTGAGTGAGGGCGCGCAGCGCCCGAGACGAAACGGGTGTGGATGAATGGAACCGATGCCCCGCGGCATCCGTACGCTCATCCGATGCCGTACGTCTATATGCTGCGCTGCTCCGACGGGACGCTCTACGTCGGGAGCACGCATGACCTCGCGCGGCGGCTCGCGCAGCACCAGGCGGGAGAGGGCGCGGCGTACACGCGACGTCGACGTCCGGTCGAGCTGTACTGGTCGAGCGAGTGCGCGCGCATCGATGAGGCGTTCGCGTGGGAGAAGCGGCTGCAGGGATGGAGTCACGCCAAGCGCATCGCCTTTGCGGAGGGTGGACTGGATGCCGTGCGCGGCTGGAGCGCCGCACATCGCCGCCGTTCCCCTGGGGACTGAGCTGTGGGGTGGTGCGGCGTTTCGTCTCGCTGCGCTCGCTCAACGACCGGCCGGGGTGCGGTGGGGTGTCGGTCGTTGAGCGAGGGCGCGCAGCGGCCGAGACGAAACGGTGGTGCGGTGGGGTGCGGTGGGGTGTCGGTCGTTGAGCGAGGGAGCGGAGCGGCCGAGACGAAACGATGGTGCGGTGGGGTGCGGCGTTTCGTCTCGCTGCGCTCGCTCAACGACCGGGCGTGGCGGGGGCGAGGTGCGGCGTTTCGTCTCGCTGCGCTCGCTCAACGACCGGGCTGCGCTCGCTCAACGACCGGGCGTGGCGGGGGTGGGGTGCGGCGTTTCGTCTCGCTGCGCTCGCTCAACGACCGGGCTGCGCTCGCTCAACGACCGGCCGGGGCGCGCCCGCTCGACGACCGGCGGGGATCAGTCGGCGCCGAAGTCGAACGACGCCGACTCGGATGCCTCGTCGAGCGCCTCGGCGAGCTCCTCGCGCTCGGCGTAGTACGGCCGCGCGTGGCCGGTGATCTCCGCCGACTCGCCTGACACCAGCTCGCCCACGAGCTCCGCCGTCGCGCCACCGATGAGACCCAGGCCCGCGTACTGCTCGAGACGGGCGCGGGAGTCGGCGATGTCGAGGTTGCGCATCGTCAGCTGCCCGATGCGGTCGGTCGGGCCGAAGGCCGCGTCGCCGACGCGCTCCATCGACAGCTTCTCCGGCGAGTACGACAGGTTCGGGCTGGTGGTGTCGAGGATCGTGTAGTCCTCGCCGCGGCGCAGGCGCAGCGTGACGGTGCCGGTCACGGCAGACCCCACCCACCGCTGGATCGACTCGCGCAGCATGAACGACTGCGGCTCGAGCCACCGCCCCTCGTACATGAGCCGGCCGAGGCGGCGGCCCTGCTCGTGGTAGGTCGCGAGGGTGTCCTCGTTCAGGATGCCGTTGACCAGACGCTCGTACGCGATGAACAGCAGCGCCATTCCGGGGGCCTCGTAAATGCCGCGGCTCTTCGCCTCGATGATGCGGTTCTCGATCTGGTCGCTCATGCCCAGGCCGTGGCGACCGCCGATCGCGTTCGCCTCCTGGACGAGGGCAACGGCATCCGCGAATTCCACGCCGTTGATCGCGACGGGGCGTCCCGCCTCGAAAGTGACCGACACGTCTTCGGTGGCGATCTCGACCGACGGGTCCCAGAAGCGCACGCCCATGATGGGCTCGACGACCTCCAGCGACACGTCGAGGTGCTCGAGGGTCTTCGCCTCGTGCGTGGCCCCCCAGATGTTCGCGTCGGTCGAGTACGCCTTCTCGACCGAGTCGCGGTAGGGGAAGTCGTGGGCGACGAGCCACTCGCTCATCTCCTTGCGACCACCGAGCTCCGTCACGAAGTCGGCATCCAGCCAAGGCTTGTAGATGCGCAGCGCCGGGTTGGCGAGCAGGCCGTAGCGGTAGAACCGCTCGATGTCGTTGCCCTTGTAGGTGGAGCCGTCGCCCCAGATGTCGACGCCGTCCTCCTTCATCGCGCGCACGAGCAGCGTGCCCGTGACGGCGCGGCCGATGGGCGTCGTGTTGAAGTACGTGCGCCCGCCGGAGCGGATGTGGAACGCGCCGCACGCCAGCGCCACGAGACCCTCTTCGACGAGGAGCGGCTTGCAGTCGATGAGACGCGACGCCTCGGCGCCGTACTGCAGGGCGCGCCCGGGGATCGAGGCGATGTCGTCTTCGTCGTACTGACCGAGGTCGCCCGTGTAGGTGAAGGGGACGGCGCCCTTGTCGCGCATCCACGCGACGGCGACGGAGGTGTCAAGGCCTCCCGAGAAGGCGATGCCGACGCGCTCGCCGACGGGCAGGGACTGGAGGACCTTCGACATGGGATCAAGTCTACTGAGGCATCCGCGTTCGCTCCGGCCTCGTGACGGTCGCTCGTGACGGTAGCTCGAACGTGACGCGACGCGGCGCGAACGCGTTCGCCGGCGCCGAACCGCGGATGCCGTGGAGATGCACCCGCACTTCGACGCCGGCGAAGGGGCGATGCGGTGTCAGTCGGTCACGGGGACGACGAGGCCGCCCCAGGTCTCCTGCTCGTAGTCGGCGGCGTCCTGCGAGGTGAGGAGGTCGTAGAGCGCGACGATGCGGGGGTCGTCCTTGAGCTCCGGACGCGTGGCCAGCACGTTGTAGTACGGGCTGTCGGCGCCCTCGATGAGGATCGCCTGGTCGGCGGTGAGCCCCGCCGGCAGCGCGAAGCTGATCGTCACGAACGCCGTGTCGACGTCGGGAAGCGCCTGCGGCAGCGTCGCGTTCTCGATCTCCTTGAACTCGAAGCCCCGCGGGTTCGCCGTCACGCCCGAGAGGTCGACGACGTCGTCGGTCGCCTCGATGAGTCCCTCGGCGGCGAGCATCTTCAGCGCGCGCCCCTCGTTCGTCGGGTCGTTGGGGATCGCGATCGAGGCGCCGTCGGCGAGCTCGTCGAGGCTCGAGATCTTGGTCGAGTAGAACGCGGCCGTCGGCAGGTACGCCTCGCCCACGCTCACGAGGTCCTCGCCGGTGTTGGCGTTGAAGGTCTCGAGGAACGTCGAGTTCTGGAACAGGTTCGCGTCGATCGACCCGTCGGCCAGCGCCGTGTTCGGGGTGTTGTAGTCGGTGAACGGCACGAACTCGATCGTGAGCCCGAGCTCGGCGGCGCCGTTCTCGGCGACGTGCTTCAGGATGTCGCCGGCGGGCGTCTGCAGCGCGCCCACCTTCAGCGTGCCGAGGCTGTCGCCCGACGCGTCGGTGGCGGGCGCGGTGCCGCCCGCGCAGCCGGTGAGCAGGAGGGCGGCGGCAGCGGTCGCCGCCGCGAACAGGGGGAGCTTGCGAGTCATGGTGTGGTCCTTTCGGGATGCCGGTCAGGGAGCAAGGTGCGAGGCGCCGGACGTCGCGGGCGACGGGGCGAGGGCCGCGCCGCGAGCGCGACGCGGCGGGCGGGAGGAGCGGCGGGCGAGGCGGCGGGCGCCCCACGAGGCGAGCGACTGCAGGACCATCACGATCGCGAAGATGATGACGATCACCGAGACGATGTGGATCCAGCTGTACTGCTGGTAGCCGTAGCGGATGGCGACGTCGCCGAGTCCGCCGCCGGCGACCGTGCCGACCATCGCCGAGAAGTTGATGATCGAGGTCACCGTGGTCGAGAGACCGAGCAGCATCGGCGGTGCGGCCTCGGGCAGGAGCACCTTGGTGACCAGCTGCCATCGGCTCGCGCCGAGCGACGACGCGACCTCCAGCAGCCCCGGGTCGACCTCCTTGATCGCGATCTCGACCATGCGCGCGAAGAACGGGATCGCGACGACCGACAGCGGGACGATCGCGGCCGTCGGGCCGATGAACGTGCCGACCACCACTCTCGTGAACGGGATGAGGGCGACCATCAGGATGATGAACGGCACCGATCGGCCGAGGTTGACGATGAAGTCGAGGGTGCGGTTGATGACGACGCCGAGGCGCCTCGATCCGAACGGCGCCTCCAGGAAGCGTCCCTCCTCCGTGCCGACGAGCACGACACCCAGCGGCAGGCCGACGATCACCGTCGCGAGGAGGGCGAATCCGACCATGTACAGCGTCTGCCCCGTGGCGACGAGGAGCACCGTGAAGAGCTGATCGTTCACGCGGCGACTCCCGTCCGGAGCACCTCGACGAGGAGCCCCTGGCCGCGGAGGTCGTCGATCACGGCGGATGCCGCGGCATCCGGCACTTCGAGGCGCGTGCGCCCCGCCTGCGTGCCGCCGATCCGCTCGATCAGCGCCCCGAGGATCGACACGTCGAGGCCGTGGTCGCGGGCGAGCTGGGCGATCACCGGCCGGTCGGCGGTGCCGCCGGCGAACGTGATGTCGATCACCGTGGCATCCGGGGCCACCGTCGACGGGATCGCGCCGAGCGGGAACAGCTGGGCGGTGAGGCGGGAGCCGGGCGTGCGGATGATGTCGACCAGGCGGCCGCTCTCGACCACCCGGCCCGCCTCCAGGAGCGCGGCGGAATCGCACACGGTCTTCACGACGTCCATCTCGTGGGTGATGAGGAGCACCGTGAGCCCGAGTTCCGCGTTGATGCGGCGATACAGGTCGAGGATCGCGGTCGTCGTCTCCGGGTCGAGGGCGCTGGTGGCCTCGTCGGACAGCAGCACGCTCGGTCGCGCCGCAAGCGCGCGGGCGATGCCGACGCGTTGCTGCTGGCCGCCCGACAGCTCGTGGACCGACGCCTCGGCGCGGTGACTGAGCCCGACGAGATCGAGCATCTCGAGCGCGCGGGCCCGGCGCTGCTCCCGCGGCGTGCCGTCGAGTTCGAGCGCCAGTTCCACGTTGGCGCGTACCGTGCGGCTCCCCAGCAGGTTGAACCGCTGGAACACCATGCCGATGCGGCGCCGCGCGGCCCGCAGATCGGCGTCGCCGAGGGAAGTGAGTTCGGTGCCGTCGACCGTGACGGATCCGGCATCCGGTCGTTCGAGGAGGTTCACGATGCGGGCGAGCGTGCTCTTGCCGGCTCCGCTCTGCCCGACGATGCCGAAGATCTCCCCCGTGGGGATGGTGAGCGAGACGTCGTCGACGGCGGGGACGTCGCCGTATCGCTTGGACACGTGTTCGAGCGCAATCACGCGGGCAGGCCTCTCTGCGGGGGGTCGCGCCCGGTGGTTCGTCGACGCGTGCTTCGAGTCTCGCCGCCCGGCACCGCGCCGACCGAATCCCTGTTACGCCCTGTGTCGTTCCTACTGGACACACGGCCCGCCGCGTCGGGCGGGTTCGCGAACGGCGTCGCGGCCGCGTTCGTCCGCGCCGAGCCGCGGGTGGCATCGACAGCCACCCACGAGACGGCGCCGGCGAAGGCCGCGCGTCGGCGAAGGCCGCGCGGGTCGAGGGTCGAGCGTCAGGCCGTGACGGATGCCGTCGTGCGGCGCCGGCCGATCCACACCGTGAATGCGCCCACCGCGACGAAGGCGAGCGAGATGACCACGATGTAGACGATCACCGCGGGCCAGCCGCCCGGACCGTTCGGGTTGAGGAACGGATACGGGTACCACCAGGGCTCCCCGTTGGCCGGATTGGTCACGAGGGGACCGCGCAAGAGGGTGTACGCGCTCCAGACGAGCGGGAACGCGAGCACCACCGCGATCGATCGCCACGGCAGTCCGCGCCGGCGTGGCGCGAAGAGCAGATCGAGGAGCAGGAACAGCGGGCCGATGAGGTGGAGCACCTCGTTCGACCAGGGCACCGGCTCGCTCCCCTGCGGCAGGGTGATGTTCCGCAAGAGGGCGTTATAGACGATGCCCGTGATCACCATCGCCGTGGTGGCGCAGGCCAGCGTCGTCGCGAGGGCCGGGCTCTCGACGGCATCCCGTCCGGCGCGCAGTCCGGCGATCCCCGCCCACAGGAGCGTCGTCGCGGCGAGCACGTTGGAGAGGATCGTGAAGAAGCTGAAGAAGTTGGCGATCACGGTGCCGAGGTCGCGACCCAGCTCGATCGTCGAGGTGATCGACGCCACCAGCTGCGTGACGACGGCCGCGATGATGACCACGCCCATCACGAGCCGCAGAACGGACCAGGTGTCGACGCGCATCCCCGCAGGCTACCGCCCCCCACGCGAACCGGTCGAGAGCGCGCATTCGGTCGTCGCGCGGCCGGATCCGCAACAGTTCGTGCAATCTCGGCGGCGGAAGCAATCACGGACGGCCCCGATAGAATGGGGACTCACCGTCCATCCACGGGGGAGCACCCATGCCAGGCATCGTCATCGTCGGAGTCCAGTGGGGGGACGAGGGCAAGGGCAAGGCCACCGATCTCCTCGGTGAGCGCACCGACTGGGTCGTGAAGTTCAACGGCGGCAACAACGCCGGTCACACGGTCGTCATCGGCGACGAGAAGTACGCCCTGCACCTGCTGCCGTCCGGCATCCTCTCGCCCGGCGTCAACGCCGTCATCGGCAACGGCGTCGTCATCGACCTCGAGGTGCTCTTCGCCGAGCTGTCCGCGCTCGCCGCCCGCGGGGTCGACACCTCCCGGTTGAAGGTGAGCGCGAACGCCCACGTCATCACGCAGTACCACCGCACGCTCGACAAGGTCACCGAGCGCTTCCTGGGCAAGCGCATGATCGGCACCACCGGCCGCGGCATCGGTCCGAGCTACGCCGACAAGATCAACCGCGTCGGCATCCGCATCCAGGACCTCTTCGACGAGAACATCCTGCGCCAGAAGGTCGAGGGCGCCCTCGACCAGAAGAACCACCTGCTGGTGAAGGTCTTCAACCGCCGCGCGATCACGGTCGACGAGATCGTCGACGACCTGCTGTCCTACGCCGATCGCCTGCGTCCGATGGTCTGCGACACGGGTCTGCTGCTCAACGACGCGTTGGATGCCGGTGACGTCGTCGTGTTCGAGGGTGGCCAGGCCACGATGCTCGACGTCGACCACGGCACGTACCCGTTCGTGACGTCGTCGTCGGCGACGGCCGGCGGCGCGGCGACCGGCTCGGGCGTCGGTCCGAACCGCCTCGACCGCATCGTCGGCATCGTGAAGGCGTACACGACGCGCGTCGGTTCGGGGCCCTTCCCGACGGAGCTGTTCGACGAACAGGGTGAGTGGTTGCGCACGCGCGGCTTCGAGTTCGGCACGACGACGGGACGCCCGCGCCGCGTGGGCTGGTACGACGCCCCGATCACGCGCTATGCGACGCGTGTCAACGGCATCACCGACCTGGTGCTGACGAAGCTCGACATCCTCACCGGCCTCGACCAGATCCCGGTGTGCGTCGCCTACGACGTCGACGGCGAACGCTTCGAGGAAGTGCCGGTCAACCAGAGCGACTTCCACCACGCGACGCCGATCCTCGAGTACTTCCCCGGGTGGAAGGACGACATCTCGAAGGCCCGCACCTTCGACGACCTTCCCCTCGAGGCGCAGGACTACGTGCTGGCCCTCGAGGCCATGAGCGGCACCCGCATCTCGGTCATCGGTGTCGGCGCGTCCCGCGACGCGGTGATCGTGCGCCACGACCTCGTCGACTGAGCCCCCGTGAGGTTCTTCGTCGGCGCCTACACCGCCGACGGTGACGGCGCGGCCACCGGGATCGGCGTCGTCCACGCGGGCGAGCCGGACGGTCCGCTCGCGGGTGGACAGCTCTCGACCGGTGCGGATGCCGTGCGCACCGGTGGGTCGCCGTCGTGGCTGGCCTGGCATCCGACTCTCGACGTGCTCTATGCGGCGCTCGAGCACGGCGGAGTGGTGCAGGCGTTCCGTCGCACCGGTCCCGATTCGTTCGCGGTGCTGGGCGAGCCGGCTGCCGTGGGGGAGCTCGTCTGCCACGTCGCCGTCGAGCCCGGCGGTCGCTGGCTGGTCGCGTCGTGCTGGGGCGACGGCCGGGTGGTACGGGTCCCGCTGGCGGCGGACGGCCGGGTGGGGACAGGCGTCGTCGCCGGGGCGGCGAACGATCCGTATGCCGCGTTCGACATGAATCGCCCTTCCCGCGCGCATCACGCCCGCTTCGTGGGGACGCGGACGGTCGTCACGACCGATCTCGGACTCGACCAGGTGCGTGCGTGGCATCCGTCTGCGGACGGACTTCGCGAAGTCGACCGGGTGGTGCTCCCGCAGGGCACCGGGCCGCGGCACACCGTGTGGCACCCCAGCGGTCACCTCTACGTCGTGACGGAGTTCTCGCTCGAGCTCTTCGTGCTCGCTCCTCCGTCGGACGGCGCCGGGTGGCGGCTGGTCGCCGCCGGTCCCGTCTCGCCCGGGGCGCTCCCCGGTGCGGATGCCGCGGCCGAGATCTCGCTGTCCGCCGACGCCGAGTTCGCCTACGTCGGGCTGCGGGGCACCGACACGATCGCGACGCTGCGCGTGCGCGGCACCGGCGCGACCGTGCAGCCCGTCGCCCTCGTCGAGAGCGGCGTGACCTGGCCACGGCACCACCTCGTCGCGCGCGACACGCTGCTGGTGGCCGGACAGCGCTCGGACGACGTGGCATCCCTCGCGCTCGATCTGCGCACCGGTATCCCGGGGCGTGTGCGCCATCGCGTGTCCACGCCGTCGCCGAGCCAGCTGCTCGCCGACCGGCCGGGCGCGGCGGGTTAGACCTTCGCGTCCTGGCGGGGGATCCACACCTTCTTCAGCACGAGCAGGAGCGACGCGGTCACGGGGATCGCGACGAGCGCGCCGAGCAGACCCATGAGGGTGCCTCCGACGAGCGCACCGATCACCACGAGCGACCCGGGTACCGCGATCGTCTTGTTCATGACGCGAGGGGTGAGCACGTATGCCTCGAGTTGCATGTACACGAGATACGCGGCCGCGAAGACGAGGGCCGACAGCGGATTCGTGAACAGGGCGACCACGGAGCCGATGCCCCAAAACAGCACCGTTCCGACCAGCGGGATGATCGTGATGCAGAACGACACGACGGCCAGCAGCAGCGGGAAGGGCAACCCGAGCACGGAGTAGAGGAGGAAGGTCACGAGGGAGTTGAAGAACGCGAGGATGATCATGCCCCCGAGGTAGCCGCCGACCGAGGCCGTGATCTCCTCCGTGAGCTCCGCCGTGAGGGGACGGTTGCGTGCCGGCACGAGACGGTAGAACGCCTGCTTGACCTCCGGCAGGGAGGCGAGGAAGTACAGGCTCAGCACGATGATGATGATGATCCCCGAGATCGTCGTGCCGATCGAGACGCCGATCTGCAGCACGCCGCCGCCGATCGCGGCGAGGTTCGCGGGGTCGCTGAGGAATCGCTGGATCTCGTTCAGCAGCGCGGGCACCTGGTCGCCGAACTGGTCGCGTGCCCACAGGTAGAAGTCGGTCTGTTGGAAGCCGGCGATCGTCGAGGGCAGATCGCGGATGAACTGGGCGATCTGACCCACGACCGTCGGGATGACCAGCCACAGCACGCCGACCATGACGATCGCGAACACGAAGTAGACGATGACGATGCCCCATGCCCGGCCGACACCGCGACGCTCCAGCCGGCGCACGAGGGGATCGAGGCCCAGGGCGGCGAACAGCGCGAAGGCGATGTAGATCCAGATGGTGGCGAGGTCGGCGATGGCAGACGTCAGCCCGACGGCCAGGAGACCGCCGAGGACGACAAGGAAGCCGAGCACGAAGGGCCGCTGGATGAGCGCGCCCACCGAACGCACGGGCTGCTCCGGGACGAGCAGCGCATCCGTCGGGGGCGCACCGTCCGCCGCTGCCGCAGGCGACGCGCTCGGACGGCGGCGCGACCAGCGGCGCGGGGAGGGTCCGGGCTCGGACGGGGCATCGGTCATGCGTCACACTCTAGGGGCGTCGGGGCGTCGGTGACCTCGCCGGGACGGTCGAGCCGCGGGGTGAGACGGTACGCTCGGGTCGGGGAGGACTCATGACGGACGACACAGCGGATGCCACGACCGCCACGACCGACGCGACCGCGAGGCTGCTCGGTCTGCGGGCGAGCATCGACAACATCGACGCGGCGCTCATCTTCCTGCTCGCCGAGCGTTTCCGCTGCACGAAGCAGGTCGGTGTGCTGAAGGCCGAGCACGGGATGCCGGCATCCGACCCGAACCGTGAAGAGCAGCAGATCGCGCGCCTGCGCCGACTGTCGGCCGAAGCCGACCTCGACCCCGAGTTCGCCGAGAAGTGGTTCAACTTCGTCGTCGCCGAGGTCATCCGCCACCACACGGCCGAGGCCGAACGCGACTGACGCGTTCGGCCCCGGTCCAACCCCTGACGGCGGTCAGGGAGTCGCCCGCCGGAGCGGTGCGAACGAGAAGGCCGCGATGACGAGGGCGACGAGGAGCGTCCAGGCGGCGATGCCCGCGGTGCCCTGCGTTCCGATCCACTCACCGACAGCGCGCCAGCCGTCGAGGCGCCCGATGAGCCAGCCCGACCCGACGAGCGCGAGCCCGATGCTCACGAGCACCACCGTGAGCCACACGCTGCCGAACCGCTTGTAGATGGTGGCCGAGCCGAAGCCGATCATGAAGAACACCATCGGGACCGCGAAGTACAGCAGCCATGCCGCCGCCGGCCCGGCATCCCAGATCCAGTCGACCGAGAAGTACCAGCCCTGCAGTCCCCACCCTCCGGTCGCCCGCTCGAGGAACGCGCCGCCGACGTAGAGCGTCGCCAGCAGCGCCGAGAAGAGCGCCGCCGTGAGCGTCGTTCCGAAGAAGTACTCCCGACGGGTGACGCTCATCGCCTGCGAGAACGGGAAGGTGAGCGTCAGCGACTGCACGCCGACGACGCCGAAGTACCAGTACACCGCCTGTGCGCCGCCGCTGTACTTCTGACCCTCGGCGGGCACCATCGACCAGATCACCAGGGTGAGCAGGAACGAGCCGGCCAGCACGATCAGCGGCACCCACACGTAGGTCTGCTTGTTGATCAGCTGCATGCGCACGACATTCCAGGTGCGGTTCACGACAGGCTCCCTTCCTTGACGCCGCGGTCGGCGGACGCGCCGGCCGCGTGCTGCGTGGTGCGGACGATCAACTGCTGGAGCGAGACCGGAGCGACGTCCAGTCCCTCCTCGCGGAGCCGGGCGTGGTCCGCCCCGGTGAGTTCGCCGAGGACCGTGACCGAGGCGACGCGGCCCAGGCTCTCGCGGTGGATCACCTCGCGGCCGGCGACGAACGCGTCGACCGCTGCGGCGTCGCCGACGATCGTCGCGGCGCGACCGCGCACGGCATCCGTCTCCTCGTCCATGATGATCCGGCCGCCGTCGATGACGATCACGCGCTCGAGGAGATTCGACACCTCGTCGATCAGATGGCTGGACAGGATGATCGTGCGCGGGTGCGCGGCGTAGTCCTCGAGCAGCCGGTCGTAGAAGAGCTGGCGGGCGACGGCATCCAGTCCGAGATAGGGCTCGTCGAAGAAAGTGATCTCCGCGCGGGATGCCAGGCCGATGATCACGCCGACGGCGCTGAGCTGGCCGCGCGAGAGCTTCTTGATCGTCTTGGTCATCGGCAGCTGGAAGTCGGCGATGAGACGATCGGCGAGGGCCTGGTCCCAGTTCTCGAAGAAGAGCCGCGCCATCTGGAACGCGTGGGCGGGCTTCGCGTCGTCGGGGTACTTCTGGCTCTCGCGGACGAAGCACATGCGGCGCAGCACCTTGGCGTTCTCGTACGGGTGCTCGCCGAAGACGCGCACGTCGCCGCTCGTGGCGAAGTTCTGCGCCGTGAGGATCGACATGACCGTGGTCTTGCCGGCCCCGTTCCGGCCGAGGAGGCCGTAGATCGTGTCCTTCTCGATCGTGAAGCTCACGTCGTCGGCCGCGACGGTGTCGCGGTAACGCTTGGTGAGGTGCTTCACCTCGATCACGCTGGTCATCGTGCGGTTCCTTCCGTTGCTGTCGTGTCGGTGGGCTGCTGCTGCGCCCGCTCCGCGAGGAGGCGGGCGAGGTCGTCGGCGGCGAGGCCCAGGGTGCGTGCTTCCGCCAGGAGGGGATCGAGGAAGCGCTCGACGAAGGCGGCACGGCGCTCGGCGAGGAGCAGCGCGCGGGCCCCCGGCGAGACGAACATGCCGATGCCGCGGCGCTTGTAGAGCACGCCCTTGTCGGTGAGCATCGCGATCCCCTTCGCCGCAGTGGCCGGGTTGATGCGATAGAAGGCCGCGAGTTCGTTCGTCGACGGTGCCTGCGCCTCTTCGGCGAGGGCTCCGTCGATGATCGAGTCCTCCACGCTCTCCGCGATCTGCAGGAAGAGCGCGCGTCCTTCTTCGATCATCCGTCACCTCTTGGGTTAGTTACTCGACTAACTAACCATGCAACGAAGACGAGACGATGTCAAGCGGTGTGCGCGGGATGCCTCGGTTTGCGGCCTTCGGTGAACCTCGTTACGTTGGAAAGAGGGCCGCGAGCATGCTCATCGGCCCCCGACGACCAGTCCGCGACCGCTCGATGTCGTGTCTCCGACACCATCCGAGCGGGCGTATGGTCGGCGGTCTGGGCGACAGACCCGATGTGTGTCGCCGGAGCGTGACGTCCCCCCGCGTCCGAGGATCGACGCGTGCGGCGGGTTGCGCCGATGACCGCCACCCGGGCGTAACCGATGCTGCCGCGCGCGCGGCCGCCGAGGTGAAGCACGTGACCGTTCCCCCGTCCCCCGAAGGCGCTCCCGCCCTCGAAGCCCAGGG
This sequence comes from Candidatus Microbacterium phytovorans, assembly GCA_029202445.1. NCBI lineage: Bacteria > Bacillati > Actinomycetota > Actinomycetes > Micrococcales > Microbacteriaceae > Microbacterium > Candidatus Microbacterium phytovorans. The sequence goes on from CP119321.1 coordinate 2,596,517, forward strand.
CCTGTACAAGGTCTTCGGCCGCAATCCCCGCGAAGGCGTCCGCCGGCTCGAAGCCGGCCAGACCCGCGCCGACATCGCCGACGTCGGCACCGCCGCCGTCATCGACGCGAGCTTCACGGTGAACCCCGGCGAGATCTTCGTCATCATGGGCCTGTCCGGCTCCGGCAAGTCGACCATCATCCGCATGCTCAACGGACTGCTGCAGCCGACCGCCGGCCAGGTGCTCATCGGTGGCCGCAACGTCACGACCGCCGCGCCGGGCGAGCTCCGCGGCATCCGTCGCTCGTCGGTGTCGATGGTGTTCCAGCACTTCGCGCTGCTGCCCCACCTCACCGTGCTCGACAACGCCGCCTACGCGCTCGAGATCCAGGGCGTCGGACGCAGCGAGCGTCGCCGCCGTGCCCAGGAGATCCTCGACCGGGTCGGTCTCGGCGACCGAGCGGATGCCATGCCCGACGAACTCTCGGGCGGCATGCGCCAGCGCGTCGGCATCGCGCGCGCCCTCACGGCCGGCACCGACATCCTCCTGATGGACGAGGCCTTCTCGGCCCTCGACCCGCTCATCCGACGCGAGATGCAGGAGCAGCTCGTCGAGTTGCAGCGCGAACTCGGCCGCACGATCGTGTTCATCACCCACGACCTCAACGAGGCGATGTTCCTCGGCGACCGGATCGCCGTCATGCGCGACGGCCGCATCGTGCAGAACGGCACCCCCGAGGAGATCCTCACCGATCCTGCCAACGACTACGTCGCGCAGTTCGTGCAGGACGTCGATCGCGCCCGCGTGCTCACCGCCGGCTCGGTCATGGAGCCCCCGCACCTGACGACGCCCCTCACCGCCGGCGTCCGCGGCGCCCTGCGCACGCTGCGCGCGCAGCAGGCGGGCGCGGTGTTCGCGACCGAGAACCGCCGGCTCGTCGGCGTCGTCACCGACCGCGCCGTCATTCGGGCGGTCAAGGCCGGGCAGACCGACCTCCGCGAGATCGTCGACGCCTCGGTGCCCACCGTCGGTCCCGACGACCTCCTCACCGACATCGTCGAGACGGCCGTCGAAGCGACGGTGCCCCTGGCCGTCGTGGATGCCGAACGCCGCCTGCTCGGCGTCATCCCCCGCGTCACGCTCCTCGCCGCCCTTGGGAACGTGCCCGCCACGACCCGCGAGATGCCGATCATCCAGACCCCGATCGACCTGGTCGCCGAGTTCACCCCGCTCGTCGACGCCGCCGCCGGAAGCGCCCCCGCCGTGCCGGCGGAGCCCGCGCTGGACGGAGGTGCCCGCTGATGGAGCAGTTCGAATCGCTCATCCGGATCCCGCTCGGCCAGGCCGTCCGCGACGCCATCGACTTCCTCAAGGAGTACCTCGGCGGCTTCTTCGACGCCATCGCCACGGTCTTCTCCGCCATCTACGACGTCGCCTCCTGGGTCTTCACGACCCCGCCGTTCTGGGCCGTCATCTTCGTCTTCGCCGCGGCCGCCTGGCTCGTGAAGGGGTGGAAGCTGGCGGTCGGCACGGTGCTCGGCTTCGTCGTGATCCTCGCCGTGGACCAGTGGGAGAACGCGATGCTCACCCTGGCCCTCACGATCGTGGCCGTGCTCATCGCCACCGCCATCGCGATCCCGCTGGGCATCTGGGCCGCGCGCTCGCAGACCGTCTCGAACGTCGTGCGACCGATCCTCGACTTCCTGCAGACGATGCCCGCCTTCGTCTACCTGCTGCCCGCGATCTTCCTCTTCAGCGTCGGCGTCGTGCCGGGCATCGTCGCGACGATCATGTTCGCGATCGCCCCCGGCGTGCGTCTCACCGAGCTCGGCATCCGCGGCGTCGACCCGGAGGTCGTCGAGGCCGGGCAGGCGTTCGGCGCGACACCGGGCCGTGTGCTCCGCCAGATCCAGCTCCCACTCGCACTCCCGTCGATCATGGCGGGGATCAACCAGATCATCATGCTGTCGCTGTCGATGTCGGTCATCGCCTCCATGGTGGGCGCCCCGGGTCTCGGCCGTCCGATCGTGCAGGCGCTGAGCTCCGTCAACGTGCCGCTGGGCTTCGAGGCCGGCCTCGCCGTCGTGATGATCGCGATGATCCTCGACCGTCTCACGGGCGCACTCGGCACACGCCAGCGACCGCGTCGCCGTTCGGCCACGCCGTCGTCCGCGGCATCCCCTGGGGATGCCGGTGCCGACACGCGCGTTCCCGCGAACGCCTGACAGACCCCCCGACCGGCGGTGCGCGATCCGCGCCGCCTGCCCGTGGCATCCCTCGGGCATCCCCACACCCCGTGACGGCAGTCCTGCCACAGCACAGGGGAAGAAAGGAAGAACATGAAGAAGCGCCACCTCCTGAGCACCCTTGCGCTCGGCTCCGCGGCGGCACTCGCTCTCGCCGGCTGCGCCGGAACGGGCTCCGACGGCGACGGCGAGGCGGCCTCGAAGGAGGTCACCATCGGCGTCTTCAACGGCTGGCCCGAGGGCGAGGCCGTGTCGTACCTGTGGAAGCTCATCCTCGAGGACAAGGGCTACACGGTCGACCTCGAGTACGCGGATGCCGGTCCCGTGTTCCAGGGCGTCGCCGGCGGCGACTACGATTTCGCGCTCGACGGCTGGCTGCCTCTCACTCACGCGGCGTACTTCGAGCAGTTCGGCGACGACATCGTCGACCTGGGCTCGTGGAACGACGACGCGAAGCTCACGGTCGCGGTGAACGCCGACGCGCCGATCGACTCGCTCGAGGAGCTCGCGGGAGCCGCCGACCAGTTCGACAACCGCCTCATCGGCATCGAGCCGGGCGCCGGACTCACCGCCGCCACACAGAACGAGGTCATCCCCACCTACGGCCTCGACGGTATGGACTTCATCACCTCGTCCACTCCCGCGATGCTCGCGGAGCTCGACAGCAAGCTCGACGCCGGCGAGAACGTCGCGGTGACGCTGTGGCGTCCGCACTGGGCGTACGACGCGTACGACATCAAGGACCTCGCCGACCCGGAGGGTACCCTCGGTGCCGCGGAGTCGATCCACACGTTCGCGCGGAGCGGCTTCGAGACCGATCACCCCGAGGTGAACGAGTGGCTGTCGGAGTTCCGCATGGACAGCGAGGCGCTGTTCTCGCTGGAGAACGTCATGTACAACACGGGTGAGGACGTCACCGACTACACCGAGATCGTCCGCCAGTGGATGACCGAGAACCAGGAGTGGGTCGACACGCTCACTGCCTGACCGGCATCCGTCTCCGCCGAGCCGGCACGTTCCGCGCGAGCCGACACGATTCTCACGCGAGGATCGGGTCGGCTCGGTGGCTACGTGTCGGCTCGCGGTGCGTCGGGGGCGGGAAGCTCCGCCGCGATCTTGGTCTCGAGCACGACGATCGCCTCGTCCGACAGCGAGATGAGGCCGTCGAGTTCGCGCCGAGCCCGCTTGTAGGCGCTCTGCCGTTCGGCGGCCGTCGCGGCCTCGTCGGTCGCGACCGACAGCAGCTGCTTCGCGGTTGCGAGCCGCTTGCGCTCGGCCTCGCTCAGACCGCTCGTGCTCTGGCGCCGGGCGTCGCGTTCCGCCAGCTCGAAAGCGACCTCGTAGTCGGTCACCGCGGCGCGATACTCCGCCACCTGTTCCGGAGTGACCTTCGCCGACGCGGATGCCGGCCGCAGCCCGTCGGCGATCTTCTTCGACTTCAAGAAGGCGGCCGTGAGCGGCTGACGGCCGTCGCTCATCGCGGGATAGTCGATGAGCTTCGCGACGTCGAGCTCGTACTCGAGCCAGCGTGCCGTGACGGCGTCGTGCGTCCCGAACAGTCGGTCGAGCTGGTCGGGAAGCGGCGAGGGGCGGGTGATGGGCCGAGGCTCGGATGCCGTGGCCACCGGCTTGGCCCGCGCCGCCGTCGCGGCCGCCTTCAGCTCGCCCTTGATCTTGAGGATCTCCAGTCGCCGCTCGTGTCGGCGGCGCGAGGCGCGCTCCCACCCGCTCGCCACGGCACCGAACGCCGGGATGAGGGGGAACACGAGCCACCAGTACCCGCGCAGGAAATCGAAGAACGGCTCCACCGTGCCATGCTAACCGCGCGGGAGCGGACTACTCAGCGCGCGTCGGGGCCGGGCCGTCGGTCGCCGCGTGAAGGAACCGGCCAGACGCCCTCGTCGGGACCGTGCGGTTTCGGCGTCTTCAGCTGTTCGGGATTCGGCTGCGGAGTCGGTCCCGGCGACGGGTTCGGACGGCGCGAGTCTCCGGCGAGACGCCCGTCGAGCGCGGATGCCGCAGCCTCCGCGGCCCGGGTCAGCGCCTCCGCCGAACGCGACATGGCGGACTGTGCGATCGCCGACCACGGCGGCACTCCGGTCGACTCCGGAGCGGGACCCCGCGGGACGGAACCTCCCGCCGGTGCGGTGCCGGCGGCGCGGGCCAGCCGCCAAGCTTCCTGCTCGGCCGCGTCGAACGCGCGCTCGAGCCGCTGCACGGCATCCCGATACGCGGTGAACTCGGCCGCCGTGACCTGGGCACGGGTGCGGCGAGCGACCGTCGGGCGGAGCCGCTGAGCGTCGGCCTGCGCCGTGAGGAACGCCGCGGTCTGCGGATGGCGGGCATCGGTCATCGCGGGAAAGGCGAGCACGCGGGCGGCATCCGTCTCGTACTCCATCCAGCGGGCGGTCACCGCGTCGTGCTGTGCGGTGAGGCGCGCCAGGGGGAACTCGTCGGCGGGCGTCGCGGGTCGCGGGAGCGCAGCCCGGGCGGCCGTGACGCGGGCGCGAGCGGCGCGAAGAGTGGCAGCGGCGGCGCGTGTCTCCCGCTGCGCGGACTGTACGTCGGCGCGCGCGGCAGCCACGTCGGACGAGGTGGCCAGGGATGCCGTGCGCTCCGCCTGCGCCCGTGCCAGCTCGGCGCGGGCGACCCTCGCCGTGGCCCGCGCAGTGGCCGAACGCTGTCGCGCGGCGCGCAGCTCCTGCTTGGCCGCGTCGAACGCCAGCCGACGCGCGCGCTCGGTGCGCTGGTGCCGCAGACCGAACCATCCGAACGCGCCGGCGCCGATCACGGCCGGTCCGATCCACCAGAACTCGGCGATCGTCGTCCAGCCGATCGGGTCCATGACGCCATGCTAGCCAGCATGCCTGAATCCCGTCCGGGAGTCCGCCGCCCGCGGCATCCCTTGAGGCATCCGTTGTGGGCATCCCGTTCCATGTCCCACTTTCGGCTGCTTCAGGGCCGCGGGATGGACCGAATGTGGGACATGCCCCTGCACAAGGTGGGACATGGCCCTGCACAAACTGGGACATGCCCCGCACAAGGTGGGACATGTGACCCTGGCGGGCGCGATCACCGTGGCATCCGCTGCATGTCCCACTTTCGGCTGTTTCAGGGCCTTGGGATCGACCGAATGTGGGACATGCCCCGCACAGGGTGGGACATGCCCCTGCACAGAGTGGGACATGGTCCGCCGGGCTCAGCCGAAGAGCAGCGCCAGCACCGTCGAGCCGCCGCCCACGAGGATGAGGGAGACGATCACGACCCACGCGATGATGCGCGTGCGACGTCCACGCGCGGCGTTCATGCCCGCGTACTCGTCGTCTTCGGGAGTCGGCTTCGACAGGGTCACGCGACGACCTCCTCGATGATGTCGCCGAAGACGGCGGGAAGCGTGCCGCGCGACTGCTCGCGCAGCTCCGACAGCGGCACCGTGAACACGTCCTGCACTTCGAGCGCGGGCTCCTCGCCCTCCGCCGCCGGGTCGGTCACGCCGATGCGCAGCACCGGGTAGCCGCGACCCTCGCACAGTCCGCGGAACTTCACGTCCTCCTCGCGGGGCACCGACACGATCACGCGACCGGTGGACTCGCTGAACAGGGCGGTCGCGGCATCCACGCCGTCGCGCTCCATGATCTCCCGCAGCCACACGCGGGCACCGACGCCGAAGCGCATCACGCTCTCCGCGAGGGCCTGGCCGAGCCCGCCCTCGGAGAGGTCGTGAGCCGACGAGACGAGCTCCTGCTGGGATGCCGCGTGGATCAGCTCGGCGAGCTTCTTCTCCTGCGCGAGATCGACGGCCGGCGGACGACCGCCGAGGTGGTCGTGCACCGTCCCGGCCCACGCCGATCCGCTGAGCTCGGTCGCGGTGACACCGAGGAGGTAGATGTTCTCGCCGGCATCCTGCCATCCCGACGGGATGCGGCGGGCGACGTCGTCGATGATGCCGAGCACGCCGACCACCGGGGTGGGGAAGATCGGCTGGTCGCCCGTCTGGTTGTAGAAGCTGACGTTGCCGCCCGTGACGGGCACGCCCAGCTCGAGGCACGCGTCGGCGAGGCCGTCGACGGCCTGCCCGAACTGCCACATGACCTCGGGGTTCTCGGGGCTGCCGAAGTTCAGGCAGTCGGTGACGGCGGTGGGGATGGCGCCCGAGACGGCGACGTTGCGGTACGCCTCGGCGAGGGCGAGCTGCGCGCCCGCATACGGGTCGAGCTGGCAGAAACGGCCGTTGCAGTCGGTGGCGATCGCGAAGCCGAGCCCCGATTCCTCGTCGACGCGGATCATGCCGGCGTCGTCGGGGAAGCTCAGCGCCGTGTTGCCCATGACGTAGTAGTCGTACTGGTTCGTGATCCACGACGTGTCGGCGAGGTTCGGGCTGGACAGCAGCTGGAGGAACTGGCTGCGCAGGGTCTCCGGGTCGTCGGTGCGGGGCAGGGCGGATGCCGAGTCGTCCCGGAGCGCGTCGATCCACGTCGGGTACGCCACCGGACGCTCGTACACGGGCCCGTCGACCGCGACGGTCGAGGGGTCGACGTCGACGATCTGCTCGCCGTGCCAGAAGATCTGCAACCGGCCGTCACCGGTGACCTCGCCGAGCACGCTCGTCTCGACCTGCCACTTGTCCACCACGGCGAGGAACGCGTCGAGCTTCTCGGGCGCGACGATCGCCATCATGCGCTCCTGGCTCTCGCTCATGAGGATTTCCTCGGGCGTGAGCGACGGGTCGCGCAGCAGCACGTTCTCGAGGTCGACCCGCATGCCGGAGCCGCCGTTGGCGGCGAGCTCGCTCGTGGCGCACGAGATGCCGGCGGCACCGAGGTCCTGGATCGCCTCGACCAGTTCGCCCTGGTACAGCTCCAGGCAGCACTCGATGAGCACCTTCTCGGCGAACGGGTCGCCCACCTGCACGGCGGGGCGCTTGGTCGGACCGCCGTCGGCGAACGTGTCGGATGCCAGGATCGACGCGCCGCCGATGCCGTCGCCGCCGGTGCGCGCTCCGAAGAGCACGACCTTGTTGCCGGCACCGCTCGCATTGGCGAGCTTGAGGTCTTCGTGGCGGAGCACGCCCACCGCGAGCGCGTTGACGAGGGGGTTTCCCTGGTAGACGGCGTCGAACACCGTCTCGCCGCCGATGTTCGGGAGGCCCAGGCAGTTGCCGTAGAACGAGATGCCGCTGACGACGCCGTGGACCACACGCGCCGTGTCGGGGTTGTCGATCGCTCCGAAGCGCAGCTGGTCCATGACCGCCACCGGGCGGGCACCCATCGAGATGATGTCGCGGACGATGCCGCCGACACCGGTCGCGGCGCCCTGGAACGGCTCGATGTAGCTCGGGTGGTTGTGCGATTCGACCTTGAAGGTGACCGCCCAGCCCTCGCCCACGTCGACGACGCCCGCGTTCTGCCCCATGCCGACCATGAGACGTTCGCGCATCTCGTCGGACACCTTCTGGCCGAAGCGGCGCAGGTAGATCTTCGACGACTTGTAGGAGCAGTGCTCGCTCCACATGACCGAGTACATGGCCAGCTCACCGCTGGTGGGGCGGCGGCCGAGGATCTCGCGGATCCGGTCGTACTCGTCGGGCTTCAGCCCCAGCGCCGCGTAGGGCTGTTCGCGCTCCGGAGTGGCGGCGGCGTTCTCGACGGTGTCTGCAAGAGGGGTGCTCACGCGGCTGGGCTCCAAGACTCGGGATGCCGGCGGGGGATCGGCATCCAGTCTAGTTGCGCCGCGCCGCGGCCACGGCTCGCGCGGCCGACGGCGTTCGCGTCAGAAAACCGCGCGAAGTCTGTCTTCTCAGGGGACGACCGTGCAACGGGGGCTGTGCCGAGGCATCCCAGGCGGCGTGAAGGGAACTTCCTCAGTGAGCAATCGACTCGACACCGCACCCGGTGGGCCCGCGCTGCGCGATCGTGACCCGTCGCGCGTGCACTGGATGGAGTTGTTCTTCGACCTCATCTTCGTCGCCCTCATCGGTCAGCTCGCCCACGGCCTGCACGAAGAGCCGACGGTCGTCGGGCTCGCCGTCTTCCTTGCCCTGTTCGCCTCGGTCTGGTGGTCGTGGGTGAACCTGACGTTCGTGGTGAATGCGTCGCCCGACCTCACGCGTCGCGGTCTCGGTGTCGTCATGATGATCGCGATGTTCGCCGTCGGCGCCATCGCGGTGGCGGCACCCGAAGCGATCGGGGAGCGGGCGCCGCTGTTCGCGGCCGGCAACGCCGCGCTGCGCCTCCTCCTCCTCTTCCTCTGGCTGCGACGCACTCGCGGCGACGGTGCAGCGGCACGCTCGCGTGTCCTGATCTACAACGGCCTGACCGCCCTGCTGTGGATCGTGTCGGCGGTGCTGCCCGCACCGGTGAGCTTCGCACTGTGGGCGCTGGCACTGATCGTGGAGGTGGTCATGCTGGTGGGGACGTTCCGCAGCTGGGGCGGCGCCGCCATGGCGAGGATCGACGTCGAGCATCTCTCCGAACGCTTCGGGCTCCTGGTGATCATCGTGCTGGGCGAGTCGGTGCTCACGACCGTCGCCGCCGTGAACACGCACTGGTCGCCCGACAGTGCCGCCGCCGCGGCGCTCGCTCTCGCGATCGTGTCCTTCCTCGCGTGGTCGTTCTTCTTCTACGGCGCCGACGCGCTGCGATTCGGACTCGACCTCCTTCGTGAACGAGAGGACTCGCGCGCGATCCGAGACATCATCGGGTTCCTCCCGTACCCCCTGCTGGCGGGTGTCACCGTGATCGCCGGTGCCATCGCGGTGGCGATCCATCATCCCGGAGAGCCCCTGCCCAGCGTCTCGGCCGTCTCGCTGTGCGCCGGTGTCGCGCTCTACCACTTCACGAACGCGCTGATCGCGGTGCGGCTCGGCGACGACCCGTCCTCGGTCGTGGTCTGGGCGACTCCCGCCGTGGCGCTGCCGCTCGCGATCCTCCCGATCGCGCTCGCCCTCCCCGCCCTCGCCGCTCTCGCCGCCGTGGCGGTGGCGCTGGCGATCACCGCGACGCTGACGGCATCCCTCGCGTATCGACGGCGACGAGACCCTCGGGGCTCCGAAGCGACCGCAGGTGTCGCATGATGGCGCGACGGCTGCCCTCCGTCCGCGTCGTGTCGATGCGCGACCATTCGGCGGAGGAACGCAGCGCCACACCGTTGGAACTGTTCTTCGACCTGTGCTTCGTCGTCGCCGTCGCGCTCCTGGCCGGCGACCTCCACCACGGCATCGCCGACGGACACGCGGCGGAAGCCGCGCTGACCTACGCCTTCCTCTTCGTCCCGGTGTGGTGGGCGTGGATGTCGTTCACCTGGTTCGCCACCGCGTTCGACACCGACGACGCGATCCATCGCGTGCTCACGCTGTTGCAGATGGCCGGAGTGCTGGCCGTCGCCTCGACCGTCCACACGGCCGCCGAGGGCAACCTGGTTCCGCTGGCGCTCGCGTACACCGGTATGCGCGTGCCGCTCATCCTCCAGTGGCTGAGGGCCGCGAGCTCCGACCGAGCGCACCGCGCCTTCGCGCTCACGTATGCCGCGGGGCTGGCGGTCGCCCAGTCGCTGTGGGTCCTGGGCGCGATCGTCCCCGGCCAGCTGACGTTCCTCGTGTTCCTCGTCGCGCTCGCCGTCGATCTCGGCACGCCGATCCTCGCCGTCCGCCGGTCGCCCGGACCGGTGTTCCATGCCGGCCACATCGCGGAGCGGTACGGTCTGTTCGCGCTCATCGTGCTGGGTGAAACCGTGCTGTCGGTGACCATCGGGCTCCAGGGTGCCGTCGAGGGCGATGCGCCCTTCGGGACCGTCGTCGTCATCGTCGCCGCCGCGCTGGCGATCGCGTTCGGGCTGTGGTGGATCTACTTCGACGCGCTGGGACGCGACGGTCTGACGAGGAATCGGCGCGCCGCGTTCGTCTGGGGCTACGGCCACTACCTCCTCTATGCGGCCCTGGCGGCGGTCGGCGCGGGGGTGCAGGCCCAACTCGACCTCCTTGCCGGCGAGGCGAGCAGCACGGATGCCGTCGTCGCCGTGTCGCTTCCCGTGGCACTCGCGCTCGCCACCGTCGGCGGTCTGCAGGTGGCGGCGAACAAGCGTCCGCGAGACGCGGCATCCCTGTTCGTCGGAGCGGCGCTCGTGGGACTGACCATCCTGGCAGCACCGTGGCTGACAGCCTCGACCGCCAACGTGATCGTCGCCGTCATCGTCGTCGCCGTCACCGTCGTCGGCGGGCTGCGTCGCGCGGAGGTGCCGCGCTGACCGCATGCCATACTGCGATCGAACCCCGGATCCGAAAGGTCGCCATGCGCCATCGTCTTGCCCTCGCCGCCACGCTCGCCGCGGCATCCCTCCTGCTCGGCGGCTGCGCGTCGCTGACCGGCCTGTTCGGCGGAGTGTCCCGCGATGAAGAGGGGTCGATCAGCGAAGGAGGCGACCTCGGAGCCAACGAGATGGTCGTCGGAGACTGCTTCGACGACTTCAACCAGGGCGGCCTCACCTCGTCGGTCGATGCGATCCCCTGTGACGAGGAGCACGTGTACGAGGTCTTCCACGACTTCACGCTTCCCGAGGGCGACTACCCGAGCGAGACCGACATGGAGGACGCGGTCACGGAGAACTGCGACCCCGCGTTCGAAGAGTTCGTGGGCGTCTCCTACGAGGAGTCCGAGCTGTCGTACTTCTACTTCTCGCCGACCGAAGACGGGTGGACGCAGTACGACGACCGCCTCATCAGCTGCATCATCGGCACCGAGGGCGTCCGCGTGACCGGCTCCGCGCGGGGGTACGGCGCCTGAGCGTCACTCGCCGTCGTCGATGACGCCGATCCCCACCGCCTGGTGGCTGGGCTCGGGCTCCTCGCGCGACGGTGCCTTCGGCTCCTCGCCCGGGGGCTTCTCGGTGCTCGGCTCCTCGAGCTCCGTCGTCGACGGCACCTCGGCATCCGTTCCGCTGTCGGCGGCGGGCGCGTCGTCGATGGCGTCGTCGGCCGTCTCTTCGGCGGTCGCGGACGCGGACTCGGCGCTGGTGGACTCGTCGCTCGTCGCCTGGTTCTCCTGGGGATCGCTCATGATCGCTCCTTCCCTCGGGGACAGCATCGGCCGTAGGCGGCCCCGCGCCCAGGGGGTTGACAGGAGACGGGGGTTGACAGGCGTAGGGGGTTGACAGGCGTAGGGGGTCGGCGGGGTAGGCGGTCGGCGGGGTAGCCTCGCCGGATGGAGCGCGACGTGCTGGAGGCCCGGCTGGCCGAGGTCGATGCGCTGCTCGCGCGCCTGGATGCCGATGCCGCGTCGCTGCGACACGACCGTGCCGACGCGACCGCCGACGACGAGCACGACCCCGAGGGTTCCACGCTGTCGGGCGAGTGGCAGCGCGTCGAGGCGCTGCGTCGCGCTCAGGAGTCCGACCGCGCCGAGCTGGTCGCGGCGCTCGCGCGGTGGGATGCCGGGACCTACGGCGTATGCGTGCGCTGCGGCGAGCCGATTCCGGCGGGGCGCCTCGAGGCCCGTCCGATGGCGACGATGTGCGTCGCCTGCGCCGCCGCGGCCGCCGGCTGAGCGGTCGGGCAGGGGCCGGCGAGGGGCGGTGACCCGGTGGAGGTGGCGGCGCGTGTGGTGCGCGCGGGTGACTGTGGCCAACTCCTTCGAACGGTGCGCCGCGCCTGCGGCAGATGCCGCCGTCGCGCGGTGGAGCGCTCGTCGGCTCACCGATTCAGAGGAGTTAGCGACGGCGACCCCGCGACACCCCCTTGACACCACGACCCCGTGGGCATAACGTACAACCAAATGGTTGTACAACGAATGCCCCACGACTCCGGTGAGCTGACCGACGATGAGACCGACCGCCTGTTCCACGCCCTCGCGGCGGCGACACGTCGCGACATCCTGCGCCGCACGATCGAGGCCGAGCAGTCGGTGTCGGCGCTCGCCGCTGCCTACGACATGTCGTTCGCAGCCGTGCAGAAGCACGTCGCCGTGCTCGAGGCCGCCCACCTCATCGTCAAGCGCGCCGAAGGCCGCGAACGTCTCGTCCGGGCCGACCCGACGATGATCGCCCGCGCCCGCGCGCTTCTATCGCGCTACGAGGACCTCTGGCGCTCGCGGATCGACCGCCTCGACGCCCTGCTCGCCGAACCCGAGCACTGACTTCCCCCATGCCGTCCCACGGAAGGAACTGAAGAATGCCCGTCACCGACATCACCACCGATGCCGAGAAGCTCACGATGAGCCTCACGGCCGAGTTCACCGCCCCCGTCGACAGGCTGTGGCGCGCGTTCACCGATCCCCGTCAGCTCGAGCGCTTCTGGGGCCCGCCCGGGTGGCCGGCGACGTTCGAGACCTTCGACTTCACCGTCGGCGGCCGGGCCTCCTACGCCATGACCAGCCCGCGCGGCGAGGCCTCGCGCGGCGGGTGGGAGTTCCTGAAGATCGACGCCCCGGCATCCTTCGAGGTCCTCGACTCGTTCCTCGGCGACGACGGCGCACCGCTCGACGGTTTCCCCTCGATGCGCATGGTGTTCTCCTTCGAACCCACGGATGCCGGTTCCCGGCTGTCGAATGTCACGTACTTCGACTCGCTGGAGGCGCTGGAGCAGACCGTCGCGATGGGCGCCGTCGAGGGCTCGCGCCTCGCGATGGACCAGCTCGACGCCGTGCTGCAGGACCTTCGCGACTACGCGCAGGGCAAGGGCACGCGGACCGAGCTGCTGGACGACCAGCACGTGCGGATCACCCGCCTCATCGAAGGCTCACGCGACCTCGTCTGGCGCGCGCACCACGAGCCGGAGCTGCTGCGGAAGTGGCTGCTCGGCCCCGACGGCTGGCAGATGATCGAGTGCGAGGTCGGCGACACCTACCGGTACGTCTGGCAGCAGGGCGACGACGAGGCGACGCGATTCGGATTCGAGGGGGAGACCGTGCTGTCGCAGCCGCAGTGGCGCGCCGTGACCACCGAGAAGATGATCGGGATGCCGGGGCCGTCGACCCTCAACGACCTCCAGCTCTACGAAGAGGACGGCGCGACGCTGCTCACTCTTCTCATCGAGTACCCCGACAAGGAGACGCGGGACATGATCCTGGCCACCGGGATGACCGAGGGTATGGAAGCCTCCTACGCCCGCCTCGAGGAGGCGCTCGTCGGCTGAGGCTCTCCCGTTTCGTCTCGCTGCGCTCGCTCAACGACCGGGGGTGCGACCTTCCGGTCGCTGCGCTCGCTCAACGACCGGGGGTGCGACCTTCCGGTCGCTGCGCTCGCTCAACGACCGGGGGTGCGACCTTCCGGTCGCTGCGCTCGCTCAACGACCGGGGGTGCGACCTTCCGGTCGTTGCTCGCTCAACGACCGGGGGTACGACCTTCCGGTCGCTGCGCTCGCTCAACGACCGGGGGTGCGCGCTTCCGTTTCGTCTCGCTGCGCTCGCTCAACGACCGGGGGTGCGACCTTCCGGTCGCTGCGCTCGCTCAACGACCGGGGGTACGACCTTCCGGTCGTTGAGCGAGGAGCGCAGCGACGAGTCGAAACGGATGGAGGATCAGGCGCGGGCGAGCGCGTCTTCCAGGGCGACCCACGCGAGCATCGCGCACTTCACCCGCGCCGAGAACTTCGACACCCCGGTGAGCGCGGCGGCGTCGCCGTAGACGTCCTCATCGAGCTCGATCTGCCCCCGCGAGCGCAGCGCCTCGCGGAAGCCGTCGATGAGCTGGGCGGCTTCGCCGCGCGGCATCCCTTCGACCAGGTCGGACAGCATGGATGCCGACGCCTGCGAGATCGAGCAGCCCGAGCCCTCCCACGTGACGTCGCGGATGGTCTCGCCATCGGTCGAGACGCGCGCGCGGAGGGTGATCTCGTCGCCGCACACCGGGTTCTTCTGGTGCGACGTCGCGTGCGCGCCGTCTTCCTCCGCGAGGCCGAAGTGCTGCGGGTGCTTCGAGTGATCGAGGATGAGTTCGCGGTACAGGGTGTCGAGGTCGCTCATGATTCCACTCCGAAGTAGCCGCGGATGCCGCGGACCGCGTCGACGAACGCGTCGACCTCGTCGACGGTGTTGTACAGCGACGCCGACGCGCGCACCGAGGCGGTCATGCCGTAGCGGCGGTGCAGCGGGGCCGCGCAGTGGTGACCGACGCGCACGGCGATGCCGCGGTCGTCGAGGAACTGGCCGGCGTCGTGCGCGTGCACGCCGTCGACGTCGAACGACCACAGTCCCACGCGCTCCACGCCCTCGGCATCGCCGAGCAGGCGGATGCCGGGGATGCCGACGAGTCCGTCGCGCATGCGCGCCGCGAGCACCTTCTCGTGCGCGTGGATCGCGTCGAGCCCCACCTCGTTGAGGTAGCGCACGGCCGCCGCGAGACCGATCGCGGGGCCGACGGGCTGCGTGCCCGCTTCGAACCGTTGCGGCGCGGGCAGGTACTCCGCGTGGTCGAGGGTGACGGTCGTGATCATCGAGCCGCCGGTGAGGAACGGCGGGAGCGCGTCGAGCAGCTCCGAGCGGCCGTACAGCCCGCCGACGCCGTAGGGTCCGAGCATCTTGTGGCCGCTGAACACGGCGAAGTCCACCCCGAGACCGGGCAGGTCGAGCGGCAGGTGCGGTGCGGACTGGCAGGCATCCAGGACGGTGAGCGCGCCCACCTCGCGCGCGAGCGCCACGAGCTCGGCCACCGGATTGACAATGCCGAGCACGTTCGACACGTGCGTGAAAGCGACGACGCGCGTGCGGGCGCCGATGAGGGATGCCGCGGCCTCCAGGTCGAGCGTGCCGTCGTCGTGGGCGGGGATGTGCCGCAGCACCGCGCCGGTGCGGGCGGCGAGCTCCTGCCACGGGATGAGGTTCGCGTGATGCTCGATCGCGGTCGTCACGATCTCGTCGCCCGGCTGCAGCGCGAAGCGCGCCGACGCAGGAGCACCGCGCCCCGCCGTGGCGTTGCCGATCGCGTACGCCAAGAGGTTGAGCCCCATGGTCGCGCCGCTCGTCCACACGAGCTCCTCGGCGCGGGCGCCGACGAAGGATGCCACCGCCTCGCGCGCGTCTTCGAACAGGTCGGTCGCCTGGGCCGCGAGCGTGTGGGCACCGCGGTGGACGGCGGCGTTCGCGTGGGTGAGGAAGTCGTACTCGGCCTGCAGCACCTGACGGGGCTTCTGGCTCGTCGCCGCCGAGTCGAGGTAGACGAGCGGGCGTCCGTTCACGTGTTCGCCGAGGATCGGGAAGTCGGCGCGCAGCCGCGCGACGTCGAGGGCCGGGGCGGCGGAGGCCGGGGCCGCGGACGGGGACGTATCGGTCGCGGAACTCACCCCTCTAGGCTACGCCCCGGCATCCCGCCCGGCTCCGGGGCGTGTGACAGTGTGGAAGGCATGTCCGAGCCGTCATCGATCCCCGCCCTCGCCGACGCCGTCAAAGACGCCGTGACCGCGCGCACCCGGCACGCACAGCGTGACGCGCAGCTCGCCGTCGCCGAGCGCCTGGTCGCCGAGCGCGAGGCCGAGACCGCGAACCTGCAGCGCGACCTGGGGAAGGAGCTCGCCGACGTGCGCCGCCTCGACGGCATCTCCCCCACCCGCCTGTGGGCGACGCTCCGCGGAAACGCCGAGGAGCAGAGAGCGGTCGAGCAGGCCGAAGCGGACGCCGCGGCACGTGCGCTCGCCGCAGCACAGGCGCGACTGGCCCACGCCCGCGACGACGCCGACCGCTTGCGGCGCGAGCGCGAGGAACTCGGCGATGTAGAGGTCGCCTACCGCGCCGCCCTCGCCCGTTACGAAGCTGCGCTGACGGCATCCGATGCTCCCCAGGCGGCCGAGCTGGCCCATCTGTCACGCCAGCTGGGCGAACTCGCCGCCGAGAGTCGCGAGATCGACGAGGCCGCCCAGGCCCTCCACGCGGCGCGGGTGGCCCTCGCCGACGCGCTCCAGAAGCTCGACAGTGCCGGCGGATGGTCGACGTACGACACGTTCTTCGGGGGCGGGATGATCACCGACCTCATGAAGCACAGCCGCATCGACGAGGCGACGGCATCCCTCACGCAGGTCAACCGCGCGCTCGAGCGGCTCTCCGTCGAACTCGCCGACATCGACGCGCCCGCCCTTCGCGGCGTGGAGATCTCGCAGACGCTCGCGGTGTTCGACGTGCTGTTCGACAACGTCTTCGCCGACTGGATGGTGCGAGAGCGCATCTCCCAGGCGCGCGACGGCGCGCTCGCCCTCGGCGACCGGCTCGCACAGCTCGCTCAGTACCTGGGCCAGCGCGCCGCCGACGCCGCCGGCGTGCACGCGGCGGTTGCCGCGAAGCGCGAGGCGATCCTCACGTCGGTCTGAGCCCGCGGCCGGCGACCGTCAGTCGCCGGGGTCGTCGGTATGGGACACGAGGCCGTAACTCGTGATGCGGCCCGCCCGGTCGTCGCCGGGGAGCGGCCGGGACCGGCGCCCGTAGACGAGCTCCGACGAGTCGAGCAGCCACGGCACGAGCGTGATCGACACCCCGTGCACGAGCATGAGCTGCTGCGCGATGCGCCGCGCACGCCGGTTGTGCAGGAGCGCTTCCCACCAGTGCCCCACGATGTACTGCGGGAGATAGACGGTCACCATCGTCGAACCGTGCTTCTCCCGGTAGGCCTTGATGAACTGCGCGACCGGCGCCGCATAGTGGCGGAACGGCGACTCGATGATGACGAGCGGCAACGGCATCCCGTGCACCTCCCAGTCCGCCTGGAGAGCCGCGGTCTCCTCGGGGCTCACCGACACATGCACGGCCATCGTCTTGTCGTGCCGCGCCGCGAGCGCGTAGTCGAGCGCCTTCGCCACCGGCTTCTGGAGCTTGCCGACCAGCACGATGGCGACATCGCCCGACGAGCCGAACGTCACGTCGTCGTCCATCGCCGTCTCGTGGTCGACGTCACGGTAGTAGCGGTGCACGCCCACCATGAGCACCGACAGCACCGGGATCGCGAGGAACACGAGCCAGGCGCCGTGGGTGAACTTCGTCACCGTCACGACCACGAGCACGAACACGGTGAAGGCGGCGCCCACCGAGTTGATGATCAGGCCCGTCACGATGCCGCGACGTTCCGCGACGTGCTTCGGGTGCACGAGCCGGAGCTCGCGACGCCAGTGCTTGACCATGCCGATCTGACCGAGCGAGAACGAGACGAAGACGCCGATGATGTACAGCTGGATCAGGGTCGTCAGCCGGGCCTGGAACACGACCAGCACGACGATCGCCGCCGCCCCCAGGATCAGCATGCCGTTGGAGAAGACGAGACGGTCGCCGCGGGTGTTGAGCGACTTCGGCGCGTAGCCGTCGCGGGCGAGCACAGCACCGAGAAGGGGGAAGCCGTTGAAGGCGGTGTTGGCCGCGAGGAGCAGCACGCACGCTGTGGCGGCTTGGATCACGTAGAACGGGATCGACCCGCCGCCGAACGTCGCGGCGGCGACCTGCGCCATGAGCGAGGGCTGCGGGGTGCCCGCGCAGTCGAAGCCGATGAGCTGACAGGGGTTCTCGGCGTAGCGGACGCCCGTGATGAGGGCGAGAGCGGTGAGGCCCGCGAACAGGAGGGTCGCGATCGAGCCCATCGTCACGAGCGTCAGCTGCGCGTTGCGCACCTTCGGCTTGCGGAACGCGGGCACACCGTTCGAGACCGCCTCGACGCCCGTCAGCGCCGAGCATCCGCTGGAGAACGCGCGGAGGATCAGCAGGAGCACGGCGGCCTGGCTGAGGTCTTCGGCCTGCACGGCGAACTCCGCCGACGACGCGACGGGGGCATCCCCCAGAGCCCAGCGGACGAGGCCCGTCACGATCATGATCGTGACCGAGCCGATGAAGACGTACGTCGGGATCGCGAAGGCCGTCGACGCCTCCCGCACGCCCCGGAGATTCACCACGATGATGAGGATGACGAAGCCGACCGCCAGCTCGATGCGCCACGGATCGAGCTCGGGCACGGCGGAGATGATGTTGTCCACGCCCGAGGCGATCGAGACCGCCACCGTCAGGATGTAGTCCACGAGCAGCGCGGATGCCACGACCACACCGGCCTTCTCGCCGATGTTCGTGCGCGCCACCTCGTAGTCGCCGCCGCCCGACGGATACGCCTTGATGAGCTGGCGGTAGCTGAGGACGACGACGATCAGCAGCGCGACGACGGCGGCGGCCACCCACGGCGTGAACGCGAGGAACGCGGTGCCGCCGATGAGCAGGATCATGACCAGCTCCTGCGGCGCGTAGGCCACCGAGGAGAGGGCGTCGGAGGCGAAGATCGGCAGCGCCATCTTCTTCGGCAGGGCCTGGTCGTCGAGCTGCTCGCTCGTCAGCGGATCACCCAGGAGGATGCGTTTCGCGATCGGTGTCGTCTCGTCGGACGGATCGCGACTGTCGTCAGTCACGACGCGCGACACTACGCCTGCGCGCCCTCACGCGCAACGTGGAAGCGCCGGGTAGCCGCAGGCGCGAAGCGAAGGTGGCGCAAACGGCGGCTTCCACACCCGGGAAGCACCCGATTGCGCCACCTTCTCGGCGGGGAAACGGGCGCTCGCCGTCAGAGCTTGGGGGCGTAGGTGTACGTCACCCAGAACGACTCGGCATCCTGCGTGACGATCGCCCCGAACGTGCGCGCGCCGTCGTTGTAGAACGTCGCGCGGTCCTTGCCGAAGAGGTACGCGGCGGTGCCGCCGTCGGCGATCGCGTCGTCGGGACCCAGCGCGTCGAGCTCCTCGAGGGTCATGCCGATGCGGATGCCGAAGTCGTCGGTCACCTGGGCGGCCACGCCCGTGCCGTACGACACGTAGGTCGGCGCGGGCACCTCGGAGCGCTCGCGGTCGCTGCCGTCGAGGAAGACGTCGTAGAAGCGGAAGCCCTCCCACGCGTAGACGTTGTACGCCCAGTTCTCGGCGTCGCCGTTCTGGAAGTCCTCCGTCGGCTCGGTGCCGAACAGCGCGGTGAGCGCGTCGATCGCCGGCTGCGGGTCGTCGGCCCACGCGTGAGTGAACGTCTCGCCGCCGTCGCCGGTGATCGTGAACCCCGTCGAGGTGACCTCGACGCCCGCGTCGGCCGTCGACGGCTCGCTCTCGTCGGGCGCGGGCTCGCTCTGCGTCGAGGCCGGCGCCGGGGGCGTCGGCGACGAGCCCGAGGATGCCGTCGAGCTCGGCCGCAGGAAGTACAACGCCAGCACGATCACGACGGCGACGGCGAGGACGCCCGCGACGATGCCGAGGACGAACGGTGTGCGATCGCGTCGCTCGGACGTTCCGGGTGCGGTCATCGCTGCGCTCCCTCGAGGAACTCACGGGCGGCGACGACGAGCGTGTCGACGCCCCGCTCGATCGTCGGGTGGAGGATCGGTGCGAAGTGCGGCGAGTGGTTGGTGGGGACGTCTTCGTTGAGGCTGCCGCGCGCGGATGCCTCGGCCCACGCCTGCGGGTCGTGCCCGCCCCAGAACCAGAACACGAGGGGGACGTCGGCTTCGCGCGCGAACCAGGAGACGTCCTCGCTGCCGGTGAACATGCCCGGGTCGATCACCGTGCCCTCGCCGAACGCGCGGTCGAACGCGGCCGTCACGCGCGCCGTCGCCGCCGCATCGTTGATCGTCGGCGGGAGGGAGTGGTCCACCGTGATCACGGGCGGCTGCTCCGCGCCGGATGCCGTGGCCTCCGCGCGGACGATGCGCTCCACGCGCGCCATGACGTCGGCGCGCGCGTCGTCGTCGGGGTAGCGGAGGCTCAGCTCGAGCGTCGCCTCGGCCGGGATGATGTTGTTCTTCAAGCCTGCGTGGATCGATCCCACCGTGACGACCGCCATCTCGCGCGGATCGATCTCGCGCGAGACCACGGTCTGCAGTCGCATGACGGTGGCGGCCGCCATGACGACGGGGTCGATCGTCGCGTGCGGCCGGGAGCCGTGGCCGCCGCGACCGAGGAGCTTCACGGTGAGGCCGTCGCTGGCGGCCATCTGGGTGCCGGGGCGCACGCCGATGACGCCCGCCGGAAGGGGCGTCAGGTGCTGCCCGAGCACGATGTCGGGTTTCGGGAAGCGGTCGAGTACACCGTCGGCGATCATCGCCTGCGAGCCCGCGCCGTACTCCTCCGCCGGCTGGAACACGGCCACGACCGTGCCCGACCACTCGTCCTTCGTCGCCACGAGGCGCTCGAGGGCCCCGAGCAGCGCGGTCACGTGCATGTCGTGACCGCACGCGTGCATGACGGGCACGTCGTTGCCGGCGGGATCGGTGCCGCGAGCGGTCGAGGCGTAGTCGAGTCCCGTGAGCTCGGCGACCGGAAGCCCGTCCATATCGGCCCGGAGCCACACGACGGGCCCGTCGCCGTTGACGATCGACGTCGCGACGCCCGTCTTGCCGAGCCCCTCGACGAACTCGAGGCCGAGGGCCGTCAGCTCGCGCGTGATCACGCCGGCGGTGCGGGTCTCCTGGAAGGACAGTTCCGGATGACGGTGGAGATCGATGTACAGGGCTTCGAGGTCGATCGACATGCCCTCCAGCCTACGCGGCGCCCCCGTCGGGGGCGGAGGTGCTGGAGCGGGCCACGAGCTCGAACGGCAGCACGGGCGCCGGGGCGTCGACGGCCTCGCCGAGCGCCGCGAGCGCGGCGTCCGCGGCCCTCTCGCCCTGCGCGTGCGGGAACTGCTCGACGGTCGTCAGCCCGAAGAAGCCGCTGAGCTCGTGCCCGTCGACCCCGACGATGGAGACGTCGCCGGGCACGTCGAGGCCGGCGTCACGGGCCGCGAACAACGCCCCGAAGGCGAGCTCGTCGGATGCCGCGAAGATCGCGGTCGGGCGGTCCGCACCGGCGAGCAGGTCGCGGGCGGCGCGGTGGCCGTCTTCGATCGTGAAGTCGGTCGCGACGAAGCCGTGCGGACGGATCCCGGCATCCTGCAACGCACCCTCGAACCCGCGACGACGCAGCGTCGGGATGTCCAGGTCGTCGGCGGCGCTGCGGCTCTGCCCGATGTGGGCGATGCGTCGGTGGCCGAGTTCGATGAGATGCGTCGTCGCGACGCGGGCCACCGCCTCGTCGTCGACCCGCAGCGTCGATAGCCGGCGGCTCGGGGTGCCGAGCCCGACGAGCGGCAGACCGAGGCCGTCGAGCACCGCCAGCTCCGCCGCCGAGAAGTCCAGCGACAGTGCGATGACGGCATCCACCCGGCCCCGCCGCAGCGACGTCTCGAACAGGTGCGAGCGCTGGCCCGCGTCGTCGGTCACGTTGTAGAGCGTGATGTCGTAGCCGAGCGGTGCCAGCCGCGTCGCGATGCCGTCGAGCACGTTCGCGAAGAACCAGCGGTCGAGCAACGGCACGAGCACGCCGATCGACCGCGTCCGGCCCGTCGCGAGCCCGGATGCCGTCGCCGACACGACGTAGCCGAGTGCGGCCGCCGCTTCGCGCACACGGACCCGCGTGGCATCCGCCAACCGCCCCCGCCCGCTCAGGGCCCGCGAGGCGGTCGCCGTCGACACCTCGGCGAGACGGGCGACCTCCTCCAGGCTCGTCACGTCAGTCCGTCGTCAGCCACACGGCCGTGTCGGCCGGAAGCTCGCCGCCCTCGAACGCCTCACTGGCCACGAGCACCGTCGCCGACGGCAGCGCCACCGGTTCGGTGCCGGCGTTTGCGATCACCGTGACGGCGCCGCTCGACGTCGTCACGCGGTACGCCAGCACGTCGTCGCCGAAGCCGTCGAGCCACTCCAGCGAGCCCCCGCCGAGTCCCTCGCTTCGTCGCGTCGCCAACAGCGACCGGTAGAGCCACAGCGTCGACCCCGCATCGTGCTCCTGCACCGACCGGGCGAGCGTCGCCCACTCCGCCGGCTGGGGCAGCCACGACGCACCGGTCGGGCTGAACCCGTACGCGGGCGCCTCGGCATCCCACGGGATCGGCACGCGGCAGCCGTCACGGCCGTACCGCTCGTGATCCGTGCGGAACCACGTCGGGTCCTGGCGGGCGTCGTCGGGCAGATCGATCACCTCGGGGAGCCCCAGCTCCTCGCCCTGGTACAGGTACGCCGAACCCGGCAGGCCCAGCATGACCGTCGTCGCGGCGCGGGCGCGACGCAGGCCCACCTCGGGGATCGGCTGCCCGGGGGAGTCCGGTCCGATGCCGTGGCCCTGCGGGTTCTCCGCCGTCAGCGCGAGGCGCGACGCGTGGCGGACGACGTCGTGGTTCGACAGCACCCACGTCGCCGGGGCACCCACCGCGGGGAACGCCCGCAGCGACTCGGAGATGACCTCGCGGATCGCCGCGGCATCCCACTGGGTCATGAGGTACGGGAAGTTGAACGCCTGGTGCATCTCGTCGGGACGCACCCACAGCGCGGTCTGGTCGACCGTCGGCAGCCACGCCTCGGCGCACAGCGCGCGGTCGCCGTCGTACTCCGCGAGCACGCGGTTCCAGTCGCGGTAGATCTCGTGCACGCCCTCCTGACCCCAGTAGGGCACGTCGTCGTCGCCCCCGCCCATGCTGTCCGCGTCGACGGCGGGCAGGTGATCGGGCAGGCCGTCGGACTTCACGAGACCGTGCGCCACATCGACGCGAAAGCCGTCGACCCCGCGGTCGAGCCAGAAGCGCAGGATGCGACGGAACTCCTCCTGCACGACCGGGTTCGACCAGTCGAAGTCGGGCTGCGTCGAGTCGAACAGGTGGAGGTACCACTGCCCTGCGGTGCCGTCGGGCTCCGTGACGCGCGTCCACGCCGGACCGCCGAAGACCGACTCCCAGTTGTTCGGGGGCAGCTCGCCGTTCTCGCCCTTGCCGTCGCGGAACATGTAGCGCGCACGCGCGGCGCTTCCGGGCGCGGCGGCCAGCGCCTCCTGGAACCAGACGTGGCGGTCGGAGCTGTGGTTCGGCACGAGGTCGACGATCACGCGGATGCCGCGGGCGTGGGCCTGGGCGAGCATCTCGTCGAAGTCGGCGAGGGTGCCGAAGAGGGGGTCGACGTCGCAGTAGTCGGCGACGTCGTAGCCGGCGTCGTTCTGCGGGGAGCGGTAGAACGGGCTGAGCCACACCGCGTCGACACCGAGCGAGACGAGGTCGTCGAGCCGCGCCGTGACGCCGGGCAGGTCGCCGATGCCGTCGCCCGAGGCGTCGGCGAACGAGCGGGGGTAGATCTGGTAGATCACCGCGGTGCGCCACCACTCGGATCCGGGGGCGGGGGCCGCGGGCGCGCCGTCGGTGGCGGTCGCGAGGACGGGAGTCGTCGTCGAAGTCATGGCATCCACCGTAGCGCAAGCGCTTGCGCACGTCGAGCGCGGTGGCAAGAGCTCGGCGGCGCCGCGCGGGGTGCCCGGGCAGTGCGGGGGAGCGGGCGTGCGTAACTCCTGCAATCCGGCGCGGAAGCAGCTGAATCCGATCGTTGCGGGCCGAGCGCCGCAGACTTTTCCGGAGTTGCGGACGGCGCGGGCCGGACACCGCCGCCCGCGTACCCTGGATCGGTGACCTCCGCAGACCTCGCGCGCGCCGAATCCCTCATCGCCCGGATTCCCGACTTCCCCGAGCCCGGCATCCTGTTCCGCGACATCTCGCCGCTCCTGGCGGATGCCGAGGCCATGCGCACCGTCGTCGAGGCGCTCGTCGCGCCGTTCGATGGCGCCTACGACGTGATCGCCGGCGTCGAGGCGCGCGGCTTCCTGCTGGCGGGGGCTGCTGCGGTGGCGGCGGGCGTCGGGATGGTCCCCATTCGCAAGGCCGGCAAGCTGCCGCGTCCGGCGGCGGCGGTGTCGTACGACCTCGAGTACGGCCAGGCGACCATCGAGATGGCCGACGATCTCCCCGCGGGGACGCGGGTGCTCCTCGTCGACGACGTGCTCGCGACCGGCGGCACCCTGCGCGCGGGCCAGCGCCTGCTCGAACGGCTCGGGTACACCGTGGCAGGCACCGCCGTGCTGATGGAGCTCGCCGACCTCGGCGGTCGCGCCGTGTGCGGTCCCGTGCACAGCGTCTTCACCGTCTGACGCGCCACCGCCGGGCACCCGCCCCGGCGCCGCCCCGCCGTCGTGCCTCAGGTGAGTGTGCCGGTCATCCCCATGCGGGTGAGCACCGCCGTCTCGACGATCTGCACGAGGTTGTAGAGCAGCAGCGTCACGAGGGTCACGATCGCGACGGAGGCCCAGAGCTCCTCGAAGCGCGCCGAGGCGTTGAACTTCTGGATCATCCCGCCGATCCCCTGGCCGGTCGAGAGCCACTCCGCCAGGAGCGCGCCCGTCACGGCGCCCGGCACCGACACGCGCGCCGCGGCGAACAGCGACGGCAGCGCCCCCGGCACGTTGACCTTGCGCAGCGCGGTGAGCCGCGTGCCGCCGTACACGTGGACGAGGTCGAGGCTCTCGGGGTGTGCCCGGCTCAGTCCGAACAGCACGGATGCCAGGGCGGGGAACAGCACGACGATGCTGCCGATGACGGCCACCGACGCGCTCGATCCGCGTCCCGTGATGAGGATGATGACGGGGGCGAGGGCGACCAGCGGCACGCTCCGCAGGAGCAGGGCGAGCGGCATGACGCCCGCCTCGATCCCCCGCGAGAGCGAGAACAGGATCGCGAGGAGGATGGCCGCGAGGATGCCGACGGCGAACCCGAGCGCGGCGTCCTGCATCGTCTGGGCGAGCAGCGGTGCGAGCACCTCCCGGTTGGCGGCGGCGCTGCCGGGCTCGTCGCCGTCGTGGAAGAGGAAGGCCCACACGTCGGCGGGCCCCTTCGCCACGTACGGGGAGATGCCGGTGAGGCTCACGACCCCCTGCCACAGCAGCAGGATGATCGCGAGGGTGATGATCGCGTTCGCGGCGGCGCGGCCGACCGGTCGCCACACCGCGCGGTTCATCGCCGGCCTCCCGTCGAGCGTCCCGACACCCAGGGTGCGACGAGGCGCGACAGGAGCCCGACGAGGGCATAGCCGGCGAGGGCGATCAGGGCGCACAGGAGGAAGACCACCCATACCCGCGTGGAGTCCAGGTTGCCCTGCAGGCGGATGAGGGTGATCCCGACGCCGCGGTCGATCGCGCCCATGTACTCGCCGAGCACCGCGCCGAGGAAGGCGCTGGGCACGGCGATCTGCAGGGCGTTGAGGATCGAGGGGAGGGCGGCGATGAGGCGCACCTTCCGCAGCTGCGTGAAGCGGGAGCCGCCGTAGACGCGGACGACGTCGAGCGAGGCGCGGTCGGCCGCCGTGAAGCCCAGGACGGCGCCGACCACGGTGGTGAAGAAGACCGCGAGGGCGGCGAGGAAGATCGCGGTCGAGCTCGCGTCGCCGGGCTGCTTCGCGCCGCCCAGGGTGACGATGGCGATGCCGCCGACCGCGACGACGGGCAGACAGTAGCTGACCACGGCGATCTGCATGACGATCGGCTCCAGCCGTGGCAGGAGCAGCACGCTCGCCGCGAGGAGGAGCGCGATGCCGTTGCCCCACGCGTAGCCGATCGCCGCTTCGCGCACCGTGACGCCGAACACCGACCAATAGGCCGCCGGACCGTCGGACACGAGCGTCGTCAGCACGACCCACGGCGAGGGGACCGGGGTGTAGTCGGTGCCCTCGGCGGGGGTGAAGACGGTGGCGGAGAACAGCCACCACGCCGCGATGAGGACGACGGTGCCGACGACGGCCGCCAGCCATCCCGGCATCCGGGTGCGCGCACGCATGTCAGGCCGCTCTCACGACTCGGCCGCGGCGCGTCCGTCGGCGCCGAACAACAGCTCGGACGCGCGGTCGACGAGGGCGTGGAACTCGGGGGTGCGCTGCATCTCCGGCGTGCGCGGGCGCGGGAGGTCGACCTCGATGATCTCCTTCACGCGTCCGGGCCGCGGCGACATGACGGCGACGCGGTCGGAGAGGAAGATCGCCTCGGAGATGCCGTGGGTGACGAGGAGGGTGGTCGCGGGCTTCTCGCTCCAGATGCGGAGCAGTTCGAGGTTCAGGTTCTGGCGGGTCATGTCGTCGAGAGCGCCGAAAGGCTCGTCGAGGAGCAGGACCGAGGGCTTCAGGGCGAGGGCGCGGGCGATGGAGACGCGCTGCCGCATCCCCCCCGACAGCTGCGCGGGCCGCGCCTTCTCGAACCCCTGGAGCCCGACGAGCGCGATGAGCTCGTCGATGTAGGCGTCGTCGACGCGGCGACCGGCCACCTCGAAGGGCAGCCGGATGTTGCTGCGCACGCTCCGCCACGGCAGGAGGGCGTGGTCCTGGAACGCGATCCCCAGCTCTCCCGACGCCCGCAGCTCGTGCGGTGTCTTGCCGTCGACGCGCACCTCGCCGGTGGTCGGGGTCTCGAGGTCGGCGAGGATCCGCAGGATCGTCGACTTGCCGCATCCCGACGGGCCGAGGAGCGCCAGGAACGAGCCCCGGTCGGTGTGCAGGTCGGTGTCCTGCAGCGCCGTGACGCTACGGCGACCCGTCGTGAAGGTCTTGGTGAGACCGTCGATCCGGATGCCGGTGCCTCCCTCGGCGAGAGGGGCACCGGCATCCGTCGTGGTGGAGCTCTGTGTCATGGGATCAGCGCGGGTAACGGATCAGGGCAGGTAGTCGATGAGGTCGGGGTTCTCGGCGTAGATCTCGTCGATGATCGTCGTGTCGAAGAGCTGGTCGACGGTGACGTCCCAACCGGCGGC
This sequence comes from Candidatus Microbacterium phytovorans, assembly GCA_029202445.1. Classification (NCBI taxonomy): domain Bacteria; kingdom Bacillati; phylum Actinomycetota; class Actinomycetes; order Micrococcales; family Microbacteriaceae; genus Microbacterium; species Candidatus Microbacterium phytovorans. The sequence goes on from CP119321.1 coordinate 2,623,300, forward strand.
GGCGAGCGAGTCGACCGTCTGCTGCTTGAGTTCGTCGGAGATCGTGAACAGGCCGTTGGCCTCGGTCTCCTCGGTGGAGATGAGGAGCTTCTCCGCCTCGAGGCCCATGCCGGTCTTGGTGGGGTCGAGCGCCCCGAAGACGGCTTCCAGTCCCTCGGAGGACTCCTCGGCCTCGGCGTTGTAGTACTTCTCGATGAGCGCGACGGTGTCGTCGGTGCTGTTCTGGAAGACGTCGGTCCAGCCCTTGATCTCGGCGGTGAGGAACGCCTTCAGCAGGTCCTTGTTCTCGGCAAGGTACTGGTCGGTGACCGAGAACGTCTCGGCGACGTACGGCACCCCGTTCTCGGCGTACGCGAGGTTCGTGATGTCGTAGCCGGCGAGCTCGACGGTGAGGGCCTCGTTCGTCAGGTACGCCATGAAGCCGTCGACGTCGCCGTTCATGAGGGGTGTCGGGTCGAAGTCGACCGGGACGACCGTCACGTCGGCCGGGTCGATCCCGTTGGCGTTCAGCAGCGCCTGGAACACCGAGGCGTTGGAGTCCTGCACGCCGATGGTCTTGCCGACGAGGTCCTGCGGCGTCATGATGTTGCCGCCGTCGGCGAGCGACAGGATCGTGAACGGGTTCTTCTGGAACGTCGCGCCGACGATCTTCAGCGGGGCGTCCTGCTCGGCGATTGCGGCGCCGATCGACGCGGCGTCGGACAGGGCCACCTGGACCGTGCCGGACAGCAGCTTCGCGACGCCCGTGTCGGGGCCGGAGATGCCGACGACGTTCGAGAACCCGGCGTCCTCGTAGTAGCCGTTCTCGTAGGCGTAGAACTCGCCCGCGAACTCCTCGTTCTTGATCCAGGAGTACTGGACGCTGATCTCCCCGAAGTCGGCGGCGTCGCCGGAGCCGGCCGGCGCGGGCGAGGTGTCGCCGGCGCACGCGGAGAGTGCGAGAACGGATGCCACGGCAACGGCTGCCGTGACGAGGACGCGGGCGCGCGGGCGCGCGGTGCTGTGGATCGCCATCGAGGTCCTTCGGGTGTGGAGGTGGAGCGGATGGATGCGGTGCAGGTTGGCACCATGATCGCGCCGCCGTGTGTACGGTGACGGCCGCTCGTGTTTCCACTGTGTGACGATGTGCGCCGCACGCGCGCCGAGCGCCCCCTCGGCGCGGACCGCGCGGGGTGGGATACTCGATGTGCCCTCAGGAAAGGACCACTGTGGCCACCACCACGTACGAACCCACCGTGCACATCACCTCGAGCACGGGGGCGCAGATCCACGTCGGCGGCGAGATCGACGAGGTCTTCGCGTCGACCGAGGAGGGCCTGCGCGCTCGGATCGTCGAGGCGATCCGTCAGCTCGCGGCATCCGTCGGCGAGCCGGTGACCGCGATGGTCGTCGACGGCGCCACGCGCTGGCCGATGATCGTCCACCCCGACGGCACGTTCCTGGAGGCGACGTCGCTGTCGGCCTCCGACGGGGGAGCCGCCCCGCTCGACGCGGTTCCGCAGCCGGTGGCGGCGTCGGAACCGGTGGTGGAGCCGGATGCCGAGGCGGCCGCACCCGCTGAGGCACCCGCGGAGGAGCTCCCTGTTCCGGCGGACTCCGCTCCTGAGCCGGTGCACGAGACGGTGCCGGCGGCGCCCGCGTTCGCGCCCGCCCCGAGCTTCGCGCCCGCCCCGGTCGCCCCGGTGGCGGCAGCGACGGCGGCAGAGTCCGCGCCGATCGAGCCGACGCGTGAGCCGGTGCGCGCACCCGAGCCGACCCGCGCGGCCGAGCCGGCGCGCGCGGCCGCCGGTCCCCTCCGCGCCGACGTGCAGCGCCGCGACCCGCAGTCGCCGTCGCGCACAGCGCCCACGGTCGACGACCTGCTGAACTCGCGTCTGGACCGTTCTCGCCCGCGCGCCACCGAGGGCTGGCAGGGAGCCATCCGTCGCGCCACCGGCGGGGCCATCTCGCCGCGCCCCGGCAAGGCGGAGCGCTCGCGCATCGAGCGCCAGCGCAAGGTGCAGCGCCGTCTCGACGCGCCCCGCACGATCGTCGTGCTCAACCCGAAGGGCGGCGCCCACAAGACCACGAGCACGCTCCTGCTCGCCGCCACGTTCGGCACGCAGCGCGGTGGGGCGACGCTCGCCTGGGACAACAACGAGACCCGCGGCACGCTGGGCTGGCGGGCGCAGAACGTCCCCCACCACCGCACGGCCGTCGACCTCCTCGACGACCTCGACCTGTTCGCCTCGACGACCCAGTCGAGCCTCGCCGGCCTCGACACGTACGTCCGCACGCAGGTCGACGCCCGCTTCGACGTGCTCGCCTCGGATGAGGATGCCGCGGCATCCTCGACCATCGACGCCGCCGCGTTCGACCGGCTGCACAGCGTGCTGTCGCGCTACTACCGGCTGCTCATCATCGACACGGGCAACAACATGCGCGCATCGAACTGGGTCGCCGCCGTCGCCGCCGCCGACCAGCTCGTGATCGTCTCGACCGTCCGCGAGGACACCGCCGCCAGCGCGGCGTGGCTGCTCGACGGCCTGCGCGAGAAGGGCTTCGACCACAAGATCGACCAGGCGGTGACGATCCTCGCGGCGCCGTCGGCGCACCCCGACAAGCGACTGTCCGAGCGGCTGGAGCGCCACTTCGCGCAGGTCACCTCGGCCGTCGTGCACGTGCCTTTCGACCCGGCGCTCGTCGACGGTGGACCGATCGACTTCGACGCCCTGTCGGCCGAGTCGCGCGACGCGTGGCTCACGGTCGCCGCGACGGTCGCCGACCGGCTCTAGCCGCCGGCCAGCGGCATCCGCGCACGCTGAGCATCCGCGCACGCTGACGGGCTCGCCGAGGGCGGCGGCCTGACGGCATCCGGAGTCGTTCAGCCCCCGAGGACGATGTTCTCGGGGGTCTCGCCGTTGCGCAGGTGCGCGATCTGCCGGCGCAGGAGCGCGGCGATCCGAGGCTGCATCGCCGTGGACGCGCCGCCCACGTGCGGCGAGATCAGCACGCCCGGCACCCCCCACAGCGGGTGGTCCTGCGGGAGGGGTTCGGGGTCGGTCACGTCGAGCCCCGCGCGGATGCGACCGGCCGTCGCGTGACGCACGAGCGCGTCGGTGTCGATGAGGGGCCCGCGCCCGACGTTGACGACGAGCGCGCCGTCGGGGAGCGCGGCCAGTTCCGCCTCGCCGATGATGTGGCGGGTGGCGTCGCCGCCGGGCAGCGACAGCACGACGATGTCGACGGTGGGCAGCAGGTCGTGCAGTTCGTCGACGCCGTGCACCCGGATGCCGTCCTCCTCGCGGGCGCGGGAGGCCACCGGCACGATCTCCACCTCGAAGGGGCGCAGGCGGGCGGCGACCGCCTTGCCGATGCCGCCGTAGCCGAGCAGCATGACACGGCGGTCGGCGAGGCTCTCGGCGAATACGCCGTTCCACTGGCCGTGCTGACCGTCGATCGCGAACCGGTCGAGGTGACGCTGCACCGCGAGGGTGAGGGCGACGGCCAACTCGGCGGTGGACGTCTCGTGCACGGTGGCGGCGTTCGCGAAGCGGATGCCGGGAGGCAGGATCTTCTCCACGCCCTCGTAGCCGATCGACTGCCCCTGCACGAGCCCCACCTCGATCTCGGCCAGCTTCGGGAGGAAGCTGCCCTGCGTCATGTACGGCGGGACGACGATGTCGAGGCGTGGCCGCGGTGCAGGGGTGGACATGTCCCAGAGGAGCACTTCGACGTCGTCGGGCACGTCGCGGAGGTCTTCGGCGAGGCGGGCGGTGGGGACGGTGACGACGATGCTCACTCTTCGACGCTACCGGGAGTAACGTTCCGGGAAGGCCGCACCGACCCGACCTGGCCTCACCGAGGAGGACCGATGATTCCCGAGATCAACTATTGGGCCGTGCTCGTGGCCACCGTCGCCGCGATCGTGGTCGGGTCGATCTGGTACGTGCCGAAGGTGTTCGGTGCCCGCTGGAAGCGCCTCGCCGAGGTGCGCGACCCCGAGACGGCCACCGAGGCGTGGCTTCCGATCATCGTGTCGATCGCGCTGTCGTTCCTGCTCGCGTGGGTGCTCGCCGGTTCGGTCGCGATCGCGTGGCACTTCTACGGGGGCGGCTACCTCACGTCGGCGCTCGTGACGGGACTCACCCTGTGGGCGGGCTTCACGGCCGGACGCTTCATCGTCCACGACGTCTTCGCCGGGCGGCCGTCCCAGCTCACGGTGCTCAACATCTCGCACGAGCTCGTGCTCGTGGTGGTGATGTCGCTCATCATCGGCGTCTGGCCCCCCGCCGGCACGGTCTGACCCCGCCGGGTGAGGGCCGGTGGTGCGCACGCCGTGGGCACCGGCATCCGAGGGCACCGGCATCCGTGGGGCACCGGCATCCGAGGCATGTCCCACTTTGTGCGGGCCATGTCCCACTTTGTGCGGGCCATGTCCCACTTTGTGCGGGCCATGTCCCACTTTGTGCGGGCCATGTCCCACTTCGTGTCGGTTTGAGGGGTGAGAACCGACCGAATGTGGGACATGCCCACCCACCCAGCGGCGGGAACCGACCGAATGTGGGACATGCCCGCTCAGGCTGCCGCTACGAGTCACAGATGCGGCCGAGAGTCGGCCATGTCCCACTCTGTGTCCTGGCCATGTCCCACTTTGTGCTGGCCGTGTCCCACTTTGTGTCGGTTTGAGGGGTGAGAACCGACCGAATGTGGGACATGCCCACCCACCCAGCGGCGGGAACCGACCGAATGTGGGACATGCCCACCCACCCAGCGGCGGGAACCGACCGAATGTGGGACATGCCCACCACACCCACCCACTCACCGACCCAGCGCCACCGCCAGCGCGGCCGACGAGCGTCAGACGGCGGCGGATGCCAGGGAGGCGACGGCCGACGTGAAGAACGAGAGACCGTCGACGCCCGACCGCATCGCGGCAGCGGTGTCGGGACCGAAGCCCGGCTCGACGGCGTGCTCGGGGTGCGGCATGAGGCCGACGACGTTGCCGCGCTCGTTCGTGAGGCCCGCGATGTCGTCGAGCGAGCCGTTGGGGTTGACGCCCACGTAGCGGAACGCGACGAGACCTTCGCCCTCGATCCGCGCGAGGGTCTCGGCGGAGCAGATGTAGCCGCCGTCGCCGTTCTTCAGCGGGATCGTGATCTCCTGGCCCGCCTCGAACTGCGACGTCCACGCGGTCGACGCGTTCTCGACGCGCAGCCGCTGGTCGCGGCGGATGAACTGCTGGTGGGCGTTGCGGATGAGGCCGCCGGGGAGCAGGTGCGCCTCGACGAGCATCTGGAAGCCGTTGCAGATGCCGAGGATGGGCATGCCGGCGGCGGCGGCATCCTTCACCTCCGCCATGATCGGCGAGAGCGCGGCGATCGCGCCCGCGCGGAGGTAGTCGCCGTAGCTGAAGCCGCCCGGGAGCACGAGGGCGTCGACGCCCTCGAGGTCGTGGGAGCCGTGCCACAGCGCGACCGGCTCGGCACCCGCGAGGCGCACGGCGCGCTGTGCGTCGCCGTCGTCGAGCGAACCGGGGAAGGTGATGACCCCGATGCGGGCGGTCACTCGACGACCTCGATGCCCACGACGTCCTCGATGACGGCGTTGGAGAGGATCTCGTCGGCGATCTTCTTCACGCTGGCCAACGTCGCCTCGTCGGCGCTGTCGACGGTGAGCTCGAACCGCTTCCCGATCCGCACCCCCGAGATGCCGCCGACCTCGAGGCGCGACAGCGCGCCGGCGACGGCCTTCCCCTGCGGGTCCAGCAGCTCGGCCTTGGGCATGACGTCGACGACGATGGTGGGCATCTGGAGGCTCCGGGAAGTCGCGGGAAGGGTGTCCACCCAGTCTACGGGTAGCCCAGCGGATGCCACGGAGCGGTCGCGGATGCCGCGGCGCGCTCGCGCCATCCCCCGACCCCGCAGCCCGAAGCCGACCCGGCGGATGCCGTGACCGAACCGTGATCCTTCTCATGGGAGCGCTCCCTTGACATTCGTGGGAGCGCTCCCGTACGTTCGACTCGTCTGGTGAGAGCGCTCCCACGGAACCCGATGTGAGACGGACCGCCGACGACAGCGAACACGCAGCTAGACCCACACCACAAAGGAGTGACACGTGAAATCACGCGCACTGCGCCGCATCGGGCTCATCGCCGGCGCCGCCACCACCACCGCGATCGTGCTTGCCGGCTGCACCGGCGGCGGAACGCCCACCCCCACCTCGAGCGGTGACGGAGACAAGAACTTCGAGGGCGTCGAACTGACGCTCGCGACGTTCAACGACTTCGGCTACACCGACGAGCTCCTCGCCGAGTTCACGGAGGAGACCGGCATCAAGGTCGTGCACAACAAGGCCGCGACCTCGAACGACGCGCGCGCCAACTTCTTCCAGAAGCTCGGCAAGTCCGGCCTCGCCGACGTCGAAGGCGTCGAGGTCGACTGGTTCACCGAGATGATGAAGTACTCCGACCTCGTCGCCCCCGTGCCCGACGACCTGAAGGGTCGCTGGCTCGACTGGAAGGAGCAGGCGGCCACCGACGCGAACGGCAACCTCGTCGCGTACGGCACCGACATCGGCCCGCAGGCCATCTGCTACCGCGGTGACCTCTTCGAAGCGGCCGGCCTTCCCAGCGACCGCGCCGAGGTGGCCAAGCTGTTCCCGACCTGGGACGCGTTCTTCGATGTGGCCGACGACTACGTCGCCAAGACGGGCAAGCCCTTCATCGACTCCGCGAACTCCGTGCTCCAGGGTCTCGTCAACCAGCTCGAGATCGCCTACGAGCAGCCCGACGGCACCATCGTCGCCACCGAGAACGCCGACATCCGCGCTGCCTACGACACGGTCGTGGACCGGGCCATCCCGATCGCCTCGTACGCGGGTCAGTGGAGCGACGACTGGTACGCCTCGATGGCCGGTGGCGAGTTCGCCGCGATGCTCTGCCCGCCGTGGATGCACGGCATCATCGCCGGTGAGGCTCCCGACGTGACCGGCTGGGACGTCGCCGACGCATTCCCCGAGGGTGGCGGCAACTGGGGCGGCTCCTACCTCGTCGTGCCCGCCAACGGCGCCAACGTCGAGGCATCGCAGCTGCTGGCCGACTGGCTGACCTCGCCCGAGACGCAGATCAAGGCGTTCAACAACGCGGGAACGTTCCCCAGCCAGCCCGACGCGCAGTCCAGCGCCGACCTGACCGGCTTCGTGAACGACTACTTCAACGGCGCTCCGACCGGTGAGATCGGCATCAACCGGGCCAACGCGATCACCGTCGCCACCTACAAGGGCGAGAAGTACTTCCAGTTCCACGATGCGCTGCAGAACGCCGTGACCCGTGTCTTCGACGGCCTCGAGGACAAGGAAAAGAGCTGGAACACCTGGGTGACCGAGGTCAGCGCGTTCTGATCCCACCCGGACTCGGATGACCGGGGGCGCGGCGACCCGAACGCCGCGCCCCCGTCATCTCTGAAACCTCCCCCCGGGCATACCCTCCCCACGACGAAGGACGACCGTGACCACGACACAGCAGCGCCCGGCGACGCGCCCGCGCACCACAGACGACGGCCCCCGGGCGCCCCGGGTCATCTCGTTCTCCCAGAAGCTCAGCAAGTGGGACATCAAGTTCTCGCCCTACCTGTACATCTCGCCGTTCTTCCTGATGTTCGCGGTAGTCGGGCTGTTCCCCATCGGCTACACCGCGGTCATCTCCTTCATGGACTGGGACCTCGTCCGCAACTCGGGGGAGTTCGTCGGGTTCGACCAGTACGTCTGGATCCTGTCGCAGCCCCACTTCTGGACGGCCCTGCGCAACACCTTCAGCATCTTCCTGCTCTCCAGCGTCCCGCAGCTCATCCTCGCGATCTTCATCGCCGCCGTGCTCGACCGCCACATCCGCGCGAAGACCTTCTGGCGCATGAGCGTGCTCGTGCCCTACGTCGTCGCGCCGATCGCCGTCGGCCTCATCTTCAACGCGATGTTCGCCGACCAGTCCGGGTTCATCAACGGCATCCTGCAGGCGATCGGCCTCTCCGCCGTGCCGTGGCACGTCGAGCCGCTGTGGAGCCACGTCGCCATCGCCACGATGGTCAACTACCGCTGGACCGGCTACAACACGCTCATCCTGCTCGCGGCCATGCAGGCCGTGAACCGCGACTACTACGAAGCCGCCACCGTCGACGGAGCGGGGCCGGTGCGCCAGTTCTTCGCGATCACGATGCCCTCGCTGAAGCCCACCCTCATCTTCGTCATCATCACCTCGACCATCGGCGGCCTGCAGATCTTCGACGAGCCGCGCGTGTTCGACCAGTTCGGACGGGGCGGCGCCGCGCAGCAGTGGCTGACGATCACCCTTTACCTGTACGACATCGGCTGGGGTCAGTGGAACTTCGGCCGTGCCGCCGCCATGGCCTGGATTCTCTTCATCATCATCCTGTTGATCGGCCTCGTGAACCTGGTCGTCACCAGATCGCTCGTCAGAGACGAAGGTCTGCACCGAGAACTGACCAGACGGCAGGAGCGGAAGCTCGCCAAGACGGCGAAGCAGAGCGTGAAGGAGGACCAGCGATGAGCGTCGGAACATCGGCATCCCTGGCGACCGTGGAAGAAGGCATCCCGACGGCGCGTGAGCGTCGCAAGGCGGGACGCACCACGCGCATCCGCGGCAGTCGGCCCGGGTTCTGGGCCTACGCGATCCTCGGCACCGTCTTCCTCTCGGCGGTCTTCCCGCTGTACTGGTCGTTCATCATCGGTTCGGGCGACTCGACCACGCTGCGCAAGCCCTTCCCCTGGGTCCCCGGCGGAAACTTCATCGACAACGCCCTCTCGGTGATCACCAACCCCGCCGTCAACTTCTGGCCGGCGTTGTGGAACTCGATCTACAGCTCCTTCCTCATCGCCGCGGCCGTCGTCATCACCTCGACGCTCGCCGGCTGGGCGTTCGCCAAGCTCCGCTTCCACGGCGGTCCGGCGCTGCTCGTCTTCGTCGTCGCGACGATGGCCGTGCCGCAGCAGCTCGGAGTCGTGCCGCTGTACATCCTGTTCAGCGAACTCGGGTGGACGGGCCAGATCGGCGCGATCATCATCCCGGCCCTCACGAGCGCGTTCGGCGTCTTCTGGATGACCCAGTACCTTCGACAGGCGGTGCCCGACGAACTCATCGAGGCCGCCCGCGTCGACGGCGCGTCGATGATCCGCACCTTCTGGACCGTTGGCGTCACCGCCGCCCGACCGGCCGCAGCCATGCTGTTCCTCTTCACCTTCGTCGGGGCGTGGAACAACTTCTTCTGGCCGTTCATCGTGCTCGACCGGCAGAACCCGACCCTGCCCGTGGCGCTGTCGCTGCTGCAGTCGAACTACTTCGTCGACTACTCCATCGTCCTCGCCGGGGTCATCCTCGCCACGATCCCCCTGCTGCTGCTGTTCATCTTCGCCGGCAAGCAGCTCGTGAGCGGCATCATGGCGGGTGCGGTCAAGGGCTGAAATCGGCCCCGTCGACGACCCGAGCGCCATTCGGCGGTACCCTCCATGAGCCACACTTTCCGAGAGGACACTGCGTCCATGTCGCGCACCTTCCCCGACGGCTTCCTGTTCGGAGCCGCTACCGCCGCCTTCCAGATCGAGGGCGCGGCCTTCGAAGACGGCCGGACGGCATCCATCTGGGACGCCTTCTGCCGCGTGCCGGGAGCGGTCATCAACGGCGACGACGGCGACGTCGCGTGCGACCACTACCACCGCTACCGCGACGACGTCGCGCTGATGAAGAGCCTCGGGCTGGACACGTACCGCTTCTCGGTCTCGTGGTCGCGCGTGCGCCCGGATGCCGGTGCCCTCAACCCGAAGGGCATCGACTTCTACAAGCGCCTCGTCGACGAGCTACTCGACGCCGACATCCTCCCGTGGCTCACCCTCTACCACTGGGACATGCCGCAGGCGCTGCAGGACCGCGGTGGCTGGACCGTCCGCGAGAGCGCCGACCGGTTCACCGAATACGCGCTCTCCGTGCACGACGCCCTCGGCGACCGTGTGCAGCACTGGACGACCCTCAACGAGCCGTGGTGCTCGTCGTTCCTGAGCTACACCGGCGGCATCCACGCACCCGGCCACTTCTCCGTCACGGAGGGCGTGCTCGCCGCGCACCACCTGCTGCTCGCCCACGGGCAGACGGTGCAGGCGCTCCGGGCGCGCGACGCGTCACTCGACCTCGGGATCACCCTGAACCTCACGGTGGCCGAGCCCGCCGACCCGGACAACGCCGCCGACCTCGACGCCGCGCGCCGCATCGACGGCCAGTTCAACCGCTGGTTCCTCGACCCGATCTTCCGCGGCAGCTACCCCGCCGACATCGTCGAGGACTTCCGTGCCGTCGACCCCGCCGCCATCGACGCGCTCGACGCCGCCACGCACCCCGGCGACCTCGAGGTCATCGCCACCCCGCTCCAGGCGCTCGGCGTGAACTACTACCACGGCGAGTTCGTGGGCGGCCAGCCCGACCCTCACCCGCCGACCCCGGGCGACGCGCCCACCACGCGGCAGACGGCCTCGCCGTTCCCGTCGCACGACGGCATCCACTGGCACGAGCGCGGTCTTCCGCGCACCTCGATGCACTGGGAAGTGCAGCCCGAGGCGCTCACGACCCTGCTCGAGCGAGTGTCTACGGAGTACGCGAAGGATGCCGGTACCGCCCTCTACGTGACCGAGAACGGCGCCGCCTACGACGACGTGGCCGTGGTCGAAGACGGCGAGACCCGGGTGCACGACGCGGACCGCACCGAGTTCCTGCGCGGGCACCTCGGTGCCGTGCTCGACGCCGCCGACGCCGGAGTCGACGTCCGCGGCTACTTCTACTGGTCGCTGCTGGACAACTTCGAGTGGGCGTGGGGGTACGAGAAGCGGTTCGGCATCGTCCGCGTCGACTACGAGACGCAGGAGCGCGCGTTGAAGGACAGCGCGCTGGAGTATCGTCGGGTCATCGCCTCTCGGGCGATCGACATCCCGAACCCGCTCCTGCAGAGGTAGCCCCGCCGTGACCATCGATTCGACGCGCTCCGCCGCGACCATCGAAGAGGTGGCTGCCGTCGCCGGTGTGTCGCGCTCGACGGTCTCACGCGTCGTCAACGGCTCCACCGCCGTGAGCCCCGCCGCCCTCGAAGCGGTGCACCACGCGATCGCCGAGCTGAACTACGTGCCCAACCGCGCGGCGCGGTCGCTCGCGAGTCGCGCCACGATGGCGCTCGCCCTCGTGGTGCCGGAAGACACCACGCGCTTCTTCGGCGACCCGTTCTTCGCCGCGATCGTGTCGGGGATCAACGCCCGCCTCAGCCGCTCCGACTATGTCCTGAACCTGATCATCGCCAGCGACGACCCCCAGGACAAGGCGACCGCCTACCTGCGCAGCGGCGCCGTCGACGGCGCGATCGTCGTCTCGCACCACACGAGCGACACCTTCATCGACCGCATCGCCGCCGCCGTGCCCGTCGTCTTCGGTGGGCGCCCCGTGCGCGAACGCGACAGCGACTACTACGTCGACGTCGACAACGTCGCCGGCGGCCGCCGCGCCACCGAGTACCTCATCGGCACCGGGAAGCGGCGTATCGCGACGATCACCGGCCCGCTCACGATGCCCGCCGGCGTCGACCGCCTCGCGGGGTACCGGGAAGCGCTCGCCGCCGCAGGACTCGAAGAGGTCGCGGTGGAGGACGGCAACTTCACCGCCGACGGCGGCGCCGCCGCCATGCAGCGCATCCTCGACCGCCAGGTGGCCTTCGACGCGCTGTTCGTCGCCAGCGACCTCATGGCCCGCGGTGCCCTCGCCTCGCTCGGGCGCGTCGGCATCCGCGTGCCCGACGACATCGCGATCATCGGCTTCGACGACTCGCCCGTCGCGCAGACGGTGAGCCCGCAACTGACGACCATGCGGCAGCCGTCGTTCCAGCAGGGCGAGCGCATGGCCGACATCCTGCTGTCGATCCTGTCGGGCGGAAAGCCCCCGCACGTGACGATCCTCGAGACCGACCTGATCGTCCGCGTCTCCGCCTGACGCGAGCCGGTCGAGCCCGCGGTGGTCGGGGCTTGCATCGGTCTGAGGTTTCACAACTCCGGAATCGACGCTCCCCCCGGGCCCGAAGCGGGCCGCAGGGGGAGCGATCGAGGCAGCTGTCCGGAGTTGTGAACGCCCGGGCCTGCGGAACGACCCGCTACTGCGGGTCGCCGCCGAGCTGGCCGATCGGGACGATGGGTCCGCCGTCGTCGGCTCCGGTCTTGCGCCAGCGGGCGATCGCGTTGCCGCCGTGGTAGATCGCGAGCGCGGCCAGCGTACCGAGCACGATCGCGCCGAAGCTCAGGGTGCCGAGGTTCATCGTGAAGCCGGCGATCGCGATGACGAAGGCGACGGCGACCGTGTACTGGTTGACGGGGCGGGAGAAGTCCACCTGGTTGTCCACCCAGATCTTGATGCCGATGACGCCGATGAGGCCGTAGAGCGCGGTGGTCACACCGCCGAGCACGCCGCCCGGCATCGCGAAGATGACCGCGCCGATCTTGGGGGAGAAGGCGAGGAGGATCGCCACGATGCCGGCGACCCAGTAGGCGGCCGTCGAGTAGACGCGGGTGGCGGCCATGACGCCGATGTTCTCGCCGTACGTGGTGGTGCCCGAGCCGCCGAGGCCGCCCGCGACGACCGTCGCCACGCCGTCGGCGACGAGCGCACGGCCGGTGTGGCGGTTGATCGACGGGTCACCGGTCATCGTCGCGACGCCGCGGACGTGGCCGACGTTCTCCGCGATCAGGACGAGGACGACGGGGAGGAACATCGGCAGGGCGCCCCACGCGACCGGGTCGCCGAAGGCGGGGAAGTGGAACTCGGGCAGGCCGATCCAGGCGGCGCTGGCGACGCCCGAGAAGTCCACGCGGCCGAGGATCATCGCCACGACGTACCCGACGACGACGCCGAGGAAGATCGAGATGCGGCCGAGGAACCCGCGGAACAGCACCGCGAACACGATGCAGGCGACGAGGGTGATCGTGCCGAGCAGGGCGTCGGTCTGGAAGTTCTGCCACGCGACCGGCGCGAGGTTGAGGCCGATGAGGGCGACGATGGCGCCGGAGACGACCGGCGGCATGAGCTTCTCGATCCAGCGGGTGCCGGTGGCCTGCACGAGGAAGCCGACGCCGGCGAGCAGGAGGCCCGCGACGAAGACGCCGAGAAGTGCCTGTCCGTACTGCTCCGGCGTCTCCAGCGGCTTGCCGCCGCCGGGGCCGAGGGCGAGGATCGGCGCGAGGAACGCGAACGACGACCCGAGGTAGCTGGGGAGGCGGTTGCGGGTGAGGAGCAGGAAGAGCAGCGTGCCGACGCCCGAGAACAGCAGGGTCGTCGAGACGGGGAAGCCGGTGATGACGGGCACGAGGAAGGTGGCGCCGAACATCGCGACGACGTGCTGCGCGCCGATGGCGATCGTGCCGCCCCAGCTCAGACGCTCGTCGGGCTTCACGACGGCGCCGCGCTCGACGTGGCGGCCGTCGCCGTGGAGTTTCCAGGTGGGCATGGCGATGCTCCTCAGATTCGGGGGAAGGTCGGGCGTGATGCTCGACGTCAGGTTATCTGGGAGAACCCTGGGAGCGCCGGAACGGCGCGCGCGCTCAGGCGGTGAGCAGGCCCAGCAGCTCGCGGTACTTGTCCGCCGTGCGCGCGACGATGTCGGTGGGAAGCTCGGGCGGCGTGCCCTCCTGGTCCCACTGGGCGGCGAGCCAGTCGCGGACGATCTGCTTGTCGAAGCTCGCCATCCGTTCGGCCGGTGTCGTGCCGGTGCGCCACGACTCGGCATCCCAGTAGCGCGACGAGTCGCTCGTGAGGACTTCGTCGGCGAGGGTGAGGATGCCGTCGGCATCCACCCCGAACTCGAACTTCGTGTCGGCGAGGATCAGCCCCTTCGCCTCGGCGATGGCGGCGGCGCGGGTGTAGATCTCGAGCGAGGCATCGCGGAGTTCGGCGGCGCGGTCGGCGCCGACGAGCTCGACGGTCTGCGCGAACGTGATGTTCTCGTCGTGCTCGCCCATCGGCGCCTTGTAGGCGGGGGTGAAGAGGGGCTCGGGCAGACGGTCGCCGTTGTCGAGTCCGGCGGGGAGCGGGATGCCGCACACCGTCTGGCTCGCCCGGTACTCGGCCCACCCGGAGCCGGTGAGGTAGCCGCGCACGACGCACTCGATCGGCTGCATGTCGAGCGCGCGCACGACCATCGCCCGGTCGGCGACCTCGGCGGGCGGGGTCGCGCCGGCGACGAGGTGGTTCGGCACGGGGCGTCCGCCGTCGGCGCCGGCGAGCTGATCGAACCACCAGAGGCTCAGGCTCGTGAGCAGCGCGCCCTTGTCCGGGATGCCGGGGCTCAGCACGTGGTCGAACGCGCTCACGCGGTCGCTCGCGACGACGAGCATCGTGCCGGGGGCGGTGCCGCTCTCGGAGGCGGGCCGGTACAGGTCGCGCACCTTCCCGGAGTACACGTGGGTCCAGCTGGGGAGTTCGCGCGCGTCGGTCACCCGTTCATTATCCCGGTCGGGTGTGGTCATCAGTGATCGCGCTCGCTCTTCGCGTGATTGCGCCGTCAGGCGATCAGTTCGTAACGTGCGCGGCCGCCGCGACGGCGGGTGCGTGCGGAGTCTATCCACGCGGGCGGCGTGAGCCACACCGTCGCGGACGTGCCGACGCCTTCGACATCGATGTCCCAACCATCGTCGTGCACCCGATGGTGGCAACCCGAACAGAGCAGCACCCCGTTCGACAAATCTGTCGGACCGCGATCTCGCTCCCACCATCGGAGGTGATGCACGTGGCACCAGGTGAGCGGGGCGCCGCATCCTGCACAGCCACCGTCGCGCTCACCGAGCGCCAGCTTCTGCGCGCGGGTGAAGAGCCGCTTCGCTCGACCCCAATCGAGGATCTCGGACTCGCCTCCGAGCACGCAGGGGATGAGTTCTGCGTCAGCTGCCAGCCGGCGGGCGGCCTGTGCGCTCACGGGTACGTCGGTGCCGTCGATGGTGGCCGAGCCGTGGCCCGTGAGGAGGGTGTCGATGTCGACCCGGACGATCACCGTCGCCGACGGCCCGGTGGGGAGTGCGACGCACCCGAGTCCGTGGCGGCAGAGATCTGCAAGGGCGTCGGCCTGCAGCTGCTTCACGCTGCGCTGATCGCGCTCCGCTTCGTCGAGGTGCTCATTGCGTCGCAGGGCGTCGGTGACGAGCCCATCGATCGCCGCCCGGATCGGTGCCGCCGTCTCGGGGTCGAGCCGCGCCGTCAGCACGACCATTCCCTCGCGCTCCTGGATGACGAGCGAGCGCTCGCCGCGTCGCTCCTGCTCCCTCGGCTCGACGCCGTCGGGATCCAGATGTGCCTCAGCGCGGGCGAGCAGCCGTTGGAGTTCGTCGGGACGTAGCCCGTGGGCGCGGTCGACCAGTTGCCGCTCGGCATTATCCCGCGCGAGGGGAGTGCAGCGCGTCGATACCCGGTCGAGCAGGGCGACGATCTGCGAGGCCGCCCACGTGCCCAGTGCGCCGCACGCCACCGCCGCACCGACGTGCGGGTGCGCCGCCGGGAGCTCCTCGCCGGTCAGCGAGCGCCGCGGCGCGGTTGCCTCTCCCACCTGAACGAGTCGCGCCGCCTCGCCGCCCGTGGTGCCGGTAGCGGTCGCGATCATCGCGACGGGTGTGCGAAACCCCTGGCGCTTGGCGAGCGAGTCGCGGCCGAGCTCGGTGCGCGACTGCCGCGCCACCTCGGCGGCGACGGGGGCCAGCGCCGCCTCGACCTGCCGTTTGAGGGCGCCGAACGCCGCCGTGACAGCCACGAGTTCGCCCGGGGTCAGGGCCTCGGGCGCCCGCTCGCCACCGGCTGCCGCGAGCGCGGCCAGCGCCTCGGCGATGCGATCGAGCGGGGTGATCATGCGTCGAATTTAGAAGAAATGTTCGAGCGTTGATGGGAGTTATCCACAGGGGTGCGCGGGCGAGGACGGGGAGCGGCGTTTCGTCTCGCTGCGCTCGCTCAACGACCGGAGGGTCGCGCTCGCTCAACGACCGGGGGGTTGCGCGGGCGAGGACGGGGAGCGGCGTTTCGTCTCGCTGCGCTCGCTTAACGACCGGAGGGTCGCGCTCGCTCAACGAACGGAAGGGTGAGCGGGCGAGGACGGGGAGCGGCGTTTCGTCTCGCTGCGCTCGCTTAACGACCGTGCGCTCGCTCAACGACCCGGGGTGATGCTGTCGACGAACGCGAAGGCCTCGTCGACGACGCCCTCCCACAGGTCGGCGGAGGCGTCGGGCACGAGCACCCACTCGCGCATCGCCCGCTCGCGCATGATCATGCGCTCGGCGCGGCCCGTGGCATCCAGCTCGGTGACCCGCGCTTCGGGGAGCTTCGCGATGATCCCCGACTTCACGCGGAAGGCGAAGATCTTGCCGCGGATGCGGAGTCCTTCGCTTCCGAACATGGGACCGATGTCGACGCCCTCGCGTCGCAGGTGTGCGGCGGCGAGGGCGTCGAACAGCTCGTCGGGCGAGGTCATGCCGTCAGTATGGCGTCACCCGTCCCGTCCGGCCAGCTCCAGGACCGAGACGGCGGCGTCGCCGTGGGATGCCGTGACCTCCACGGCGCGTCCCCGCAGTTTCCGCGGCAGCTTCGCGATGCCGTCGGCATCCGTCTCCAGCACGACCTCCTCGCCGTGACCGTCGACGGCTCGCACGTGGACGAGCGCTCCTTCGACCGGTCCGGGGTCTCCCGGCCGCCCGGGGACCGGCTCGGCCCGCTCGATCGTGACCCGGAGGAGTCCGTGCCCCAGGTCCGCCTCGAGGACCAGCCGCGGGAAGGCGGCGCGGTAGACGCGCAGTTCGGGGTCTCCCAGCAGGTTGAGGCTGAAGATCTGCCACCGGTCGTAACCCGACCAGTAGCCGGTCGACCCGAAGACGCCCACGCGGCTGTCGTTGAGGAGTCCGAGGTGCCGCGTGGAGGCGAGGCGGTGGAAGAACGCCCGCTGGAAGTCGTCGCCCACGCCGATCCACGAGAACCTCGTGTTGCCGACGTAGCCGACGGCGCCGCCCGCGCCGTTGAGCAGCAGCGCCTCTCCCATGGCGTCACTCGCGTCGAACCCGTTCGTGAGGCACGAGTCGGCGTAGCCGATGAAGCCCGGGGTGCCGTTGCGGAGCGCGGCGGCCATGCCCGTGCTGAGGTGCGCGACGCCCGACTGGCTGCCGTGTCCCGACAGCGACACGAGGTGCGGTGCGGCATCGAGCCCGCCGCGCAGGCCCGACTCCGTCAGGTACTGCACGGGCGCCGACCAGCGGTCGAACCACGACAGGTCGCGCTCGTCCTCGTAGTGCCGCGAGAACCGGTCGATGCCGGGCACCTCGCTGCGGATCTGCTTCCGCAGCCGCTCCTGGTCGGCCATCGACCCTTCGGCCCCCTGCGGGTTGAACTCGTACGCCTGCGGTGCCCGCTCGGCCGCGGCGCCGTGCACGACGATCCACGGGCTCGGCACCGGGAAGGTCAGCGTCGTGAAGAACAGCGGGATGCGGATGGCGCTCGGTCGCGCGTCGGTCGCCGACATCGCGTAATACCAGCCGCGCACGGATGCCGACGGGTCGGTCTTGAAGGGCAGTTCGCGCCGATCGGTCTCGGTGATCCGGGCGATGAGGTCCCACGTGTAGTCCGCGGGCGCGGCGGTGAGCTTCAACAGCGCCCGGTTCTGACCCGCCTGGGTGACGAACTGGTTGTCACCGGGCGTGGCGGCGGCGGTCGGCCACAGGAAGGTGCGTCCGCCCCAGTCGGACGACACGAGGACCATACGGCGCGGCCAGTCGCGGTCGGCCAGCAGCCCCCACACGCCCCCGGCTCGTTCGTAGGCGAGCGTCTTGTCGACGAACACCGCCGCCTGGGCGGCATCCTCCACGGGAGCACGCCCGACGCTCAGGTCGGTGCGCAGCACGACGCCGTCGATGTCGGTGCCGTCGGCGTGGTTCTGCCCGTAGAGGCCGTTGCCCGCGGCATCCCACGCGTGCTCCGGCACGTACACCCAGGGGAGCGTGAAGGAGAAGAACCCGATGTCGATGCGCCTGGTGCCGATGAGGAAGCTCGACAGGCTCGCGTAGTAGAAGTCGGTGGGGATCGTGTTCCACGCGTACAGGAACTGCAGCGGTGTCGCGACGAGGCTCTGCGGTCCCTCGACGCGGATCCACTCGGTGGGAGTGGCGCTCCGGGTCGCGTAGTCGTCGCCGGTGGTGAAGTACCAGCCGGGCGACGCGCTGCCCGACGTTCCGGCGGCGTCGTACGGGATGAGGGTGCCGTCGCTGATGCGGGTGAGCCGGTTGTCGACGCTGTTGCCCCACCAGTCGCCGAGCGCCTGCGCGTGGATGCGGAGGTGCGCGCCCGTCCAGAAGCTCTGCCCGTTGTCGGGCTTCGCGTTCGTGCCGACGGCAACCGTGCCGAGCATGCCGCCGGCAGCCTGCCGGGCGGGCACGATCGAGACGTCGCCGCCCACGAGCAGCCACGAGATTCCCCAGTCCTGCCGCTTCGCGACGAGGAACCTCCGGATGACCTCGGCGAGGTCGCGGGAGCCCGTGCGGAAGTCGCCCCAGCGCCCGTCGAGGATCTCGGTGATCGTGACCACGCGGGCCGTGATGCCCCGCGCGCGCTTGGCCTGAGCGAGCCGCTCGAACTGCGCGACGACGCCGGGTCGCGGCGCTCCGCGCGTGAGCGTCATCGGATTCCACGTGTAGTCGTCGGTGACGATGACGTACGCGGAGGGGAACTCGAACCGCGGCCAGTCGAGCTCGATCTTCCCGACGACCTCAGGGTTCAGCACCGAACCGCGGACGACGTCGCGTAAGCGCACGCTCTCCGTCTCGGTCACGGGGAGCGCCTCCGGCAGGAGCTGCAGTCGCTGCTCGTCGAACGCGTCGCCGAACCGCTCGCGGAACTCGGCGGCGGCCGCCTCCCGGTCGTCGATGGCGGGCTCGGGGCCGAACTGCACCGTGACGGTGACCGCGGTGCACAACTCGAGCACGGCTTTACGGGTCATCCGCACGGGCGAGATCTCGATCACGGCGATGCGGATGCCGCCGACCGTCTCGATCCCGGCCGATCGCACGACGGGCGGCGGCTCCTCGGCGGCGGCGAGGTAGGCGTCGACGTCGGGCGGCACGATCGGCGGGGCCGGGAAACCCGAGTCGATGGGTGCGCGGTCTTCGCGGCGGCAGCTGCAGTCGGCGTCGCAGTGCACGTGGGTTATGCGGGCGGCGGGCCGGGCGTGCTGCGCGGGAGCGACGAAGGTCAGCCCTCGTGTCGCGCGCGTCCATTTCTCGCGCTCCACCGTCAGGCCGATCGGCCACTGACCGTCGGGCGCGGCGATCCGCACCCGCGTGACGGGCAGGGCGGGATGGCCGGGCGCTCCGCCGGTGGCGAAGTCCGTCAGTCGGACGACGACGCCCAGCGGCGTCTCCGTGAGGCTGAGGTCGTCCCGATCGACGGTGACCGTGAACGTGGTCGAGCGGTCGTCGGGCTGGTCGCGGTGCAGTTCGGTGCGCATGAGCGGCTCCGTTTCGCGAAGTGGAGGCGGCCATCGCCTCGACAGTGAGGAGCGCGGTCGGTGCCGGCTGATACCGATGTCGGAGTTTCGGTATATAGTCCATGTGGACTATTCGACGGACGATCTTCCGCCGGAGAAAAGCGCGCGGACGACGCGACAGCACTTCGGGGAGGCGACATGACGGATGCCGTGAGCACCGCCTCGGCGCGGCGCACCCTCACCCTGACGCCCCTGGGAGTGGTGGTCCTGGGTCTGCTCCGCGAGCGCGACATGCACCCGTATCAGATGCTGCGGCTCATGCAGCAGCGCCGCGACGACCGGCTCGTCGGCTGCTCGCGCGGCACGCTGTACCACACCGTCGCCCGGCTCGAACGGCACGGACTGGTCGAGGAGGTCGGCGTCGATCGCGACGGAAACCGTCCCGAACGCACGACCTACGCCGTGACGGATGCCGGTCGCGCCGCGGCCGACGACTGGGTGCGCGCCCGGCTGCCGCGGATCGACGGCATCCTCGAGTTCCGCGTCGCGCTCGGTGAGGCGCACGACCTGCCGCGCGCCGAGGTGGCGGCGCTCCTGTCCGAACGGCGCACCGCGCTGAGCGCGTATCGCGACGAGCTCCGCGCGGGCCTCGCCGGCGCCGCGAGCCGTCAGGTGCCCGCGCAGTTCCTCGTCGAGCTCGATCGCGAAGAGCACGTCCTCGCGGCCGACCTCGCCTGGCTCGACGGGTTCCTCACCCGCCTGGCCGACCCCGACATCCCCTGGGGCGTGCACGAAGTGCCCGTCGCCACCATGGCCCGACTCGCGGCCTTCAGAGAGAGTGTGATCGCATGACCGATCCTTCGACGGCATCCCGTCCCGACTCGGCGCCCCGCCCGGAGGCGGCACCCGCCCCGGAGACGCCCGCCCGCAGCCCCTGGCCCGCCCTGTGGGCGCTGGTCATCGGGTTCTTCATGATCCTCGTCGACACGACGATCGTCTCGGTCGCCAACCCCGCCATCAAGGCGGCCCTCGACCCCGCGACGAACAACCTCGACAACGTCGTGTGGGTCACGTCGGCCTACCTGCTGACCTACGCCGTGCCGCTCCTGATCACGGGGCGCCTCGGCGACCGGTTCGGCCCGAAGAACATCTACCTCATCGGGCTCGCGATCTTCACGCTCGCGTCGCTGTGGTGCGGACTCTCCGGCACGCTCGAGATGCTCATCGCGGCGCGTGCCGTGCAGGGCCTCGGCGCCGCCCTCATGACCCCGCAGACCATGGCCGTCATCACGCGCACCTTCCCCGCGACGCGCCGCGGCGCGGCGATGGGCCTGTGGGGCGCGACCGCCGGCATGGCGACGCTCGTCGGCCCGCTCGCTGGCGGCCTGCTCGTCGACGGGCTCGGCTGGCAGTGGATCTTCTTCATCAACCTCCCCGTCGGCGTCATCGGCTTCGTGCTCGCGTGGATCCTCGTGCCGTCGCTCGAGACCCACCCGCACCGCTTCGACTTCGTGGGCGTCGTGCTCAGCGCCGTGGCCCTCTTCCTCATCGTCTTCGGGCTGCAGGAGGGCGAGAAGTTCGCCTGGACCACCTGGATCTGGCTCATGATCGGAGCCGGCGTCGTCGTGCTCGGCATCTTCATCTGGACGCAGGCGCGCACCCGCAGCGAGCCCCTCGTGCCGCTCGAGCTCTTCGCGAACCGCAACTTCTCGATCTCGAACCTCACGATCGCGGCCGTCGGCTTCACCGTCACGAGCATGTCGCTGCCGCTCATGTTCTTCGTGCAGCTCGCCCGGGGACTCACGCCCACCGAGTCGGCGCTGCTGCTCATCCCGATGGCGGTGCTGTCGGGGGTGCTCGCGCCGTTCGCGGGCAAGCTCCTCGACCGGTCCGACCCGCGGCTCCTGCTCGTGCCCGGACTGCTGCTGGTCGCGACGTCGCTCTTCTGGTACTCGTCGCTCATGAACGTCGACACGGAGATCTGGATGTTCCTGCTCCCGTCGGCGCTCATGGGAATCGGCAACGCGGGCATGTGGGGTCCGCTCGCCACCACCGCCACGCGCGACCTGCCGCCACGCCAGGCCGGCGCCGGCGCGGGCATCTACAACACCACGCGCACCGTGGGCTCCGTGATCGGATCGGCCGCGATCGCCGCCGTCATGCAGTCGCGGCTCTCCGCCCACCTGCCCGGTGCCTCCGACGCCACGAGCGGCTTCGGCGAGGGCGCCCTGCCCCCGTTCGTGGTCGACGGCTTCTCGGCGGCCATGTCGGAGGCGATCCTCGTTCCCGCGGGCGTCATCCTCATCGGCGTCGTGGCCGTACTGTTCCTGCGCCGACCGGCATCCGTCGCCGCGCCCGCCCCGCGCCGCTGACGCGCGGGCGGGAGCGGCGCGTCAGTCGGCGACGCGGGCGGCGATGTCGGTGCGGTGGTGCGAGCCCTCCAGCGAGATCTCGCCCAGCGCGCGATAGGCGCGCTCCCGCGCCTGCGAGAACGTGTTGCCGAGCGCCACGACGTTGAGCACGCGGCCGCCGGTCGCGACGAGGCCGCCGTCGCGCTCGGCCGTGGCCGCATGCGCGAGGTGCACGCCGTCGACGGATGCCGCGGCATCCAGTCCCGTCAGAACGCGCCCCGTGACGGGAGCCTCCGGGTATCCCTCGCTCGCGAGCACGACCGTCACCGCGACCGCCTCGGCGAACGCCGGCGACGGCTCGTCCTCGAGCGTGCCCGACGCCGCCGCGAGCAGCAGGCTCGACAGCGGAGTCACGAGACGCGCGAGCACCACCTGGGTCTCGGGGTCGCCGAAGCGCGCGTTGAACTCGATGACCTTGATGCCCTGCTCCGTCAGGATGAGCCCGGCATAGAGCAGGCCGATGAAGGGGGTGCCCTCGGCATCCAACTGGCGGACGACGGGTTCGGCGACCGTGCGGGTGACCTCGGCGACGAACTCCTCCTCGCCGCCGAACGCCCCCGCCAGCCACGGCAGCGGCGAGTACGCGCCCATGCCGCCGGTGTTCGGACCGGCGTCGCCGTCGTAAGCCCGCTTGAAGTCCTGCGCCGGGCTGAGCGCCCGCACGGTGTCGCCGTCGGACACGAAGAAGAGCGACACCTCGGGCCCACTCAGGAACTCCTCGACCAGGATCGGACCGGTCGGCAGATACGTCTCGGCGTGGGCGAGCGCGGCGTCGCGATCCGACGTCACGATCACGCCCTTGCCCGCCGCGAGCCCATCGGCCTTCACGACGTACGGGGCGCCGTACTCGTCGATCGCGGCGGCCACCTCGTCGCGCGAATGCGCGCGCGTGGCACGACCGGTCGGAACGCCCGCGGCATCCATCACCCGCTTCGCGAACGCCTTGGAGCCCTCCAGCTGCGCCGCCGCCTTGCCGGGACCGAACACGGGGATGCCGCGCTCGCGCAGCGCGTCGGCCACGCCCGCCACCAGAGGCGCTTCGGGCCCGATGATGACGAGGTCGATCGCCTCGGTGTTGGCGTACTCCGTGACGGCGGCGGGGGAGTTCGCGTCGAGCCCCGGTACCAGGGCCGCATCGGCGGCGATGCCCGCATTGCCGGGAGCCGCGAAGAGTTCGTGACCGGCATCCTCGGCCTTCAGGGCGAGCAGGATGGCGTGCTCACGAGCACCGGAACCGAGGACGAGGATGCGCACCCGCCCAGCCTACCGAGGGGCCGCTCTCGACTCCCGTGTGTTCGTAACTCCTGCAATCCGTGTGCGTGCGCGCGTCGGCGCCGCGGAAATCCGAGGGCGGCCGGGTGGTACCCATCCGGATTGAAGGAGTTAGCGACGGCTAGCCTGGACCACATGCCGCGCAAGATCAGCACCGACGAGGGCCGCGCCGCGCTCGCCGCCGTCGCGGCTGTCGATGCCCCCGCGCGCGCGGAGCTCGCGACCGCCGTGCGCTACCTGCTGCAGCTGCTCGCGGAGAAGGCCCCGGGCAACTCCGTCGAGGTGCGGGTGCCGCCCTTCGGTGCCGTCCAGGTGATCGAGGGTCCCCGGCACACCCGCGGTACCCCGCCGAACGTCGTCGAGACCGACGCGACCACCTGGATCGCCCTCGCGACGGGAACCCAGAGCTGGGCGGATGCCGTCGCCGCCGGCCGCATCCTCGCGTCCGGCACGCGCGCCGACCTCACTGCGGTGCTGCCCGTTCGCCCCTGACCGACGCGGGCCCGCGAAGGCGCCCGGAGTGGGACAATGGAGGCATGTCCCACGCCGAGCACCACATCGAGACGGCGCAGCTGCGCCGCAGCCCCCGCTACGGGCGTCTCATGGTGGCCGGCGGCGTCCTCGGCCTCGTCGTGGCGTTCGTGCTCACGCTCGCCTTCGACGGCACCCAGGTCAAGAGCGAGAACACGGGTGTCCTCTACTCGATGCCGCAGGTGCTCGGCTTCGTCGCGCTCATCTGCGTGCCCATCGGTGTCGCCCTCGGCGGCGCGGTCGCGCTGATCCTCGACCGGGTGGTGGGCCGCCGTACCCGCGAAGTGCGCATCGACCGCGAGACCGTCGTCGAGGGTCCCGACGCGTCCTGACGCTCAGGCGAGATCGGCGATGACCGGCGCGATTGCCGAGTCGAACGCCGCGACGTCGCCGCGCAGACCATCGGTCACGGCGACCGTGAGCGACCCGATCCACCACACGCCGCGCTGAGTGAGCGGCAGCACCTGCACGTTGAGTTCGAACGAGTGCGCTCGCCGGCCCACGTGTCGCTCGTGCTGGGCGATCGCGCTCGCGTACGCCCGGTACGAGGAGCCGCTGCCGAGCGCCGCCCGATAGCGCTCGTGGGCGTGACGCGCGACAGCGACGGCATCCGGTCCGTGCGGTGCGATCGCCGCTCTCAACTCGGCGAACCCCTCGGTGGGGAGGGCGATGAGCATCTCGAACCCGTCGACGAGGTCGAGCGGAACCGGCGACGGGTGCGCCTGCGGCTCGACCGTCATCTCCCAGAAGCTGCGCCACTGGCGTTCGAGTCCGGGGTCGCGGTCGAACTCCGACGCGTCGGGCGCGGGCACGCCGCGCAGCGGAGGCAGTTCCTCGGGGTAGCGCAGTCCCAGCACCTGTCGCAGGTAGAGCGCGACGAGCACCGGCATCCCGGCGTCTTCGCGCACGACCCACTCCGGTCCGGCGGCGGCGTTCATGCCGCCATCCTAGGGACCGACGCCCTCGTGGTGTTCCGCGTACAGGCTGAATCGGTCGCGCGGGGCGCTGGAGGGCCGCAGATCGCCGGTTTTGCCTGTATGCGGCACGCGAGCGCCCGGTAGCCGCCACCCCACCCTGCCCCGATCCCGCCCCGGCCCCCGCACCCGGCCCCGGCGCCCACCCCCGTCCCGCCCCGGCGCCCGGCACCCGCCGGCCGACCGGCAGCGGCACCGGCACCGGCTGGGGGCCGGTAGGCTGTGGGGGTGGCCTCGACCCCACCGAATCCCTATACCCAAGCCGGCGTCGACACCGCGGCAGGCGACCTGGCCGTCGAGTTGATGAAGTCGGCCGTCAAGCGCACCCACGGGCCGGAGGTCTGGGGCGGCGTCGGCGGCTTCGCCGGCCTCTTCGACGCATCGGCGTTCCTCTCCTACGAGAAGCCGCTGCTGGCGACGTCCACCGACGGAGTCGGCACGAAAGTCGCGATCGCGCAGGCGATCGACAAGCACGACACCATCGGCCAGGACCTCGTCGGCATGGTCGTCGACGACATCGTCGTGGTGGGCGCGAAGCCCCTCTTCATGACCGACTACATCGCGTGCGGCAAGGTCTTCCCCGAGCGCATCGCCGACATCGTGCGCGGCATCGCCGACGGCTGTGCGGCGACCGGCACCGCCCTCGTCGGCGGCGAGACGGCCGAGCACCCGGGCCTCCTCGGGATCAACGACTACGACGTCGCCGGCGCGGCGACGGGCGTCGTGGAGGCGGGGAAGGTGCTCGGCGCCGAACGCGTCCGCGCGGGCGACGTGGTGCTCGCCCTCGCTTCCAGCGGCCTCCACTCCAACGGCTACTCCCTCGTCCGCCACATCGTCGCCGGCCGCGGTATCGGCTACGGCGACAACGCGGCCGACTTCGGCACGACGTGGGGCGAAGCGCTCCTCGAGCCGACGCGTCTGTACACGTCGCCGCTCCTGCGCCTGCTCGACACGATCCCGGATGCCGTCCACTCGCTCAGCCATGTCACCGGCGGCGGCATCGCCGCGAACCTGGCGCGCGTGCTGCCGCAGGGCACCTGGGTCGACGTCGACCGATCGACCTGGTCGCCCTCGCCGGTGTTCCGCGTGCTCGCCGACCTCGCCGACCTCGAGCTGACGGCCACCGAGGGCACGTGGAACCTCGGCATCGGCTTCCTCGCGGTGGTCGCGCCGGATCAGGCCGACGCGGCGATCTCGGCGCTGGCGACAGAGGGCATCCACACGTGGCAGGTCGGCGTCGTCGGTGACGGGACGCGACCGGCCGGAGACTTCGAGCAGGGTGCGAAGGGGGTCGACGGCGGCGCCGTGCGGCTCGTCGGCACGTACGCAGAAACGGACTGAGCTACACCAGATGTGCGGAATCGTCGGGGTCGTCAGTCAGGGGCCCGCCAACCAGGAGGTCTACGACTCGCTGCTGCTGTTGCAGCACCGCGGGCAGGACTCCACGGGAATCGCCACCGCCGAAGCCAACGGCGTCTTCCACATCTTCAAGGCGAAGGGTCAGGTGCGCGAGGCGTTCCGCACCCGCGACATGCGGGCGCTCCTGGGCGACATCGGTCTGGGTCACGTGCGCTACGCGACGAAGGGCACCGCGTCGAGCGAGGAGGAGGCGCAGCCGTTCTACGTGAACGCGCCGTACGGCATCGTCCTCGTCCACAACGGCAACCTGACGAACACGCGTGAGCTCACCGAGGAGCTCTTCCGCAACGACCGCCGGCACCTCAACACGTCGTCGGACACCGAGTTGCTCGTCAACGTCCTCGCGAACGAGTTGCAGCAGTCGATCTCGGGGCTCGAACTCGACCCGACGCAGATCTTCCAGGCCGTCGGCCGGGTGCACGAGCGGGTCGAGGGCTCCTACGCCGCCATCGCCCTCATCGCCGGCTACGGGCTCCTCGCGTTCCGCGACCCGTTCGGCATCCGTCCGCTGATCCTCGGCACCCGCAAGGCCGAGAACGGCAAGTACGAGTGGACCGTGGCATCCGAGTCGCTCGTGCTCGAGAACGGGGGTTTCGAGGTCGTGCGCGACGTCGAGCCCGGCGAGGCCGTGTTCATCGATCTCGACGGTCACCTCCACACGCACCAGTGCGCGACCGACCCGCAACTCGTCCCGTGCTCGTTCGAGTACGTGTACCTGGCTCGTCCCGACAGCATCATGAACGGCATCTCGGTGTACGAGGCGCGGCTGCGCATGGGCGAGCGGCTGGCCGACACGATCGCGAAGTACACGCCGTCCGGGTCGATCGACGTGGTCATGCCGATCCCCGACTCGTCGCGGCCGGCAGCCATGCAGGTGGCACGCAAGCTGGGGCTCGAGTACCGCGAGGGCTTCTACAAGAACCGCTACGTGGGCCGCACGTTCATCATGCCGGGGCAGGCGGTGCGCAAGAAGAGCGTGCGTCAGAAGCTCAACGCGATGTCGAGCGAGTTCAAGGGCAAGAACGTGCTGCTCATCGACGACTCGATCGTCCGCGGCACGACGTCCCGCGAGATCATCCAGATGGCTCGGGATGCCGGTGCCCTGTCGGTGACGTTCGCGTCGGCCGCGCCGCCGGTGCGTTTCCCGCACGTCTACGGCATCAACATGCCCTCGCGTCAGGAGCTCGTCGCGCACGGCCGGACGATCCCGGAGATCGCCGAGGAGCTCGGCTGCGACTACCTCGTGTACCAGGAGGTCGAGGACCTCAAGGCGGCCATCCTGGAGGGCTCGCCCGACGTCGAGGACCTCGACATGAGCTGCTTCGACGGCCGCTACGTCACCGGTACGGTCTCCGAGGAGTACCTGGCCTGGGTCGAGGGCAACCAGGAGAGCTGAGCCGGCACGTCAGCGCGTGACCTCGGCCGCCCCGGCCACCGCCACGCGCCGACGCCCTAGGCTGGATCGGTGACGTCCGCTCCCACCCGCCCGCTGTGGCGCGGACGCACGCTGGCGCTGCTGGGGATCGCCCTGTTCGCGTTCTCGCTGCGGTCGGCGGTGGCGTCGCTGTCGCCGGTGCTCGACCACATCCAGGACGACTTCGACGTCCCCGCGGCGATCGTCGGCGCGATCGGCACGGCGCCGCCCGTCTGCTTCGCCCTCTTCGGCCTGCTCACCCCGCGGCTGGTGCGGCGCCTGGGGCTCGAGCGGCTGACGGTGGTGGCGCTCGTCGTCGTGTCCGCCGGGCTCATCGCGCGAGGACTGTCGACGGATGCCGTCATGCTGGCGGTCTCGACGGCCGTCATCTTCGCGGGTGTCGGCGTCGGCAACGTCCTCCTGCCGCCGCTCGTGAAGAAGTACTTCCCCGACCGGATCGGTCTCGTTACGACGCTCTACTCGATGACGATGGCGTTCTCCACGTTCCTGCCTCCGCTGTTCGCGGTGCCCGTGGCCGATGCGGTGGACTGGCGCGCGTCGCTGTCGATGTGGGCGATCTTCAGCGTGCTCGCGATCCTGCCGTGGGCTGCGCTCCTCATCCGCGAGCGGGGCGGGGATGCCGTCGTCGTCGAGGAGGCGAACGCGCAGTTGTTCGGGCGCCTGTGGCGACTTCCGCTCGCCTGGGCGATCACGGTCACCTTCCTCGTGTCGAGCGCCGTCGCCTACACGAGTTTCGCGTGGCTCCCGCCGCTGCTCATCGACACGGCGGGGGTCGCACCGGCGGAAGCCGGCG
This sequence comes from Candidatus Microbacterium phytovorans, assembly GCA_029202445.1. NCBI lineage: Bacteria > Bacillati > Actinomycetota > Actinomycetes > Micrococcales > Microbacteriaceae > Microbacterium > Candidatus Microbacterium phytovorans. The sequence continues at coordinate 2,651,643 of CP119321.1, forward strand.
CCCTGCTGTCGCTGTTCGCGTTCATGGGACTGCCCGCGTCGCTCACGGTCCCCGCTCTCGCCTCGCGCCGCCGCGCCCTGCCTGTGCTGTTCGCGATCGCGGTGGTCGCGGGACTCGTGTCGATCGGCGGTCTGCTGTGGGCGCCGACGGCGGCGCCCGCGCTGTGGGTGGTGCTGCTCGGCATCACGCCGCTCTACTTCCCGCTGGCGCTCGCGCTCATCGGGCTGCGCGCGCGCACGCACGAGACGGCGGTGGCGCTGAGCGGGTTCGTGCAGAGCATCGGCTACGCGATCGTCGCCGCGCTGCCTTTCGGCGTCGGCGTCGTGCACGATCTGACGGGCGCGTGGACGATCCCGCTCGTCGCGCTCGCGGTGTTCATCGTCGCGTCGATCCCGGCGGGGGTGCGACTGGCGAAGCCCGGCACCGTCGAGGACGAGTGGGAGCAGCGCAACGCGCGTCCGTGGTGACGGACGACAGGGTCAGGCTTTTTCGAGCTCGTCCTCGTCGTCGGCGTACTGGTCGGCCCACTTGTCGACGTACGCGTCTTCCTCGTGGTGCCCGAGCTCCTTTTCCAGAGCGGAGTAGTTCACGTTGTACGTGTCGTACTTGAGTTCGCGAGCGATCTTGGTGTGCTTCGCCTTCTGACGGCCACGCCCCATGCGAGACCCCCTCATTTCAGAGTCACGGGCTTGAGTGAATATACCCGTCGCAGAATGGTCCGGCGTTGAGCCGGTAAGAGTAGCATTCAGGATAACACGGTGCATTGAGGCCATCGTCGTCTGATGCTCCGGGTTCGCAGGGGAACACACGCTCGACAACGAGTTCGGAGGTTGAATCATGACCGACCAGCCAGATCCTGCCGGCGTCGCTCCCGACGCCCACCGTGGAGAACGCCGAGAAGACCCGGTGCCGCATCGCGCGGTCATCGTCGGAGCCATCCCGGATCAGCCGACCCGCGTGCTCAAGGAGGCGGGCCGCTACGCGAAGCTGTTCGGGGCTCCGCTCATCGTCGCGCACGTCGACGTCACCCGCTTCGTGACCTACGAAGACCCCGACGGGTACGTGCACTCCGCGCCGATCGACCTCGACCTCTCAGCGGGTGAGACGCAGCTGGCCGTCGTGAAGGATGCCGCGGCATCCGTGTTCACGGGCACCGACGTCGACTGGAGCGTCCGCCAGCTGGTGGGCGATCCCGCGCTGGCCCTCAAGCACTTGGCGGATACGTCCGACGCGCGGCTGATCGTCGTGGGCACGCGGCGACGCGGCTTCGGCGAGTCGGTCCGCGAGTTCTTCACCGGATCGGTCGCCGCGCGCCTCGCGCACCGTCAGGCCCGCCCGATCCTCGTGGTGCCGCTGGAGGAGCCCGCGCGCGACGACGAGGAGCTCTGGCCCGAGGGGTGATTGCCGCTCGGTCGAGGGGCGGGCGTTTCGTCTCGCTGCGCTCGCTCAACGACCGGGAGGCCGCGACCCCCATCGGTCGTTGAGCGAGGAGCGCAGCGACGAGACGAAACGCGTCGCTCCGACTCAGCCCCGCAGGGCGACGGTGAGTGCGCGTTGCGCCTGCGTCAGCGCTTCCTCCAGCGCGTCGACGGCCGTCGACGGCAGCGCGCCGCCGCGAGCGACGTGGGTGCGCAGGTCGGCGCGCACCGTCGCGCGGAACTCGGTGACGGCGGCATCCGCGCGACGCAACTGCTCCCGCGACGCGGTGCGCACGTCGTCGGCGGGACGCGGCGGACCGTTGCGCTCACCGGCGGTGGCGGGTCGATCGGCCTGTGCCGCTCGATCGGCCTGTGCGGCTGCGGCGAGGTCGGCGCGCAGGCTCTTCATCGCCTCGCGAACACTGCCGCGCACCTCGTCCGCGATGAGGCGCACACTGTCGGCGAGACCTGCCTCAATGCCCTCGAGGTCATGTGCGCGGTCGGCGACTTCGGTGCGACCGGCATCCGTGATCTCGTAGACGGTCTTGCGGCCGTCGACGGTCTTGGTGACCAGGCCCTCCTCTTCGAGCTTCGCGAGGCGGGGATAGATGGTGCCGGCGCTGGGGGTGTAGGTGCCGCCCGTGCGATCGGACAGTGCCTGCATGAGGTCGTACCCGTGACGCGGGGCCTCGTCGAGCAGACGCAGCAGGTAGAGGCGCAGGTCGCCGTGGGAGAAGACGGGGGGCATGCTCACCACTCCTCGGGGGTGGGGGCCTCGTCGATGCCCACGGGGTCGACGCTGCGGCGGAGCACCGTGACGGCGCCGGAGACCGAGTTGGCGCGGACGTCGACGAATGTGCCGCTGAGTTCGCCGACGGAGTCGGTGTAGTTCGTGGGCGACGAGGTCGACCGCTTGATCCCGTCGACGGTGACCCGACCGCTGACGCTGCGGAGCACGTAGTTGGCGGGGAGCGACTCGTCGACCCGCACGCTCGCATCACCGGACACGGTGTTGAGGTTCACGGCCTGGATCTCGCCGGTCGTGTCGATGAGCATGTCTCCCGAGACGGTGTCGACGGATGCCTTCCGCAGCCGGCCGGTGGCGGCGACGTCGCCCGAGACGGAGTTGGCGCTGAGCGCACCCTCCAGACCGCGGATCTGCACGTCGCCCGAGACCGCGTTGACCGAGACGTCGCCGGTGTGACCGTCGACGATGATGTCGCCCGAGACGGTGTTGAGGCGGGCGTCGGTCGTGAGCCCCGAGACGAGGGCGCTGGCGCTCACGACGCCGAGGTTGAGGTCGGTGCCCCGGGGCACGGCGACGCTGATCTCGGCTTTCGGTCCACCGCTACCGAAGTTGCGGAACACTTCGAGGAAGTTGTCCCAGCGCAGCTGCGCGTGGTCGATCTCGACCGTGTCGCCGGTCGCCTCGATGCGCAGATCTTTCACGCTGACGCCGTGCACCTCGATGCGGATGCCGGGTTCGTCGTGCGCGACGACGTCGACCTGCCCGCCGACGAGGCCGACCTTGAGTCGGCGCACGCCCTCGATGTCGATGACACGGGTCTCGCCCGGGTGGATGAGCCACTTCTCCAGGGTCATGATGTCCTCCGTCCGCGACCGACCCTCCGTGGATCGAGATATATCGCGTGTTGAGAGAGTAACACGATATATCTCGAGTTTGTCAATGGCATCCGGTTCGTTGGTTCCTGCTGGGGGCTGTTGCGGGCGGGCATGGCCGGGGGGCTGGGTCGGGGCTGGGGCTGGGGGCTGGGCCGGGGCATGTCCCACTTTGTGCTGCTTGGGGCGGGTGGATTCGACCGGAAAGTGGGACATGGTCGGATGCCGCCTGGCTGCATGTCCCACTTTGTGCCGCTTTGGGCGCGCGAATTCGACCGGAAGTGGGACATGGTCGGATGCCAGCTGGCCGCATGTCCCACTTTGTGCCGCTTTGGGCGGGCGGATTCGACCGAAAGTGGGACATGGCCGGATGCCGCCTGGCTGCATGTCCCACTTTGTGTTGCTTTGGGCGGGTGGACTCGACCGGAAGTGGGACATGGTCGGATGCCGGGCCAGCTACATGTCCCAACTTGTGCCGCTTTGGGCGCGCGAATTCGACCGAAAGTGGGACATGGTCGGATGCCAGCTGGCCGCATGTCCCACTTTGTGTTGCTTTGGGCGGGTGGACTCGACCGGAACTGGGACATGCCCCACCGGAACTGGGACATGCCCCACCGGAACTGGGACATGCCCCACCCAAAGTGGGACATGCCCCACCCAAAATCGGGACATGGTTCAGCTCAGGAAGCACCGCGACAGCGCCGGCGCTTGACCTTGACGCAGCGTCAACCTCTACCGTGGCAGACATGACGAACGAATGGTCGATCCAGCAGATCGCCAAGCTCGCCGGAACCACCAGCCGGACCCTCCGGCACTACGGCGAGCTCGGGCTCCTCCTCCCGTCGAGCACCGGCGCCAACGGCTACCGGTACTACGACGAGGCGGCGCTCGTGCGGCTGCAGCGCATCCTCCTCCTACGGGAACTCGGCCTCGGCCTCCCGCAGATCGGGGAGATCCTCGCGCGACCCACGAGCCAGGAGAGCGCCCTCGAGGGCCACCTGGCGTGGCTGCGCGAGGAGCAGGACCGTCTGACACGGCAGATCGCGTCGGTCGAATCGACCATTCACGCGATGAGAGGAGGTGAACGATTGATGGCAGAGAAGATGTTCGACGGGTTCGACCACACGCACTATCGCGACGAGGTCGAAGAGCGCTGGGGCGCCGACGCCTACGCGGCGGGCGATGCCTGGTGGCGCGGCATGGACTCCGCGGAGAAGCGCTCGTGGCAGGAACGCACGAGCGCGCTCGCGCAGGCCTGGGCAGACGCCGCTTCCCGGGGGATCGACCCCGCAGGCGACGATGCGCAGGCGCTCGCGGAGCGTCACGTCGCGTGGCTCACCGGCATCCCCGGCACCCCCGCCGCCGACCCCGGCGGCGATGTGAAGGCGTACGTGACGGGACTCGCCGACATGTATGTGGCAGACCCCCGCTTCGCGAAGAACTACGGCGGCGAGCCGGGCGCCGAGTTCGTGCGTGACGCGCTCCACCACTACGCGCACACGCGGCTCTGACCCGCGAGGCGGTCGGAGCCCATGAAGAAGGCCCCCACGGTGATCCGCGGGGGCCTTCTGGTCAAGAGGTCAGGTTCGGCTGCCGCCGCGCACGACCCGCAGCAGGAAGGCGATGAGGGCGATGACGCCCACGATCAGCGCGACCCACAGCAGCCACTGCAGCGAGGCGTTCAGCCCGCTCACGATGGCCAGCACGATGGCGACGACGATGACGATGATAAGTGCGATGTTCATAACTGTGCTCCGTTCTGCAGCCCGCGACCGATCGGGTGAGCGGGGTGCGTTCGCCTCGACGGTAGGCCACAGGACGGCCGCGCCACAGACCCTTGACGCTGCGAGCGCGGCGGTGCTAGGGGCACCGGCGGCGCGGTGCCCAGCGCCACGCGGAACGGTGCCTAGCGCCGCCGAAGAGCCGCGGTCAAGCCCCTCACCCGAGCGAGGCGCGAGGCCTAGCGTCGAGTCGTCGAAGGAGGATGCCATGCCCGCTGGACGCGGCTCGAACAGCCTGAAGGACCCCGAGCTCTACGAGGAGCTCCGCAAAGACGGCGCCTCCAAGGAGAAGGCCGCGCGCATCTCCAACGCCGCCGCCCGCGACGGACGCTCCGCCGTGGGTCGCCGTGGTGGGGCGTCGGGCGACTACGAGGACTGGACGGTGGCGGACCTCCGCTCCCGCGCGAAGGAGCTCGGCCTCTCCGGCTACTCGGGCAAGCGCAAGAGCGAGCTGATCTCGCTGCTGCGCGAGCATTGAGCACCCCTGTGGTGTCGGCGCGCGTGAGAGATTGGTGACATGCCGAGACTCGCCCGCGTCCGCCCCGGAGTAGACCTCGGCTACCGGCGCCTGCGCTCCGGGAGCGGCTTCCGCTACGTCGACGCCGACGGTGCCGCCCTGCCCGCCGCGGAGCGCGAGCGGGTGACCGCCCTCGTCATCCCGCCAGCGTGGCAGGAGGTGTGGATCTGCGCGTCGCCCCACGGTCACATCCAGGCGACCGGGATCGACGACGCCGGCCGGCTCCAGTACATGTACCACCCGCAGTGGACCGCCGGGCGCGACAAGGGGAAGTTCGCGCGCGCCCTGCAGCTGGCGGAGTCCCTGCCTCGTGCCCGCGCTCGCGTGACGACCTCGCTCCGCCGCGACGACCTCGACCGGGAACGCGTGCTGGCCGCCGCCTTCCGGCTGCTCGACCAGGCCGCGCCACGCGTCGGGTCGGAACGCTATCTCGAACGCCACGGCAGCCGCGGCCTCACGACGCTCAAGAGACGGGATGCCGCCATCGACGGCACCGTGACGAGCCTCCGGTTCCCCGGCAAGAGCGGCAAGCGGCAGAACCTGCAGATCGACGACGAAGACCTGGCCCTCGTCGTGGCGATCATGGCCGCCGGGCGCCCGGCATCCCCCCTGCTGGCCTATCAGCGCAGCAGGCGGAGGGTGGCCCTCACCCCGAAGGAGGTGAACGCGTACGTGCGGGCGATGACGGGCGGCGCGTTCACCGCAAAGGACTTCCGCACGCTGCGAGGCACGATCCACGCCGCCGACGCCCTCGCGCGCATCGGCCTGGTCGACACGAAGACCGAACGCAAGCGCGCCGAGGTGCTCGCCGTCCGCGCGACGGCGGAGATGCTCGGCAACACCCCCGCTGTCGCGCGCAGCTCGTACATCGACCCGCGGGTCTTCGCCGCCTACGGGAAGGGACGCGTGCTCGACCTTGCGGTGTCGCCCGAATCGGCGATCCGTGCGCTCATCCTGGGCTGACTCGGCCCTACCGTGAGGGCATGGCTTCTGCACGGGCTTCGCACTGGTTCTCGCCGGCGGCCCTCGGACTCGTGATCGCCGGCGGCGCCCTCGGCGTCGCCGTGCGCGCGGCTCTCGTGCTGCCGCTCGAAGGGGGCCATCCCCTCGTCGTCCCGGCCGTGACGCTCGCCGTCAACGTCCTCGGCTCGTTCCTGCTCGGCGCCGTCGTCGGGGCGCTCGACGACCGCCGTCCGCTCCTCCGACTGTTCCTCGGCACGGGCGCCCTGGGGGGCTTCACGACCTACAGCGCGTTCGCGGTGCAAGTGGTCACCACCTCGCGCGACGCGCCCGTCGTGGGGCTCGCGCTCGCCGCCGTATCGGTGATCGTGGGCGTCGTGGGTGCCACGGCCGGGCTGCTCGTGGGCCGTCGGGTCGCGGGGGCACCGAACGCGTCGGAAGACCCGGAGGATGCCGAATGACCGCCCTCGATGTCGTCGCCCTGGTCGTCGGCGGCGGGCTCGGCGCGGGCGCGCGCTACCTCGTCGACGGCGTCGTCATGCGGGGACGCCGCGGCGTGTTCCCCCTCGGCATCCTGGTCGTGAACGTGTCGGGCGCGTTCCTCCTCGGGCTCCTCACCGCACTGGCGGGGGCGGTGGGCCCGGTGTGGCTGGCGATCGCGGGCGTGGGGGTGCTCGGCGGGTACACGACCTTCAGCACGGTGTCGGTCGAGACGGTGCTCCTGGCGCAGCGCGGACGTCGCGACTGGGCGTGGCTCAACCTGCTCGGCACGCTCGTCCTCAGTGTTGTCGCCGCCGCGCTGGGCGTGCTGATCGGCGGCTGGATCGACGGCCTGCTCCCCGGGTGAGATCCGACCGCGGTACCGCCCGCCGTCCTCCCTGGGGGGGAGGGCGGATGCGGTGCCGCGTGGGAGAATGACATCGATACAGTTCTGTATCGGCTCGCTCCTGCATGCAAAGGCCACCCGTGTCGAACCTCGCCGTCCTGAGCCTCAAGAACCGTGCGCTCATCGCTCTCATCACGATCGTCGCCGCCGTCTTCGGCGGTCTCGCCCTGACGAGCCTCAAGCAGGAGCTCATCCCCTCGATCGAGTTCCCGCAGCTGTCGGTGCTGACGACCTACCCGGGCGCCTCTCCCGACGTCGTCAACAACGACGTGTCGACGCCCATCGAGACCGCGATCCAGGGAGTCCCGGGACTGGAGTCGACGACCGCGACCAGCACGACGAACGCGTCGATCATCCAGGCATCCTTCACCTACGGCACCGATCTGGCCACCGCCGAGCAGAAGATCCTCCAGGCGATCAACCGCATCAAGAGCGACCTGCCCGAGTCGGTCGAGCCGAACGTCGTCTCCTTCTCGATCGACGACCTGCCCGTCATCGCCCTCGCCGTCACCGGCTTCGACGACGAGCGCACCATCGAGGAGCAGCTGGAGGCGAGTGTCGTCCCCGACCTCGAAGACGTCGACGGCGTCAGCGCCGTGGCCATCATCGGCGGGCAGGGCCAGCGGGTCACGATCGTCCCCGACCAGGCGAAGCTCGCCGCCGCCGGCTACACCCAGACCGCCATCACCGACGCGCTCGACCAGAACGGCGTGCTCTTCCCCGGCGGATCGGTGACCGAGGGCGAGCAGACCCTCACGGTGCAGACCGGCACCAAACTGGCATCCGTCGACGAGATCTCCGACCTCCCGCTCGTGCCCGGCGACGCCGAACAGCTCGCCGGGGGCGCCGTCACGATCGCCGACGTCGCCGACGTGTCGCTCGACACCGACCCGGTGACCTCCATCTCGCGCGTCAACGGCGAACCCGCGCTCACGCTCTCCATCACGAAGCTCCCCGCCGCCAACACGGTCGACGTCTCACGCGGCGTCGCGGCCGTGATCCCCGACCTGCAGGACGCGATCGGCGCGGATGCCGAGTTCACCGTCGTCTTCGACCAGGCGCCCTACATCGAGCAGTCGATCGAAGCGCTCGCGCAGGAAGGTCTTCTCGGTCTCGTCTTCGCGGTGCTCGTGATCCTCATCTTCCTGCTGTCGGTGCGCTCCACCCTCGTCACGGCGATCTCGATCCCGACGAGCGTGCTCATCACCTTCGTCGGCATCCAGGCGTTCGGCTACTCGCTCAACATCCTCACCCTCGGCGCCCTCACGATCGCGATCGGCCGCGTCGTCGACGACTCCATCGTCGTGATCGAGAACATCAAACGGCACTACGTCGGCGATGCCGACAAGCTCCGCTCGATCCTGCTCGCGGTGCGCGAGGTGGCCGCCGCGATCACCGCGTCCACCATCACCACCGTCGCCGTCTTCCTCCCGATCGCCTTCGTGGGCGACGTGACCGGCGAGCTGTTCCGGCCGTTCGCGCTGACCGTCACGATCGCCATGACGGCATCCCTCTTCGTCGCCCTGACGATCGTCCCGGTGCTCGCCTACTGGTTCCTGCGACCGGGTAAGGCGCTGCGAGGCGCCGACGGCGAGGTCATCGACCCCGAGGACCCCGCCGCGCCGCCGTCGCGACTGCAGCGGGCCTACCTCCCCGTGCTGCGCTGGACGCTGAAGCACTCGTGGGTCACGCTGCTGCTGGCCGTGCTCGTGCTCGGCGGCACCGCCGCCGCCGCGCCCCTCATGAAGACCAACTTCCTCGGCGACTCGGGGCAGAACACGTTCACCGTCACGCAGGAGCTCGGGCAGGCTCCGAGCCTGGATGCCGAGGATGCCGCAGCCGCCACCGTCGAGAAGGCCATCCTCGGTGTCGACGGCATCGAGACCGTACAGACCTCGATCGGCTCGAGCGGCTCCGCCGTGCGCGACGCGTTCGCCGGGGGCAGCGCGGGCATCACCTACTCGGTGACCACCGACACCGACGCCGACCAGGTGAAGGTGCGCGAAGACGTGCAGGCGGCCGTCGCCGACCTGGACGACGTCGGCACCGTCACGGTCTCCGCCGGGCAGGGCGGGTTCGGCTCGAGCGACATCGAGGTCGACGTCACCGCGCCCGACGCGGGCACCCTGTCCGACGCGACCGACGCGGTCGTGGCCGCGCTCGAAGGCAAGGACGGCATCGGCCAGGTCACCTCGAACCTCTCCGCGTCGTTGCCGTTCGTCGCCGTCGCCGTCGACCGCGACGAAGCGGCCTCGCTCGGACTGTCCGAAGTCGCCGTCGGCGCCCTCGTGTCCAACACGATGCAGCCGCGCGGCATCGGCAGCGTCGAGATCGACGGCACCGCCCTCACGGTGTACCTGCAGGCCGAGGACATCCCGCAGACGATCGCCCAGCTCAAGCGCCTCGAGATCGCGACGGCCGCCGGCCTCGTCCGGCTCGACGAGGTGGCCACCGTGAAGGAGAGCGAAGGCCCCACGTCGATCACGACCCAGCGCGGTCAGCGCACCGCGACGGTCACGGTCACGCCCTCGACCGACGACCTCAACACGGCGTCGGCGACCGTGCGGACCGCACTCCTCGACGTGGAGCTGCCGGCGGCGGCCGACGCCGAGGTCGGCGGTGTCGTGTCCCAGCAGCAGGATGCCTTCGGGCAGCTCGGACTCGCGATGCTCGCCGCGATCCTCATCGTCTACATCGTGATGGTGGCGACGTTCAAGTCGCTCCGTCAGCCGCTGCTGCTCCTCGTGTCGGTGCCGTTCGCGGCCACGGGCGCGATCCTGCTGCAGATCGCGACCGGCGTGCCGCTGGGTGTGGCATCCCTCATCGGCGTGCTCATGCTGATCGGCATCGTCGTGACGAACGCGATCGTGCTCGTCGACCTCGTGAACCAGTACCGCGAAAAGGGACTCACGACCCACGACGCGACCGTGGCCGGAGGGGCCCGACGACTGCGACCGATCCTCATGACGGCTCTCGCGACGATCTTCGCGCTGACCCCGATGGCGCTCGGCATCACCGGCCACGGCGGGTTCATCTCGCAGCCGCTCGCGATCGTCGTGATCGGCGGGCTCGTCTCCTCGACGGTGCTGACACTGCTCGTGCTCCCGACGCTCTACAACCTCGTCGAGGGCGCGCGCGAGCGGCGGGCGCTGCGACGCGGCGACGGGGCAGCCGAGCCGGCCACCCCGGCATCCGACCCCGCCCCGACGACGCGGCGCGCGCGCTCCCGCGGCTGACACGGCCCGGCGCGCTGGGCCGCGCGTGCGGCGCTGCGCGCTAGGCCACGCGTGCGGCGCTGAGGAAGCGGATGAACACCGCGAGCCAGCCGAAGATCAGCGCGAACACGACGATCTCGAACGCCGTCAGCCCGAAGTAGCCCACCGCGAACAGCACGATCGACGCCACGAGCGCCGCCAGGAACGCCCACGACGCGAGGAAGTACGTGCGCGGCATCCCGCGCAGCAGCCACGGGCCGCCCGCCAGCAGCACGAGATACATCAACGCCATGCCCGACGCGGACAGGTTGTGGAGCAGCAGGTTCACGTCGACAGGGAAGATCCCCACGCACGCGAGCATGACCCCCATCACGACGAGCGCCGTGGTCACCACCCGTCGCGCCGGCACCGACCCGCCGTCGCCCACGGCCCGGAGGTCGCGATCGACGAAGAGGGTGAACGTCGTCACGAGCAGGCCGCCCGCGACGAGCGTGCCGTTGAAGAGGAAGCTCGACAGGTCGCCGAACGTGCCCAACTGGCTGAAGTGCAGCTCCCACCACTGCGCGTCCGACGTCGTCACCATCGCCGCGAGCGACCCGATCCCGATGAACGACACGAGGAGTGACGTCAACCGCTGCGTCGTCATGCGCGACGCCGACAGGTACGACAGATACCCCGACAGCCCCGTCAGCACGGCGAGCAGCGTCACCGTCCAGAAGCCGTTCGCCTCCACCCCGATGAAGGCGCGCGCCAGCAGTGCGAACAAGGACAGGATGCCGATCGCGGTGAGCGCGACGTGCGCGATCATCACCGACACCGTCGAGACGATGTATCGCCAGTCGGCGATCTCCTGCCGCCACTCCTGCCCGTCGGTCGTGCGCGACCGCCAGAACCCGAGCGCGGAGCTGACCCCCGCCGCCACCGCCCCGCAGATCGCCGCCCACGAGCCGAGGCCCCACGGCGACCACAGCGCGAGACTGCGCGCCACGAAGGTAAGGATGACACCCACGACGGCGCCGGCACCGCCCGCGATGAATGCGGCGAGAAGCGCCTCCGACTCCGCCCGCAGGGTCGGTGGTGCGGGTGTACGGACGGTGGCGTGGGCGGGCGAGCGGGAGCCGGCATCCGGTGTCATGCACCACAGCGTAGAGCCGTCGCGGCATCCGGGTCGGCACTCTCCCAGGGTCGTCCGCTACAGTAGAGCGGTCGGCTCTGGACACCGCGCGTGATGCGCGGATGGGTTTGTGAGTCCAAGGGGCCGATGGTGGGAGCGAATCCGCTCCGACGACCATCACTGTGAATGGCCCCCGGCCGACGAATGTCCGGGTTACTCCATGCCGCGTGTGCGGCTGCGCCTTCCCGCTCGGGAAGCCATCTGAGGAGTGCTGTTCTCGCGCGAGACAACCCAGAAGGACACCACCATGCCCAAGAACAAGAAGCCGGCCGGCGGCCGAGCCCAGAACTTCGAGCCGCGCTACGGCAAGAAGACCTCGTTCCAAGACGCGAAGCGTCGCCCCGGACAGTCGTCCGCCGGCAAGCCCGGCAGCAAGATCGTCGGCCACCGCGGCTACCGTCCCGCCGAGGAAGACGCTCCGGCCAAGAAGCAGCGCTGGACCGCGCAGGAGCGCGCCGGCCGCGACGAGGCCCGCGGCATCCGCACGCACCACAGCGACCGTCCCACCCGCTCGTTCGACGACCGTCCGCGTCGCGACTCCGACGACCGTCCGCGTCGCGACTTCGCAGACCGCCCGGCGCGTTCGTTCGACGACCGTCCCGCACGTAACTCCGGAGATTTCGATCGGAACCGCTCGGATCGGGCCGATTCGGGCCGCGAGCGCACGGATCGCCGGAGTTATGACCGGTCCGACCGTCCGGCTCGTTCGTTCGACGACCGTCCGCGTCGCGACTTCGGCGACCGTCCGGCGCGTTCGTTCGACGACCGTCCCGCACGTAACTCCGGAGATTTCGATCGGAACCGCTCGGATCGGGCCGATTCGGGCCGCGAGCGCACGGATCGCCGGAGTTATGACCGCTCCGACCGTCCGGCTCGTTCGTTCGACGACCGTCCGCGCCGCGAGGGTCAGCCCCGCGACGACCGTCGCACCTTCGGCGACGCCCGTCCGTCGTACCGGGACGACCGTCCCCGTCGCGACTTCGGCGACCGCCCCGCGCGCTCGTTCGACGACCGTCCGCGTCGCGACTTCGGTGACCGTCCCGCGCGTAACTCCGGAGATTTCGATCGGAACCGGTCGGATCGGGCCGATTCGGGCCGTGAGCGCACGGATCGCCGGAGTTACGACCGCTCGGACCGTCCGGCCCGCTCTTTCGACGACCGTCCGCGTCGCGACTTCGGCGACCGTCCGCGTCGCGATGACCGCGGCTTCGCGGCCAACCGGTCCGATTGGGATGCCGACAAGAAGGCGAAGGCGTTCGAGGAGCACGTCGACGTGGTGCACGAGAAGCTGCAGGCGGAGGCCGTGCAGGCCGAAGAGGTCGCCGATGTGACCTTCGGAAGCCTCGGCCTCGGCGACAACATCGTCCGCGCTCTCGCCGACCTCGGCGCCCCGACACCGTTCCCGATCCAGGCGGCCACCATCGCGCCGATCCTCGAGGGCCGCGACGTCCTCGCCCGCGGCCGCACCGGCTCGGGAAAGACCATCGCGTTCGGCGCACCGCTGGTCGAGACGATCCTCCGCAGCCAGGCAGGCGGACGCCGCGAGTTCGGTCGCAAGCCGCGCGCGCTCGTCCTCGCTCCGACGCGCGAGCTGGCGCTCCAGATCGACCGCACGATCCAGCCGATCGCCCGCAGCGTGGGCCTCTTCACGACGCAGATCTACGGCGGTGTGCCCCAGGCGCGTCAGGTCGGCGCGCTCAAGAAGGGCGTCGACATCATCGTCGGCACCCCGGGCCGCATCGAGGACCTGCAGGAGCAGGGCAAGCTCGACCTCTCGGAGATCAGCGTCGTCGTCCTCGACGAGGCCGACCACATGAGCGAGCTCGGCTTCCTCGAGCCGATGCAGCGCATCCTCCGCCTCGTGAAGGAGGGTGCTCAGAAGCTCCTCTTCTCCGCGACGCTCGACCGCGAGGTCGCAGCCCTCGTCGACGAGTTCCTCGTGAACCCCGCGGTCTACGAGGTCGCCGGTGAGGACCAGGACTCGGGCACGATCGATCACCGCGTGCTCGTCATCGACCACCGCGACAAGGCCGAGATCCTCACGTCGCTCGTCGACCGGGATGCCAAGACGCTCGTCTTCGCCCGCACCCGCGCCTACGCGGAGATGCTGGCCGAGCAGTTCGAGGACTCCGGCATCCGTGCCGTCGCCCTCCACGGCGACCTGAACCAGGCCAAGCGCACGCGCAACCTGGAGCGTCTGACCTCTGGCCGCGTCGAGGTTCTCGTCGCGACCGACGTCGCCGCCCGCGGCATCCACGTCGACGACATCGACCTGGTCGTGCAGGCCGACGCGCCCGACGAGTACAAGACGTACCTGCACCGCTCCGGCCGCACCGGCCGCGCGGGCCGCAGCGGCACGGTCGTGACGCTCATCACTCGTCAGCGTCGTCGCAAGATGACCGAAATGCTCGATCGCGCCGAGATCGAGGCGCCGTTCGACGAGGTGCGCCCCGGCGACGACGTGCTCGAGGAGCTGGCCGGTCGTCAGCTGGCCGACGTCGACGCCTGATCCGCAGCGCACGCGAAGGCCCCGGGAGCTCACGCCCCGGGGCCTTTGCCGTCCGTCGCAACCGCGATTCCTATACTCGGGTCATGGTCGCTAGTCGTCGAGCACGGGTGCCGGTATCGATCGGAGCTTTATCGCTCATCCTTGCCGGATGCTCTGCCCCGGAGCCCGGTGCGTCGCCGCCGCCGCCGACGATGACCGCTCCGGCGGAATCCGCACCGATGCCTACGTCATCCTCGACAGGGGCTCCTTCGCCGTCCGCGGCCGTTCCTGCGGCTGGTGTGCCAGAGACTTGTGAGGGATTCCTCCCCGCCGCATCGATCACTGATGCTCTCGACGAGACGTGGTACGACAGCGGAGAGCCGGTCGGTCCCGCGACGGAGCTCCCTGGCCCTTCGGCGCGCGCGGCGGCGGAGGAGGCGGCGACGGCACTCTCCTGCCGCTGGTGGCCTGAGTCGGCCACCGAGGGCTATCTGCTCGGTTACGCCTTCCTGCTCGACGACTCGACGCGGGACGGCCTGATCGATGCTCTCGGGTCCGCGTCGACGTACGAGGCGATCACGATCGTGGGCGCCGACGCCGGCTTCTTCACGTCCGAGGTGCGCGGCGACCTGCGCCACAGCACGGTCTACGCCTTCGTCGGGGACGTCTGGATCGCGCTGGTCGGTCCGTTGTTCGAGGAGACGCTCGTGAACTTCGCGGAGGAAGCGATCGCAGGCGTCGCCGCCTGAGCCGGTCGACCTCGCCGGGCGCGGGAGCGCGTCGCAACCGCGTGGGCGGCGGGTGCGGCAGTCGCCGCGACCCCCTAGGCTGGCGCGCATGGGCTTCCGCGCACGCAGCCTCGCGCTGCTGGCCGTGGCCACTGCGGCTCTGGGGGGATGCACCGCGGTGAGCGATCCGGCGAGTTCGGCACCCCCCGCGAGTACGGCGTCGTCGCCGGCCGTCGTCGACCCGTCGCCGTCGTCGTCGCCATCGCCGTCGCCGTCGATGTCGCCGACACCCACGCCCACGCCGGTCACGGCGACGACGCCGGCTTCCTGCGAGGCGCTGCTGCCGGTCGCATTCGTAAGCGAGACCGAGGGGGAGGCCTGGTACGACTCCGCACAACCGGTCGATGCGGCCTCCTCCCTCCCCGGACCGAGCGCGCGGGAAGCCGCGGCCGTGGCCGACAAGGCGTTGGCGTGCCGGTGGTGGCCGGAACGCGCGACGGAGAACTATCTGCTCGGGTACGCCTTCGAGTTGGATGCCGGAACGCGCGCGACGCTCGTTCGCGACCTCGAACGTGCCGCGAGCTACTCCGACGTCGAGATCGAAGGTGCCGACGCGGCGTTCTCGGCCGCGGGGCCTCGCGGCGAGGTCGCGCGGAACACGTTGTACGCGTTCGTCGGCGATGTTTGGATCGTGTTGATCGCGCCGGCGACACCGATCGTGCTCTCGGTGTTCGCTGAGGAGGCGGTGGCGGGGGCGCTCGCCGCGGGCTGACCGAGCGTTCCGGACGGAGCGCGGAACGCCTCCCGCTGACTCGACAGCACCGGACGTAGGATCGGCGCATGGCCCCCCGGTCCTTCGTGTCGCTCACCGCGCTCGCGGCTTCTCTTGCGCTCGCGCTGACGGCGTGCGTCCCGGAGCCTCCGACGACAGATCCGACGAGCCCCGCGCCGACCGCCTCGTCACCGGGAACCGCGTCGCCCACGGGCTCGGTGCCGTCCGGGTCGCCGATGCCGACGGCATCCCCGTCTGCGACGTCGACCGCCCCCGCGACTCCCACGCCGACGCCGACGGCATCCACCGATCCGGGTACGCCGTCGCGCGTGGTGCTGCCCGCCTGCGCGAATCTGCTGCCCCTGTCGACCGTGCACGCCCTCTTCGGCGACGCGGCCGAACCGCTGGATGCCGGGGGCACCGCCGCCGATCGGATGCCGGGACCGCGGGCCGCCGAAGCGGCTCGGAGCGCGCGGCAGACGGTCGTGTGCTCGTGGGGCATCCCGTTCTCCGACGGCGGGTTCAGCGTCGTCGCGGCGGAACTCTCGACGGCGTCGCGGGACTCGCTGCTGGCGTCGCTGCGCGGCTCGTCGTCGTACCGGGCGACGCGCATCGACGGCGCGACGGCGTTCACGCACTCGGAGGAGAGCGAGTTCGGCACGATCGGCGTCGTCTACGTCTTCACGGGCCGCGTGTGGATCACGGTCACGGGCACGCTCACGATCGACACCGGTCGCGAGTTCGCCGCATCGGCGCTCGACGCCGTCCGCGCCGCCAACTCCTGACGCGGCCTGCCTCCGACGCCGCCTGCTGCGGCTGCCCGCTAAGCCGCGCGAACGGCCGCGCACACGGCGCCGCGTTCAGAACAGCATCGCGGGCGCCGGCGGAGCAGCCCCCGATCCGGATGCCGTCACCCGCACCGGCATCATCCGTGATGGTCGGGGTGTGTCGTCGTCCTCCGCGCCTCCGGTGAGCCCGTGCCGCCGCAGAAGCGGCCGCACCCGCGCCGACAGCAGCTTCCGATACCCGACCGGGGCGGACACCGATGCGCCGGGGTAGAGACCCCGGTACCGCGGCAGCAGATCGGGGCGCTCCCGCTCCAGCCACCCCCAGAACCACTCCTTCGCGCCGGGGCGGAGGTGCAGCGCCCCGAACACGACCCGACGGGCACCGGCATCCTTCAGCTGGCGTAGCGCGTCGTCGATCGTTGCGGCGTCGTCGGTCAGATGCGGCAGCAGCGGCATGAGGAACACGGTGGGCCGGAAGCCCGCGTCGCTCGCCGCCCGCACCGTCTCGACCCGGGCGCGGAAGCTCGGCGCCCCGGGCTCGAGCGACTCGCGCAGCGCGTCGTGGCTGATCGCGATCGACATCGACAGGTGCACGTCGACGACCGTCGCCGCCTCGGCCAGGGCGGGGAGATCCCGGCGCAGGAGGGTGCCCTTCGTCAGCACCGAGAAGGGCGTGCCGCTCTCGGCGAGGGCGGCGACGATGCCCGGCATCAGTCGGTAGCGGCCCTCGGCGCGCTGGTACGGGTCGGTGTTGGTGCCGAGGGCGACGTGCTCGCGGGCCCACCCGGGTCGCGCGAGTTCGCGGCTCAGCACCTCCACGACGTTGGTCTTCACGACGATCTCGCGGTCGAAGTCTGCCCCGGAATCGAAGTCGAGGTACTCGTGGGTGCGGCGGGCGAAGCAGTAGACGCAGGCATGACTGCAGCCGCGATAGGGGTTCACCGTCCAGTCGAACGGCATCGCCGACGGGCCCGGAACGTGGTTGAGGGCGGACTTGGCGAGCACTTCGTGGAAGGTCATGCCGGCGAACTCGGGCGTGGTCACGCTGCGCACGAGCCCGCCCACCGATTCGAGCCCCGGGAGCGCGTTCGCGTCGACGGCGCCGATCTCCTGCCCCTGCCACCTCATGTCGTCACCCCCGGCTATACAGGGGAACATATCTACGAGAGTGAGTCAAGACATGGATCGCGACAGTCGAACACACGAGGATGCCGGGGGTCGGCGTCGAGCCGGGGGAGAATGGGGTCGTGCCCCCCGCTCACTCCTCCTCGCGTCGGGAGAACCGCGTCTCGCGTCGGGTGCGGCTGGCCCGCCGTCGGGCCGTCGCGATCGTGCTGGTGCTCGTCGTCGTCGGGGTTGCCGCGTACCTGCTCACGCGGCCCGGCGTTGCCGAGGCGGATGGCGCCGGAGATCCGCCCTCCGCACCCAGCAGCCCCGTGGCGACCCCCGAGCCCGAGCAGCCCTCGGCGACCCCCTCGCCGACGCCCACGGCAGAGCCGGCGGTGTGCGACGACCCCGCTCTCATCGACGCCCTCGACAACGGATCGGATGCCGACGTCATCGCCGCCGTCGGCGGTGGTGACGCGTTCCGTGAGGTCGTGGCATCCGGCGCCGCCCCCTGCATCGACCTGACCGACGCGACGCGCACCTGGGTCGTGGTCAACAAGCGCAACGCGCTCGACCCCATCGACTACTGGCCGACGCCGCAGGCGCAGCCGGACGGCATCCGTGTCGTGTCGGGCGGCGGGTGGCTGCGTGCCGACGCGGCAGCCGCGCTGGACGAGCTCGCGGCGGCGATCGTCGCGGACGGGGTGGGCACTCTCGGGGTCGACAGCGCGTTCCGCCCGTACGCGTTCCAGGTCGACCTCTACAACGGCTACGTCGCCTCCCGCGGACAGGCCGCGGCCGACCTGCGCAGCGCACGCCCCGGTCACAGCGAGCACCAGACCGGGCTCGCCGTCGACGTCGTCGCGTGCGACAACGGCTGCGGCTCGCACGACGGGTTCAAGGGCACCGCGCACGCGCAATGGCTCGTCGACAACGCGTGGCGGTACGGGTTCGTGGTGCGGTACGAAGACGGTCAGACCGACGTCACCGGATACTCGTGGGAGCCGTGGCACCTGCGCTACCTCGGCCCGGAACTCGCCGTCGCCTACCACGACGGGGGATACCGCACCCTGGAAGGTTTCTTCGGGCTGCCCGCCGCGCCCGACTACGACTCCTGAAACCCAGTACCATGGATGCCGGGATGCGATCCCACCCCTGCGACACTCGAGGATGAGAGGACGGGCGCACCATGGAGCGCGACATCTACGACGAGGACCACGAGGCGTTCCGCGACGTCGTGAAGGAGTTCTGCAAGCGCTACGTCACCAACGAGGCGCGCGAGAAGTGGGATGCCGACGGCGAAGTCGACCGGGCCACGATGCGCGCCGCGGGTGACGCCGGGATCATCGGGCTCAGCGTGCCGGAGGAGTTCGGCGGCGCCGGGATGCTGCAGGACTACCGCTTCCGCGCGGTCGTAAACGAAGAAGTCATCCGCGCCGGTGCCGGATCGCTCGCCGGTGCCTTCGGCATCCAGGACGACCTCGCCATCCCGTACCTCGTTCACATGGGCACGCAGGCACAGAAGGAGAAGTGGCTGCCCGGGATGGCGACCGGCGAGATCCTCGGCGCCCTCGCGATGACCGAACCCGGTGCCGGCTCCGACCTCCGCGGCATCAAGACGACGGCGAAGAAGGTCGACGGCGGCTACCTCGTCAACGGCGCGAAGACGTTCATCTCGTCGGGCAAGACCGCCGACATGATCGTGACGTTCGTGAAGACCGGCGAGGGCAACCGTCCCGACGCGTTCTCGCTGCTGATCATCGAGAACGGCATGGAAGGCTTCGACCACGGCAAGAAGCTGCACAAGATGGGCTTCCAGGGGCACGACACCGCCGAGCTCTCGTTCAGCGACGTGTTCGTTCCCGAGGAGAACCTCATCAGCGGCACCGAGGGCCAGGGCTTCGTGCAGCTCATGATGAACCTGCCGCTGGAGCGCCTGTCGATCGGCGTGGCCGGAGCGGCCGCGGCATCCGCTGCCCTGGAGTGGACGCTCGCGTACACGAAGGACCGCGAGGCGTTCGGTGAGCGGATCATCGACTTCCAGAACAGCCGCTTCCAGATGGCCGACGTCGCCACGACCGTCGATGCCCTGTGGGCCTACATCGACCGCGCCCTCAAGGCGTACGCCGAAGGCAAGCTCACGGCGGAAGAGGCCGCGAAGGTGAAGTTCTGGGCCACCGAGCGGGAGTGGGACGTGCTCGACACGTGCGTGCAGCTGCACGGCGGCTACGGCTACATCACCGAGTACCCGATCGCGCGCGCGTTCCTCGACGCCCGCGTGCACCGCATCTACGGCGGCACGAACGAGATCATGCGGGAGATCGTCGGGCGCCAGCTCGCCGGGAAGCGCTGACCGCGGTGGCGTTGTCGCAGCGGCCTTGCACGCGCGCTGGCGCGGTGTCAGCATCGGGGGCGTGGCTGACGCAGGGTGGGGAACCTCGACCTCGCCGTGCACGCCCTGTACGACGACTGCGTCGTCCTTCCCGACCCGGCGGCGTGCGTGCCGACATTGCTGACGAGTGACGAGGTCGACTCCTTCCGGCGACTCGACGACGCTTTCGGGCCGATGCTCGACGAGCTTGGTGATGTTGCCGACGACATCTACCTCGCGGACCCGCGCTGGCCGGCGGTCGTCGAAGCGGCTCGAGCCGCACATGACATGATGCGCGCCACGGACGACAACCGGAGCAGCCGCCCGTAGCGTCGCGCAGCGGCGGGGGCCGCGCGTAGGCGCGAGGGATACAGGGGCGAGGAGCCCTCCCCGGAGCAGTTCACCCTGTTGGCGTCACGCTCTCGGCGCCCGCTTACAGGCAGAAGCGACCCCCGCGCCGCCCCGGCCGCCCGCGCGGCGCGGTTCTGCCTGTACGCGGGCCGGCTCGGCCGACACGTGACGCGGTTGCGGCGGCCTCGTGGACGTCACGGATACATGGTCGACCGGCCACGCCGGGGCGAACGGCCGCGGTGGCGAGCGCGTGACCCTGCAAACGCAACCACCTAAGCCCCGCCGCCGCAGATGACGTCGGATGACGGCGGATGAAGCCGCGTAACGGATGCCGTCGGGCACCGCGCCAGCCCGCTCCTAACGTGGGGGACTTCCACCCACCAAGGAGCAGCATCCATGACCTCGCCCGCCCGCCGCGCGACCCTCGGCCTCGTCGCCGTCGTCGCCGCGATCTCCCTCGCCGCCTGCAGCAGCCCGTCCGGCAGCCCGCAGAATGCCGTCGCCGCCGGCGAGCCGGTCGTCGGCGGCACCCTCACGTTCCTCGAGTCGCAGGCGCCGACGTGCTTCTACGCCGGCGGCGGCGGGTTCTACCCGGTCGCGACGATCCTCAACCAGGTCGCCGACAAGCTCACCTACCAGGACCCCGAGACCCGCGAGATCTCGCCGTGGCTCGCGACCGATTGGGAGATCAACGCCGACGCGACCGAGTACGTCTTTCACCTGCGCGACGACGTCACCTTCTCCGACGGCACGCCGTTGGATGCCGCGACCGTCGCTCTCAACTTCGACCACTTCGGTCTGGGCGACGAGGAACTGGGGCTCGCCGCCCAGGAGTTCGTCGCGAACTACGAGGCCTCCGAGGTCGTCGACGAGCACACGGTGAAGTTCACCTTCTCCGCCCCGACCCCCGGCTTCCTGCAGGCCACGTCGGTGGTGGGCTCGGCGATCGTCGCGAAGGCGACGGCCGAGCTGCCCTACGAGGAGCAGTGCCAGCTGGAGAACCTCGTCGCGACGGGCCCGTTCACCGTGGGCGACGTGGTGCCCGAGCAGCAGTACTCCCTCGCCGTGCGTGAGGACTACGACTGGGCACCCGAGGTGTCGGAGCATCAGGGCCGGGCCTACCTCGATGCGATCGAGATCATCGTCACGCCGGAGGACAACGTCCGCACCGGCGCGCTGACGGCCGGCCAGGCCGACGCGATCCGCGCGGTGCAGGTGTACGACGCCGACGCGCTGGAGGCGTCGGGCAATGCGGTGCACTACGCGCCGACGAACGGCGTGAACCCCCAGTTCGCGCTCCGCTGGACGAACCCGCTGCTGGCCGACCTCCGCGTGCGGCAGGCGCTGCAGAAGGCGACCGACACGGCGGCGATCGTCGACACGATCTACCAGGGCAAGTTCGCGCAGGCGACGTCGGTGCTGAGCCGCGGCGCGACGGGGTACGTCGACCTGTCCGACAAGCTCGGCTACGACCCCGAGGCGGCGGCGGCGCTGCTCGACGAGGCGGGCTGGGTGCCCGGCGCCGACGGCATCCGCGAGAA
This sequence comes from Candidatus Microbacterium phytovorans, assembly GCA_029202445.1. NCBI lineage: Bacteria > Bacillati > Actinomycetota > Actinomycetes > Micrococcales > Microbacteriaceae > Microbacterium > Candidatus Microbacterium phytovorans. Next base: position 2,673,360 of record CP119321.1, read on the forward strand.
GGACGGCCAGCGACTCGAGCTGGAGACCTGGGTGGCCGCGGTGTTCCCGCTCAACCAGCAGCTCGACGAGCTGGTGGCGGAGCAGTGGGAGAAGGTGGGCGTGAAGCTGAACATCGACACCCCGGATGCCGCGACCGCCACGGCCGGTCAGAAGGATCCGCTGCAGCTTCCGGTGGCGATCACCCACGTCGGCCGGGTCGATCCGGATGTGCTGAAGAGCAACTTCCACAGCGCCTCGAACCGCAACGCGCTGGTGTCGGACGACGACGTGCTCGACGGGCTGCTCGACGAGATCTCGACGCTCTCCTCGACCGAGGAGCGGTACGCGAAGGCGGCGGAGGTGCAGGAGTACCTCATCGACAACGCCTACACGATCCCGCTGTACGAGCTGCCGCAGACGTATGCGACGTCGGCGAAGACGCACGGGCTCACGTGGGAGCCGGTCGGCCGGGTCGTGCTCTACGACACCTGGCTGCAGCAGTAGGTCGCGGACCACCGGGAGCAGGGAAAGGACATCATGCGCTACCTCATCGGACGTATCGGCCAGGCGGCACTCGTGCTGTGGGCCGCGTACACGGCGACCTTCTTCCTGCTCTCGGTGCTCCCGGGCGACGGGATCATGATCAAGTTCGAAAACCCCGAGATGGGGCTCTCGGCCGAGCAGATCGCCGCCATCCGGGACTACTACCGCGTCGACGACCCGGTGCTCCTGCAGTACGTCCACGCGCTCCTCGGCACCGTCCGGGGCGACTTCGGCTACTCGATCAGCAACGCGGTGCCCGTGGCCGACCGCCTCGCCGCGGCGCTGCCGCAGACGGCGCAGCTCGCGTCGGCGGCGTTCGTGCTCGCGCTGGTGATCGCGGCGGCGATCGCCGCGGCATCCGTCTTCGCGCCGTTCACGTGGGTGCGGCGGGCCCTGGATGCCGTGCCGTCGCTGTTCATCTCGATCCCCGCGTTCTGGTTCGGTCTCGTGCTGATCCAGGTGTTCTCGTTCCAGCTGGGCTGGGTGCCGATGATCGGGGCGTCGCCGGTGGAGGCGCTGATCCTGCCGGTGATCACTCTGGCGGTGCCGATCTCCGCGCCGCTCGCGCAGGTGTTCTGCCGGAGCCTCGACGAGGTCGCGGCGCGTCCGTTCGTGCAGGTGGTGACGGCGAAGGGCGCGAGCCGGTCGTGGATCCTCCTGCGGCACACGGCGAAGAACGCGCTCCTGCCGACGCTCACGATCAGCGGGCTCGTCTTCGGCGAGCTGATCGCCGGGTCGGTGGTGACCGAGACCGTCTTCGGTCGCAACGGCGTCGGACGTCTCGTGAACGAGGCGGTGGCGGGCCAGGACCTCCCCGTGATCCAGGCGGTGGTGCTGCTGTCGGCCCTCGTGTTCGTCACCGTCAACCTCGTCGTCGACCTCCTCTTCCCGGTGCTCGATCCGCGCCTGCGCCGTCCCGGGGGCCGCCGCCGGTCGTGGATCATCTCCCCGGCCGGGCCGCCGCCCGAATCGTCCTCTGCCGAGTCCCCCTCTGCCCCTTCGCCGATCGGAGCCGCCGCATGACCGCGATCATCTCGCCGCCCCTCCTCGATGAGCCGGTGCTCCACGAGGTCGCGCCGGCGTCCGCGGCATCCCCGCGCGCCGCGATCCGGCGCCGCCGACGCCTCTCGCCGACGCTCGTCGTGTCGGCGGCGGTGCTCGCCGTCGTGCTCGCGTGGGCGGTGGCCCCGGCCCTGTTCGCTCCGTTCTCGCCGTACACGCAGGTGGCGGCGGCGCTGCAGGCACCGTCGCTCGCGCATCCGTTCGGCACCGACGCGGTCGGGCGCGACCAGCTCTCCCGCGTCGTCTTCGGTGCGCGGGAGTCGCTGCTGGGCGCCGCGCTCGCCGTCACGGTGGGTCTCGTCGTCGGCGTGCTGCTCGGCGCCGTCGCCGCCAGCATCGGAGGGGCCGCGGATGCCGTCGTCATGCGTGTCGTCGACGTGCTCCTCGCGATCCCGGGTCTCCTGCTCGCCCTCACGGTCGTCGTGCTGCTGGGCACGGGCACCGCCAACGCGGCGCTCGCCGTCGGGGTCGGGTCGATCGCCGGCTTCGCGCGGCTGACGAGGTCGGAGGTCGTGCAGGTGCGCGGTACCGAGTACGTCGAGGCGGCCTACGGCAGTGGCGGCACGTTCCTCACGGTGCTGTTCGGACACATCCTGCCCAACTCGCTGCGTCCGGTGCTGGCGCTGCTGGCGCTGCAGTTCGGAGGAGCGATCCTCGCCCTGTCGACTCTCGGGTTCCTCGGGTACGGGGTGACGCCGCCCGACCCCGAGTGGGGCATGATCATCGCCCAGGGGCGCAACCTCCTCGGCGCTGCGTGGTGGGTGACAGCCCTGCCGGGTGTCGTGCTGCTTCTCGTCGTGCTCGCGACGAACCGCATCAGCCAGGCGATCGGGGCGGCACGATGAGCGCGGTCCTCGACGTCCGCGACCTCGCCGTCGCGTACGAGTCGCGACGCGGTCGGGTCGTGGCCGTCGACGGCATCGACATCCGCATCGAGCCGGGCGAGGCGGTCGCCCTCGTCGGCGAGACCGGGTCGGGGAAGACGACGGCGGCCCTGGCATCCATCGGCCTCCTTCCTCGCGGCGCCGTCCGGCTGCGCGGCACGGTCGCGCTCGGCGGCCAGGACATCACCGGCTGGTCGCCGCGACGACTCGAACGCATTCTGGGACGCGAGGTGGGTCTCGTCCCGCAAGACCCGACGGCATCCCTCGACCCGCTGAAGACGGTCGGCTGGCAGATCGGCGAGGTGTTCCGCATCCACGGGGAACGCGATCGCGCCCGCATCTCCCGCGAGGTCGAGGGGCTCCTCGAGCGGGTGGGCCTGGCCGAGACGGGCCGTATCGCGCGCTCCTTCCCGCACGAGCTGTCGGGGGGTCAGCGGCAGCGGGTGCTGATCGCCGGCGCGATCGCGCTGCGGCCGGGACTCATCGTCGCCGACGAGTCGACGAGCGCCCTCGACGTCACGGTGCAGCGGACGGTGCTCGACCTCCTCGACGACCTGCGCCGCGAAGACGGCTCCGGCCTCCTGTTCGTCACGCACGATCTCGCGGTCGCCGCCGAGCGTGCCGACCGCATCATCGTGTTGGAGGGCGGGATCGTGCAGGATGCCGGTGACGTCCGCACCGTCCTCGGCGCCGCCGTCTTCGGCGACACCGCGGCGCCGGACGAGGCCGTCGCGCCTCCCGTCGCCGCCTACACGCGCCGCCTCGTCGCGAACGCCCCCGCGCTGCAGCCGGCGCGGTTCCGCGATCCCGCCCCGCGCCGCTCGGCGGACGGAGCGGGGGGACCGGCCATCGAGGTCGCCGATCTCCGCAAGGTGATCCCGGGGCACCGGGGACGCTCCGACGTGCACGCGCTCGACGGGGTGTCGTTCACCGTGCCGCCCGCCACGACCCACGCGATCGTCGGGGAATCGGGGTCGGGGAAGTCGACGGTCGCGCGCATCGCCCTCGGTCTCACCGCTCCGACCTCGGGCGCCGTACGGGTGGCCGGCACCGACCTCGTCGGACCGGACGGGCGCGGCCTCACCGGCACCGCCCTGCGCGCGTTCCGCAGGCGGGTGCAGCTGGTGTACCAGAGCCCGTACGCGTCGCTGAACCCGTCGATGCGCATCCTCGACACGGTCGCCGAGCCGCTCCGCCGCTTCGAAGGGCTGTCCCGGGCCGCGGCGCGACGGGAAGCGGCCGACCTGCTCGACCGCGTCGCCCTCGGCGCGGAGCTCCACGACCGGCGGCCCCGCGAGCTGTCCGGCGGCCAGCGCCAGCGGGTCGCGATCGCCCGCGCCCTCGCCCCCAAGCCCGACGTCCTCGTGCTCGATGAGCCCGTCTCGGCGCTCGACGTCACGGTGCAGGCCCAGATCCTCCGCCTGCTCGACGAGCTGCAGCGCGAGCGCGCCCTCACCTACCTGTTCATCTCCCACGACCTCGCCGTCGTCCGCCAGATCGCCGACACCGTCACCGTGCTCTCCCGCGGCCGGGTCGAGGAGACGGGCTCCACGCGAGACGTGTTCGAGCGGCCCCGCAGCGACTACACCGTCGCCCTGCTGGATGCCATCCCCGCCCCCGCCTTCGCTGTCACCAGCCCTTCCCGCCCCCACCGAGGAACACCATGACCCAGCTCGCCCTGTTCACCCGCGTCCTCGACGACGCCTCGCCCGGTGAGCGCTACGCCCTCGCCCTCGCGCAGATCCAGCAGGCGGAGCGTCTCGGTCTCGACCGCGCCTGGGTCGCGCAGCACCACTTCCGCGCCGCCGAGGGCGGACTGCCGTCGCCGTTCGTCTTCCTCGCCCACGCGGCCGCCGCGACGCGCGGCATCCGTCTCGGCACCGGCGTCGTGACCCTCACTCTCGAAGACCCCGTGCGGGTCGCCGAGGATGCCGTCGTGCTCGACCTGCTGTCGGGCGGACGGTTCGACCTCGGACTCGGCAGCGGCGGCACCCCGACCTCGTTCGCGCCGTTCGGGCTGGAACTGGCCGACAAGACCGCGGTGTACGAGGCGAAGCTCGACACCCTGCTGACGGCGCTGCGCGGCGGCGACGTCGGCGGCGGCAACACCCTCTACCCCGACGCGGGCACCCTCGGCGACCGCATCTGGCAGGCGACCTTCTCCCCGTCCGGCGGGGCGCGCGCGGGACGCCACGGCCACGGCCTCCTCCTCTCGCGCACCCAGCCGCGACCCGACGACCGCCCCGACGCGACCCTCGCCGAGCTCCAGGAGCCGATCGTCGACGCGTACCTCGACGCCCTCCCGTCGGGCGCGCGGCCGTTCGTCACGGCATCCCGCACGGTGTTCGTCGCGGACGACCGCGCCGAGGCGCGCGCCTTCGCCGACGCCGGGCTGCGGCGGGCGATCCGCACCTTCCGCGGCGGCCGGCTCTCCGAGGGCGTCGACCTCGACACCCTCATCGCCGCCAGCGACACCCACGTCGGCACCCCCGACGAGGTCGCCGCGTCGCTCGCCGCCGACACGACCCTCACCCGCGCCGACGAGGTCGCCTTCCAGGTGCACTCGGTCGACGCGCCGCACGCGCACATCCTGCGCTCCATCGAGCTGTTCGCCACGGAGGTCGCCCCCGCACTGGGGTGGCGCTCCCCGGCATCCCACCCCATCACCACAGGAGGACACGCATGACCACCGCCATCTCCGACGTCATCGACGAGATCTCCGGCGCTTCGCCGGCCGTCTCGGCGCGGCGCCGACCCGTCACCCGCGAGCAGTCGCAGGCCAGCTTCGACGCCCTGTTCGCCCCCGTCGACGACAGCGAATTCGCTCTCGACGACCGCTGGCTGCTCGCGGCGTTCGTCACGCGCCTCACCGCCGCCGACCCCACCGCCGACTTCTACGCCGACCGTGCCCGCGAGGCCGCTCCCGACCTCGCCGTGCACGTGCTCGCCGAAGCCGACGCGCAGACCGCCGCCGGCCCCTACGGCGTGTACGCCGAGCCCGGCCTGCAGCGCGAGAACATCGTCGGACCGCGCTACCTGCCGTCGGCCGACGTCCGTGCCGCCGTCGGCGACAAGCTCGCCGCCGCCCTCGCCCACGCGCACCTGGTCACCTACCGCCTGCGCGAGACCGACGGGGCCTCGCACGACGCCCTCCTGGATGCCGGGTGGAGCGTCGACGGCATCGTCACCCTGTCGCAGCTCATCGCCTTCCTCGCCTTCCAGCAGCGCGTCGCTGCGGGGCTCCGGGTGCTCTCGGCGACGGAGGTGGCGGCATGAGCGACACGATCGTCGAGACCGCCGACGGCATCCGCGCCCTGCGCCACGACGCCCCGCACCCCGATGCGTTCACGCGCGACAGCGTGGGCTGGCTGCCGTGGCTCGAGCCGCTGCCCGTCGACCAGCTGACCGAACGGCACCACGCCGGACTCGTCGACCGCGGTCGCGCGAGCTCCGACTACTTCCGTCTCCTCGCGCGCGACCCCGAGATCCTGCGGGCGCGCACCCTCACCGACAAGGACATCTTCTACAACGTCGCCGAGGGCCTGCCGCGTGCCGACCGGGAGCTCGCGGCGGCCGCGGCATCCCGGGTCAACGGCTGCGTCTTCTGCGCGTCGGTGCACGCGCGGTTCGCCGCGCACTTCTCGGGCCGGGAGGATGCCGTCGACCGTCTGCTCGCGGAGGGTGTCGGCGCCGACCTGGGGGAGCGGTGGAACGCGATCGTCGCGGCGTCCACGGCGCTCACCCAGACGCCGATCGCGTTCGGACCCGCGCACGTCGCACGCCTCCGCGCCGCCGGTCTCGACGACCTGGAGATCTCGGACGTCGTGCACGGCGCGGCCTTCTTCAACTGGGCCAACCGGCTCATGCTGACGATCGGGAGGGCCGTCGCACCGGCTTAGCCGACGCGACCGCGCCCGGATACAGGCAGAACCAGGCCCTTTCGCACTGCGGAGCCCAGGTGGGACCGGTTCTGCCTGTATCCGGGCGGCTGCTCGCACACCGGCCCGGGTCAGACCGATGGGCTCAGGTCGCGGCGGGGGCCGCCTCCGGAGGCCGCCGCCGCGCGAGCCGGGCGACGCCCGCGCGCGTCAGGCGGTCGGCGATGAGGACGCCGAGTGCCGCCGCGGCCAGGCAGCTGACGATCGTGATCGAGAACATCGCGATCTGCGTCCACACGGGCATCGACCACACGCCGAAGTACTCGGCGGCGAGGATCGGATACGGGATCGCCGCCAGGAGCGCCCCGAGGTAGTGCAGCCCCGTCCACCAGCGCTTGTACAGGAGCAGCAGGAAGGGGAGCTCTGCGAAGAAGACCCACCACAGGCTCGCGCCGATGTACGGCAGGATGACGAGCCCGGCGATCAGCCCCGTCACCAATCCGGCGAAGGGGCGCTGCAACAGCCGCAGGGCGACGACACCGGGAAGCATCCAGAATCCGGTGAACGCGACCTGCAGCCACGGCACGGTCGCCGACACCACGATGCCGAGCGCCGACGACCCCCACAGGAGCACCCCTCCGGCGACACCGATAGCTGCGCAGGTGAGCAGATAGACGGTGGAGACGCGGCTCACGAGGGGCTCCCCTCGGCGGCCCCGACCTGCGACTTCGGGGTCGGCGAGGCGGCTCCGACGCGCCAGTAGCCGACGAAGCTGACCGCACTCTTGTCGACCCCGCGCTCACCCACGAGGTGTCGGCGGGCTGCGGTAGGAAGGGCTTGCTCGCCGACGATGAAGGCATGTACACCGGGGTCGACGGCGCGCTCCTGGAGTGCGGCGAGGGCGAGGGTTCCGGGCTTGACGCCGTCCTCGCGGACGATCCACTGCACGTCGACCCCGGCCGGCGCGTCGAAGGCGAGGATGTCGTCGGCCGACGGCGTCTCGATGATCGCGAAGCCGGTCGCCGTCGCCGGCAACGACGCACACACCCCGGCCAGCGCGGGTGCGCCGGTCTCGTCGGCGACCAGCGCCACCTTCTCCACACCCCGCTCGGGGTTGAACCCGAGGCCCTCGTCGATGATGACGACCGACTCGCCGGGCTGCGCGGCATCCGCCCAGCGCGATGCGGGTCCGGCGCTCGGACCCGACCCGTGGAGCACGAAGTCGACATCGAGTTCGGCGCCTCGACCGGCGGTTGCCGGGCGGTAGGCGCGCACCGTGTAGTTGCGCATCACGGGGCGCATGCCGTCGGGGATCCGCAGGTACTTGAGGTAGCCGAAGATCTTGTTCGCCTTGGCCGGGATCCGCTCCAGGCCCTCGTCGCCGGAGCCGCCGGTGTGCGGCAGGAAGATGCGGAACCACTGGTCGAACCCGAGCGGCGTGAACCGGTCGATGTCGCCGCCACCGAGGGTGATGCGCATCCAGTGCGGGCTCAGCCGTTCGGTACGCAGCACGGTCAGGTGCAGGAGGTCTTGCGAGACGGGCTTCACGAGACTGCTGGATCGCGCCACGGCGCCGTCCTTTCGGGGAGAGAGCGGGGTGTCAGAGCTGCCAGGGGAAGAGCACGAACAGGATGCCGAGCGAGGCCGCCCAGAACGCCGCGGTGAACACGGTGTCGCGCGCGCGCCAGGGCACCAGGTGCCGTTCGGTGCGGTCGGAGTAGGCCCCAAAGGCTCGGGAATCCATGGCCAGGGCGACCCGCTCGGCGTGACGGATGGCGCCGGCCAGCAACGGCACGATGTATCCCCACCAGCGGGCCAGCGCGGCGAAGGGCCCGCGCCCGCCGTGAGAGCCGCGCACGCGGTGGGCCTGACGGATCACGTCGAGTTCGTGGCCGAAGCGCGGGACGAAACGGAACGCGGCGAGGGCCGTGTAGCCGATGCGGTACGGCACGCGCAGCTGCTGCACGGTCGCGCGCACGAGGTCGGGGCCTGTCGTCGTGAGCCCTGCGATCAGGGCGAGCGCGATGATCGCGCCGAGCCGCAGCGCGGTGGCCAGGCCGATGGCTACCGCGCCGCCGTACAGGGTCCAGGAGCCGAGCGAGAGTACCGTGACGGACTGGTCGACGCGGGCGGCATCCGTCCACACCGACATCCCGAAGGCGACCACGACCACCCCGGCGGGAAGGGCGAGGGCCAGCAGCAGCGCCAGGCGCGCGGTGAGCCGTGCACCCACGGCGATCACCGCGTAGGACAGCGCGATGAGCGCCAAGGGCGTGACGAAGTCGCGCACGAAGATGAGCATCACCATCGCCGGGAGGGGAGCGGCGAGCTTGGCGAGCGGATTCAGGCCGAGCAGGAATCGTCCGCGGGGGGCGACCTCGGCGTACGGGTCGGCGATGAGGGCGGTCACGGGAGGTTCTCCCGCGGGGCGAGGTCGGCCAGACGCGTGACGCTCGCCAGGGCAGGATGCCGTGACCCCTGCAGGGCGCGACGCAGCGGCGGCAGGCGCAGGCCCGCGCGTCGAAGGAGGGTGTCGTCGGCGAAGACCTCGGAGGTGGAGGCATCCGCGAGGATCCGCCCCTCGCCGACGACGATGGTGCGGTCGGCGTAGTCGGTGACCAGCTGCATGTCGTGGGTGACGACGAGGATCGTCGTGCCCGCGTCGCGGAGCGCGCTCAGGAGACCGAGGAGCTCGTCGGCGCGGGCGCGGTCCTGGCCGAACGTGGGTTCGTCGAGGGCGAGGATCGGTGCGCCGGCGACGAGGGCCGTGCCGACGGAGAGCCGTCGCTTCTGGCCGCCCGAGAGCAGGAACGGGTGGACGTCGGCGCGGTCGGTTAGCCCGAAGCGTTCGAGGATGTCGCGCACCCGGCCCTGGACGTCCGCCTCGGGAAGCCGCTGCAGCCGGAGCCCGTGGGCGAGCTCCTCCGCGACGGTGTGCGCGATGAACTGGTGTTCGGGGTTCTGGAAGACGAAGCCGATCCGCCGCGAGAGGGTGCGCAGATCGGTGCGGGCCGGGTCGGCACCGCCGATCGACACGTGTCCGCGGGGCACGGGGATCACGCCGGAGATCGCCTGCAGCAGCGTGGTCTTCCCGGCGCCGTTCGCGCCGACGATCGCGACGAACTCGCCCGCGCGCACAGTGAGGTCGATGTCGTGGAGGATCGGCGTGCGCCCCCGGGACACGTCGAGCCCGCGCACCTCGATGACCGTCGGGGATGCCGCCCGTTCGGCGGCCGGAGACCCCGCCCGCTCCGTCGACTCCGTGCCGGGTGGCGTGGGCGGCGCGGGAATGCCATCGACGGCGGCGCGCAGTTCGTCGGGCGTGAGCGGCAGCCGATCGAGCGGCCACCCGGCATCCCGCAACGCCAGTGCGGCCAGCGTCGACACGGGAAGCCAGACGCCCAAGGCGTGGAGCTTGTCGGCCCGACGGCGCAGCACCTCGTCGGTCGTGCCGTCGGCGATCGTCCGGCCGGAGGCGTCGAGGGCGACCACCCGATCGGTGATCGCCACGGCGGCGTCGAGGTTGTGCTCGATGAGGACGATCGCGCGGTCGCCCGCGGCCGACACCTCGGCCAGCGTCGCGTAAACCTCCTCGATGCCCGCCGGGTCGAGATTGGCGGTGGGCTCGTCGAGCACGAGCAACGGCGACCCCATCGCCAGTGCGCACGCGATCGCGAGTCGTTGGCGGCCACCGCCTGACAGGCGGTCGGGGTTGTCCGCCCGTCGATCCCACAGCCCGACGCGGCGCAGGGCGTCGTGGGCCCGAGCGAGAACCTCCTCGACCGGCAGGCGCAGGTTCTCCGGCCCGAAGGCGACCTCGTCGAGCAGGGTGCCGGTGACCAGTTGGGCGTCGGGGTCCTGGAAGACCATGCCCACGCGGGTGCTCAGAGTGGAGACGGGGGTCGTCCCGGCATCCAGTCCGTCGATGCGCACCCGGCCGGTGACCGCGGCGGGGATCGAGTGGGGGATGAGGCCGTTGAGCGCCAGGGCGAGGGTCGACTTGCCCGAGCCGCTGGGTCCGAGCAGGAGCACGACTTCTCCGCGCCGCACCTCGAAGGAGGTGCCGTCGGGGGTCGCCATGCTCTCGCCGTCGTGGGTGATGGTGACGTCCCGCACCTCGACGAACGCGGTGCCGGAGCCGTCGCCGCGGGAGCCGGTCGATGCCCGCCCGGTCACCGTCTCGTCTCGGTTCCCCACCCCACCAACTTAGCCCACCCTAACTTCCCGGCTGTCGGCCGGGTCGTGGACGCCTTTTCAGGCGCGGGCGCGAGCGACGCCGGCGCGACGCAGACCTCGCCCGACGGCCAGCCCGCCCGCCGTCCACGCCACCGGAGACAGCACCGACAGGGCGAGGTAGGCGATCTGCGCCCACGGGTCGAGCTTGGACAGATCGGCCGCGAAGAAGACGACCACCGCGACGATCACGCCGATGATGACCGCCGAGACGAAGAACCGCCACGGGCCCCAGGACCGGTACCGGGTGAGCGCCGCGACGCCCTCCTGGATCGCGCCGAACAGCAGCGCCGTGCCGAGGAACCGTCCGATCCACATGGGCGCGAACGCGCTCGCGACGAGAGCGGCGAGCACGTGCGTGATGAGGGCCACGAGCGGGAGGCGGAGCACCTCCTGCGCGACGATGCCCGGCAGCACGTGCGCTCCGAGCAGCAGTCCGTACAGGAACGGCGCCGTCGCGATCACCACGAGGCTCAGCGAACCGGCGATGCCCCCGACGATGCCGGTGGCGACGCCGATCGCGGCGCAGACGAGCAGCACGCGCGTCGACAGGAGCGGGGTTCGGGCCACCCTTCCAGCGTAGTCGCGCGCGCGAGGAGACCGGCGCTCAGCGGCCGGGAGAAGCCGGTCGCCGGCGGGGCGTGAGCCGCACCCCCGGCAGTGGCGGCGCCGGGATGCGCTCGTCGCCGTGACCGACGACGTGGCCGAAGCGGTCGGTGCCCGCCTCCCAGGCTTCCCGCGCCTCGACGATCTCCTCGTGCGAGCGGCCGACGAAGTTCCACCACATGACGATGTCGTCCTCGAACGGCTCCCCGCCGAGCACGAACACCGTGGCATCCTCGGTCGCCGTCACCTCGATCGACTCGCGACGGATGCCGAGGTACAGCAGCCCCAGGTCGGGCAGCGCCGTCGGCTCGTCGACGTGCACGACCGGATCGCCGGAGATCCCGACGATCGCGTACTCCCAGGCGGGGTTCAACGGCAGGCGGGTGCGCGTGCCCGCCGGGAGCAGCACCTCGGCGCCGACGATCGGCGTGTACATGCGTGCGGGCGAGGTGGCACCGGCGAAGGAGCCGACGACGACGTGGGCCGTGGCCCCGCCGCCGAGGTCGACGACGGGCAGCTCCTCGATGCGTTCGAAGTCGCGTTCGCCGTGCCGCCGCGACTCCGGGAGCGCCACCCACAGCTGCAGCGCGTCGAGCGGCACCGGATCGTCGCCGACCGAGTACTCCGAGTGGGCGATCCCCGCACCGCTCGTCATGATGTTGAGCACGCCCCGGCGCACGACGACGTCGCTGCCGATCGTGTCGCGGTGCCGCACGTCGCCGACGAACGGCCACGTCACCGTCTGCAGGCCGATGTGGGGATGGGGCTCGACGCGCATGCGCGTGCGCTGCGGACCGAACCGGTCGAGGAAGCACCACGCCCCCACCATCGGGAGTTCCCGCTGCGGGAGACTCCGATGCACCGACATCCCCCGCACGCCGCCGAGCGGCACCTCGCGCGCCTCCAGCAGCAGCGACCGCGGAGCGTCGCCGCCGAGCGGCGCCTCACGGGCCGGGTCGCCGGGGGCGTCGAGGCGGGTCATGCGTCCGCGGCGTCCACGTCGTCGCTGCCCGCGGCATCCGCTGTCGGACGCCAGTGCACCTCGAGACCCTCCACGTCATGCGTCTGCACGTACTTCACCACGAACGGGCACACCGGGACGACGGTCTCGCCGCGGGCGGCGACATCGGCGAGCGCCTGCCCGACCAGTGCGGAGCCCAGGCCGCGACCCCCGAACGCGGGATCGATCTCGGTGTGCGGGAACACCAGGCGCCCCTGCTCGTCGGCGCGGAACAGTGTGAACCCGGCGACCGTGTCGCCCTGGCGGATCTCGTAGCGCCCCTTCGCGTCGTTGCGCTCTACGGTGATCTGGCCGTCATCGCTCATGGATGCCTCGGTCCTCTCGGTGCTCGTCGTCGCTGAACCCAACGTAAGCCGCGGCCGCCCTGTTCCGCGAGCCTCCGGCGCCGTTCGTCTCGGCATCCGCGCCGGTCGCCGCGTGCCGACGCGTCCGCTTACAGGCAGAACCGGGCCGGAGGCGGTGGTTCCGCCCCGCCGCCGTCGATTTTGCCTGTAAGCGGGCGGCAACGGTGGATCGGCGCCGCCCCCGGTTGCCGCATCGCGGTCTGGGACAATGGACGTCGGGAGTTGATTCGATGAGACGGGCGTTCGTCGGAGTCGCCCTCGTGCTCGCCGCGATGCTGAGCGCGTGCGCGGCGCCCCCGTCGGCGACCCCGTCGCCGAGCCCCGCCACCGAGTCGGCGACCCCGTCGCGGGCCGGCCCCGCCACCGGTCCCGCGTCGCCGTACCCGCTGCTGACGCCCACGCCCGCTCCGTCGCCCACGCCCGAACCCGATCCGCTCGCGTCGCTCACGCTCGAGCAGCGGGTCGGTCAGCTGTTCATGGTGGGCACCCCGGTCGACCGGGCCGCCAAGACGACGCTGCGAGCCGTCCGCGACCGTCACGTCGGCAACCTGTTCCTCGCGGGCCGGTCGTCGAAGGGAGCGGATGCCGTGGCATCCGTCGTCGACCGGTTCACCGCCCTCGTCGGCCTGGAGACGACGGGCGGGCTGCCGCTGTGGGTCGCGACCGACCAGGAGGGCGGCCAGGTGCAGGTGCTGCGGGGGAAGGGGTTCTCCGACATCCCGTTCGCGATCCGGCAGGCCGATGCCGGCGACCGCGCCCTCGAGAAGGAAGCGCGGCGCTGGGGTGCGCAGTTGCGTCGAGCCGGAGTGACGATGAATCTCGCGCCGGTCGCCGACATCGTGACGAGCCCGAAGACGCGCTTCGACAACGCCCCCATCGGGGCGTTCGGCCGGCAGTACGGGTACGACGGTCGGACGGTGGAGGAGAAGGCGGGCGCGTTCGCGCGGGGGATGCGCGCGTCCGGCATCCTGCCGACGTTCAAGCACTTCCCGGGCCTCGGCCGCGTGACCGACAACACCGACACGACGCGGCACGTGGAAGACGACGTCGTGCGGGCCGCGTCGCCCGACGTGCGGGTCTACCGCGACCTGACCGCCGCCGGACCGTCGGTGGTCATGGTCAGCAGTGCGATCTACGAGCGCATCGACCCGAAGCGACCGGCGATGTTCTCGAAGGTCGTCATCGAGAAGGTGCTGCGGGGGGATGTCGGCTTCGACGGCGTCGTGATGACCGACGACGTGTCGGCCGCCCGCGCGGTCGCGGGGATCGCGCCCGGTACGCGGGCCGTTCGGGCGATCTCGGCGGGGGTGGACCTCGTGCTGGTCTCGGCCGACCCGACGGTGCTGCCCGAGATGTACGACGCGGTGCTCACGCGCGCTCAGGAGGATCCGGCGTTCGCGGCGCGCGTCGACGAGGCCGCCAGCCGCATCGTGGCGGCCAAGACCGGAGACTGACGCGTCGGGGTCGGGGCCCCGGTGTCGCTAACTCCTTCGATCCGGTGCGCGCGGAGGATGCCGGGGCCTTTTGTGCGCGTTCAGCCTCCGATTCGAAGGAGTTGCCGACGGCGGGCTCGGGGCACGCGGACGATTCCGCCGCAGATCTCCGGCAGACTCGACGGATGGACGACGCGACGCGGCTGATGGACCGCATCCCGGCCGGAGCGCCGACGGATGCCGTGTACGACGCGTTCGTCGCCTGGTCGGAGAGCCGCGGTCTCACCCTCTATCCCGCGCAGGACGAGGCGATCATCGAGCTCGTCTCCGGCGCGAACGTGATCCTCGCCACTCCCACCGGCACGGGGAAGTCGCTCGTCGCGGTCGCGGCGCACGCGACCTGCCTCGCCGCGGGCGGACGCACCTATTACACGGCGCCGATCAAGGCCCTCGTGAGCGAGAAGTTCTTCGCGCTCGTGGAGATCTTCGGCGCGGAGAACGTCGGCATGGTCACGGGCGACTCCGCTGTCAATCCCGAGGCGCCGATCGTCTGCTGCACGGCGGAGATCCTCGCGAACATCGCGCTGCGGATGGGGGCCGACGCCCCCGTCGATCAGGTCGTCATGGACGAGTTCCACTTCTACGGCGACCCCGACCGGGGGTGGGCGTGGCAGGTGCCGCTCCTGATGCTTCCCCGCGCGCAGTTCCTGCTCATGTCGGCGACGCTCGGCGACGTCACGCCGATCGCCGACGACCTCGCCCGCCGCACCGGCCGGGAGACCGCCGTCGTGACCGGGGTGGAACGGCCCGTGCCGCTCCACTTCTCCTACGAGCGACGCCCCGTGCACGACGTGCTGGAGGGGCTGCTGGAGAACGGCGAGGCGCCCGTCTACATCGTCCACTTCTCGCAGGCGGCGGCTCTGGAGCGCGCGCAGGCGCTCACGAGCGCGCAGATCACGACGCGTTCGCAGCGGGATGCCATCGCCGCCGAGATCGGCGGATTCCGCTTCACGACGGGGTTCGGCAAGACGCTGTCGCGACTGGTCCGGGCGGGCATCGGCATCCATCACGCCGGCATGCTCCCCCGGTATCGCCGCCTCGTGGAGACGCTCGCCCAGAAGGGTCTGCTGCGGGTCATCTGCGGCACCGACACGCTCGGAGTCGGTATCAACGTGCCGATCCGCACCGTCGTGCTCACGGCGCTGTCGAAGTTCGACGGCACGAAGATGCGGCAGCTGACGGCGCGCGAGTTCCACCAGGTCTCCGGGCGGGCAGGGCGCGCGGGGTACGACCCGTACGGCAACGTGATCGCGATGGCGCCCGAGTGGGAGATCGAGAACGCGGTGGCGCTCGCCAAGGCGGGCGACGATGCCGCCAAGCGGAAGAAGATCGTGCGGAAGAAGGCGCCGACGGGTGTCGTCACATGGGGTGAGGGGTCGTTCGAGCGCCTCGTCGACGCGCAGCCGGAACCGCTCGAGCCGCAGCTCCAGCTCACGGCGGCGATGCTCATCAACGTCATCGGCCGCGGCGGCGACGTGTTCGCGAACGTCCGCGCCCTCGTGTTCGACAACCACCAGTCGCGTGCGCGCCGGTATGAGCTGGCGCGCCGGGCGATCGCGATCTTCCGCACGCTCGTCGTCGCCGGCATCGTGGTCGCCGACGACGACGGCATCCGGCTCACCGTCGATCTGCAGCCGAACTTCGCGCTGAACCAGCCGTTGTCGCCGTTCGCGCTCGCCGCGATCGAGCTGCTCGATCCGGCGGCGGAGGCCGACGGGATCGGGACGGGACACTACGCGCTCGACGTCGTGAGCGTCATCGAGGCGACCCTGGACGACCCGCGGGCGATCCTCGGTCAGCAGGAGTACCGTGCGCGCGGCGAGGCGGTGGCCGCGATGAAGCGCGACGGCGTCGAGTACGAGGAGCGCATGGCGCTGCTCGAGGAGGTCACGTGGCCGAAGCCCCTGGCCGATCTCCTCTCGCAGGCGTTCGACACCTTCGCGGCGAGCCAGCCGTGGGTGCAGGACTTCGCGCTGAGCCCGAAATCGGTCGTGCGGGACATGTTCGAACGGGCCATGTCGTTCGGGGAATATGTCTCGTTCTATCAGCTCGGCCGCAGCGAGGGCCTGGTCCTGCGGTACCTGAGTGACGCGTTCCGCGCGATCCGCCAGACGGTGCCCGCTGAGGCGCGCACCGACGAGCTGCTCGACATCATCGAGTGGCTCGGCGAACTCGTGCGCCAGGTCGATTCGAGCCTGGTCGACGAGTGGAACAGTCTCGTCCACCCGACGGATGCCGGGGGCGACGAACCGGTCGTGCCGCCGGCGCCCCCGTCGGTGCTCACGAACCGGCGGGCGTTCACGGTGCTCGTGCGCAACGAGCTGTTCCGGCGGGTGCAGCTGGCCGCTCTGCAGGACGACGATGCGCTCACCGCGCTCGATCCGGATGCCGGGTGGCCCGCGGTGCTCGACCGCTACTACGACGAGCACGACGAGATCCTCACCGGCGGTCCGGCGCGGTCGCCGGCGCTGCTCACGATCGACGAGGAGTCCGACGTCTGGCGGGTCGAGCAGACGATCGACGACCCCGAGGGGCACCACGACTGGCGTATCCGGGCGGAGGTCGACCTCGCGGCATCCGTGGAGGAGGGGACGGCGGTCGTGCGCGTCGTGGAGGTGCTGCGCCTGGGGTGACCGCCCGCCACAATGGGGCGATGACCACCTACCTCGCCTTCTTGCGCGCGATCAATCTCGGATCGAAGCGGGTGTTCCCCAAGGGCGACATCCAGCGGGTGGTCGGCGAGGCGGGGTTCGAGGGCGTCGAGACGCACATCAACACCGGCAACGTACGGCTGGAGTCGCGCATGCGCTCACGGGCCAAGATCGAGGCGCTGCTGGAGCGGGCCTTCGCCGCCGACCGGGCGTTCGAGGTGCCGACGGTCGTCTTCTCCGCGGCGGAGTTCACGGCGATCGCGCAAGACGTCGCGGAGCTCGATGCGGCCCACCCCGGGCTCGCGCGGCACTACGTGTACCTCCTGAAGGAGGAGCTCGACGGCGACGCGCTCGAGGCCGTCGCGGCGACCGCCTCCGACAAGGGGGAGATGGTGGTCCGCGGGCGGGCCGCGCATGCGCTCCTGCGGCCCGGCTACCAGGACGGTACGGTCGATCCGCTCCGCGCCGCCGTGCATCTCGGGGTCGCGACGAACCGCGCGGCCACGGTCGTGCGCACGCTCGCCGAGAAGTGGTGCTGAGGAGAGCGGGCGCCGGCTGTCGGATGCCGCGGCTATCGTGGATCGGGTGAGTGACGCCGGCGGGAACATCGACCCCTACGCCGACCTCGTGTGGGATCCCGACGACTACGCCCCGCCGCCCGATCCCGACGCTCCGCCGCCGCCGGAGTTCGACGGCTACGCGGGCGCTCTCGCGCGCGCGACGCGGTCGGGGGGCCGCCCCGCTGCCGCCACCGCGCCGTCACGACCGGCGGTCGCGCCGGAACCGGCATCCGTGCTCTCACTGGAGCGCCGCGATCACACCGGCGCCGACGCGCGCGCCGTGCTCAAGGAGGTCTTCGGCTACGACGACTTCCGCGGCGATCAGGCCGCGATCGTCGCGCAGGTGATCGGCGGAGGGGATGCCGTCGTCCTCATGCCGACGGGCGGCGGCAAGTCCGTCACGTATCAGGTGCCCGCGCTCGTGCGTCCGGGCACGGGGCTCGTCGTGAGCCCCCTCATCGCGCTCATGCACGACCAGGTCGACGCCCTCATCGCGAACGGCGTGCGAGCCGCCTACCTCAACTCCACGCAGTCCGCGGGGGAGCGCGCGGGTGTCGAGCGGGCTTTCCTCGACGGCGAACTCGACCTGCTCTATGTCGCCCCCGAGCGGCTCAGCGTGCCCGCCACCACCGCGCTCCTGCAGCGCGGCCGACTGAGCGTTATCGCCATCGACGAGGCGCACTGTGTGAGTCAGTGGGGTCACGACTTCCGCCCCGACTATCTCGCGCTCGGCGACCTCGGGGAGCGCTTCCCCGGTGTGCCGCGCATGGCGCTCACGGCCACGGCGACCAAGGCGACGCACGCTGAACTCACCGAGCGGCTGTCGCTGTCGACCGCGCAGCACTTCGTGGCGAGCTTCGACCGCCCGAACATCCAGTACCGCATCGAGCCGAAGGTCGATCCGCGTCGTCAGCTGGTGCAGTTCATCCGCCGGTTCGACGGCGACGGCGACGGCAGTGCCGGTGCCGGCATCGTCTACGCGCTCAGCCGCAAGTCGGTGGAGCAGACCGCCGAGTACCTGCGCGGGCAGGGCGTCGATGCCCTTCCGTACCACGCGGGTCTTCCCGCCGAGGTGCGGGCCGCGAACCAGTCGCGCTTCCTCCGCGACGACGGCGTCGTCATGGTGGCGACGATCGCGTTCGGGATGGGCATCGACAAACCCGACGTGCGGTTCGTCGCGCACATCGACCTGCCGAAGTCGGTCGAGGGGTACTACCAGGAGACCGGGCGCGCCGGTCGCGACGGCGAACCGGCGATCGCGTGGATGGCGTACGGCCTGGGCGATGTCGTGCAGCAGCGTCGCCTCATCGATCAGTCGCCCGGAGACCGCGCGTTCAAGATGCGGCTCGGTCAGCACCTCGACGCGATGCTGGCCCTCTGCGAGACGGTGACGTGCCGGCGGCAGAACCTGCTCGGCTACTTCGGACAGGAGTCCGGCCCCTGCGGCAACTGCGACACCTGCCTCGACGCGCCCGACACGTGGGAGGGCCTCGTGCCGGCGCAGAAGCTGCTGTCGACGATCGTCCGGCTGCAGCGGGAGCGCGGCCAGGCGTTCGGTGCGGGTCACCTGATCGACATCCTGCGCGGCGCGTCCACCGAGCGCATCGTGCAGCAGGGCCACGACCGGCTGGCGACCTACGGCATCGGGTCCGACCTCTCCGACCAGGACTGGCGTTCGGTCGTCCGTCAACTGCTGGCCCGTGGCATCCTCGCCGCCCAGGGAGAGTACGGCACGCTCGCGCCCGGTCCGGATGCCGGAGGGGTGCTCCGCGGCGAGCAGTCGGTGCCGTTGCGACGCGACGTGCTCGGGCGCGCGGCGCCGTCGCGCGCACGGAAGTCGAGTGCTCCCGAGGGCGTCGCGGCGGGCGATCGCGACCTGTTCGAGGCGCTCCGCACGTGGCGTGCCGAGCAGGCGCGGGAGCAGGGCGTGCCCGCGTACATCGTGTTCGGCGATGCGACCCTGCGCGCCCTCGCCGACAAGCGACCGCGCACGAGCGACGACCTCTCCGGCATCACCGGCATCGGCGCGAAGAAGCGCGAAGCCTACGGCGACGCCGTGCTCGCCGTCATCGCGGCCACCTCCTGACGCGCGACCATCTCGCCTCGCCGCCGCGACTCTCCCCCGTTGGCCATGAAACTGAGTGTCACGTGTGACGGGTGTGGGTTTCACACAGGCGAGGATGGCGACCACCGGGGCTCGCTTGTGGGAGGCGTCCAACCGTCTTGGCGGGCCGTTGTGGCACTCCTACCGTCGATAGTGACCTTTTCTGTCCGTCGACGCCCGAGAGGTACGCGATGACCGACGCCGCCGTCCGTCCCACCAAGCCCGCCACCAGCCGGCGCACGCCCGCCGGGGGTGCACCCACGGCCGCCCACTCCGCGGAGGAGGCGCACGAACCACGCATCGACGTCGCCGCCGTCACCGACGCGCTCCTCGGAACCTGGGCGGACACGCGCCGCAGCGCCCGCGAGATGATCAAGAACCCCGTGTTCTGGAAGATCGAGGGCCAGCCGATGGCCGATCACCGGGAGCGCGTGCTGTCGCAGCTGCATCTGCTGGTCGAGAACGACGGCTCTCGCCGCGCCTTCCCCGAGGAGTACGGCGGGCTGAACGACAACGGCGCCAACCTCGCCGGCTTCATGGAGCTCGTCTTGGCCGACCCGAGCCTGCAGATCAAGTCCGGCGTGCAGTGGGGTCTGTTCGGTTCTGCCATCTACCAGCTCGGCACGAAGACGCACCACGATCGCTGGCTCCGCGACGTCATCACGCTCGACCTCCCGGGCGCGTTCGCGATGACCGAGACGGGGCACGGCTCCGACGTCGCCGCCATCGGCACGACGGCGACGTACGACCCGGATGCCGAGGAGTTCGTCATCCACACGCCGTTCCGCGGTGCGTGGAAGGACTATCTGGGCAACGCGGCGCTCCACGGCAAGGCGGCGACGGTGTTCGCGCAGCTCATCACCGGCGGGGTCAACTACGGCGTGCACTGCTTCTTCGTGCCGCTGCGCGACGAGTCGGGTGCCTTCCTGCCCGGGGTCGGCGGTGAGGACGACGGCGTCAAGGGCGGCCTGAACGGCATCGACAACGGTCGACTGCACTTCGACCATGTCCGGGTTCCGCGCGAGAACCTCCTCAACCGCTACGGCGACGTGGCCCCCGATGGCACCTACTCCAGCGACATCGCCACCCCCGGCCGCCGCTTCTTCACCATGCTCGGCGCGCTCGTGCAGGGGCGGGTGTCCCTCGATGGGGCCGCCACCACCGGAACGGCACTGGCCCTCCACATCGCCCTGACCTACGCCAATCAGCGGCGCCAGTTCGACTCCGGCTCCGGGTCGGACGAGGTGGTGCTCCTGGACTACGGCAAGCACCAGCGTCGCCTGATCCCGCGCCTCGCGCAGGTCTACGCGCAGTTCTTCGCCAACGACGAACTGCTGCGCAAGTTCGACGGCGTCTTCGGCGGCACGTCCGACACTCCGGAGGAGCGCGAGGACCTCGAGACGCTCGCCGCGGCCCTCAAGCCGCTCTCTACGTGGAACGCGCTCGACACGATCCAGGAATGCCGCGAGGCCAGCGGCGGCGCGGGCTTCCTCGCCGAGAACCGTCTCGTCGGGCTGCACCACGATCTCGACGTGTACGTCACGTTCGAGGGCGACAACAACGTTCTCCTCCAACTGGTCGGCAAGCGTCTCCTCTCCGACTACGCCCGGCAGTTCCGAGGCGCGGATGCCGCGAAGCTGGCGGGGTTCGCGGCGCGGCAGGCGGCCGGGAAGGTGTTCCACGGCGCCGGGCTCCGGCAACTGGGTCAGGCGGTCGCCGATTTCGGTTCCACCGCGCGGTCGGTGGAACTCGGGCTCCGCGCCGATCAGCAGCACGAGTTGCTCGCCGGCCGAGTGGAGCAGATGATCTCGGACATCGCGGCGCGTCTGCGTCCGGCATCCAAGGCCACTCCGTCCGAGGCTGCCGCCATGTTCAACGCGAATCAGGCGGAGCTCATCGAGGCCGCCCGTGCGCACGGCGAGCTTCTGCAGTGGGAGGCGTTCAGCGACGGCGTCACCCGGATCGAGGATGAGGGCACCCGTCAGGTGCTCACGTGGCTGCGCGACCTCTTCGGCCTGAGCCTCGTCGAGAAGCACCTCGCATGGCACCTGATCAACGGTCGCCTCTCCACGCAGCGTGCGGCGGCAGTGACGCGCTACATCGATCGGCTCTGCCTGCGGCTCCGGCCGCACGCGCAGGACCTCGTCGATGCCTTCGGCTTCGCACCCGAGCACGTGCGTGCTCCGATCGCCTCGGGCGCCGAGCAGGAGCGGCAGGACGAGGCGCGGACGTACTATGCCGACCTCGCGGCATCCGGGGCGGCTCCGGTATCGGAGAAGTCGCTCAAGAAGAAGACGTCGTCCTGACGCGCGCTCCGGCCGAATTCATCACGAAACGGTAACGATGGCCGGGTTCATGTCCGTGGCGACGGTGACCCGAACTCTTCCCTCCTGAAGGCAGTGCACTGCCACGCCCGTTTCGGCTTCGAGGCGTCGGCGGCCGCCTTCACGGGGGGCCGTCTCGGGTGGGCGGCCCCCCACCTCTCTCCCCGCTCTCCCGCCCGCGACCGATCGGTTCAGGTCTCGGTGGGGATGTCGCGAACGACGATGCCTTCGGGCACGTCGAGTCGTGTCGACCCTGACGGCGTGTGCGTCACGATCGAGACACCCTGCGACGCCCCCGCCGCGGGATCGCCCGCCCCGACGGCGATGACGAAGCTCCCCGCGTCGAGACGGTCGACCGTCTCGGCAAGCTGATGCGCCGCGGCGTCGGTGAGCGAACGCTGCATCTGCGTCGATGCCTCGGCCAGCACCGCTCCTCGCACACCCCGTCGACGGGCCGCCTCGACGACGCGGACCAGCTCGGGATGCTGCAGTTCGGGAGACCGGAGGCGGTCGCGTATCCGCCCCTCGACGGCTACCACGTCGCTGCGCAGCGTGTCGTCGATGGGTGCGCCCGCGGCGATGCGGGTGAGGATGCCGGTCGTCTCCTCCTTCACGATCTCCAATTGCGCCTGATACTCGCGGATGGCGTCCTCCGAGGCGAGGGCCTGGCGACGGCTCTCGGCCTCCTCGGACCGGTGCTGGAGTTCGAGCGAGACGAATCGCGCCAGCAGCACCCGCCACATCGCCGCAGCCAGGTAGGCGGCCAGTGGCATCCCGAGGAGGAGGACGGCACCCGCGAGCGTCTGCCCGGTCAGCGCGATCCACAGGAGCACGCCCCCGAACTGCAGCACCCAGCCCATCGCGGCGAACCCGGAGTTGGAGCGGGGGAAGAGCAACGCCATCAGGTAGGCGGCGAAGTCGACGAGCCACAGCCGCTGCGCCTCGTCGACGCTCGCGAGGGCGACGCCCGTCATGGTCAACCCGCAGGCGAGGACGAAGCCGGCGCCGAGCGGACGCAACGGCCGGTCCCGCTGCGTCGTCAGTGCGAGCGCCCCCGGCAGGGCCAGCGCGTAGCCGAGGGCGAGGAGCGGCTCGCCGGTAGGCAGGTAGCCCAGCAGGATGCCGTTGGCCACGCCGCAGAGCCACACGAAGATCATGACCGCGCGGCCCGCGGGGGTGGACAGCCCCGCGGTGCCGGTGCCGCGCGCGGTGGCTACGGTGTCCATGTCAGCACCACCGCCGTTCCCTCGCCCGGCGCCGACCGGATGGCTGCGGTCCCGCCCACGCGGAGCATCCGCCCCGTGATGCTCTGGGCGAGGCCGAACCTGCCCTGCGCGGCGACACTCGGGTCGAATCCGCGCCCGTCGTCCGCGATCGTCAGGGTCACGGTCGACGCCGCGATCCACAGGGCTGCGCGGATGTGCTCGCTGCCGGAGTGCCGCTTCGCATTGCGCACCGCTTCGGCGCCGGCATCCGAGAGCGCCGCGATCACGGCGTGGGGGAACGCGGGCGATGTATCGGGGCTGGCGATGCTCACGTGGAGCGGCAGATCAGGCATCGTGCGGTGCAGGCGCTCGGTGATGAGGTGGGCGGCGTCGCGGGACGTGACAAGTCCGCCGCCGCCGACAGCGTGGGGGCCGGTATCCGCCGCGCCGTCGGGCGCGGCGCCGATCGCTGTCAGGGCGTAACGCGCTTCGCTCCGTAGTTCCGCCGGCGTCTGCCCGCGGAACAGCAGCGCCGCGCTCAGCACGGACAGCACCTCGTCGTGCACCAGTTCGGTGAACGTGGCGCGCTCGCGCGACAGCGCGGCGGCTCGCGCGTTTCGCTCCTCGGCCATGCGGGCGGAGAGCTCGCTGTCGTGAAGCTGGCGCAAGCGCCCGCGCATCGCGATGAACAGTGCGCAGAAGAGGACGTTCGCCAGTTGCAGGGGGGTGTCGGCGGCGACGTCGGTGGGCACGTAGCCGAGAAACACCCACGCCGACAAGGCGACGCAGACCGCGGAGAAGACCGTCGCACCCATGGCCGCAATCGGTCGCAGGGCGACGGCAAGGTAGGCCGCGGTGGCCGGTTCGAGGGTCCAGATCCAGGGGGATACGGGCGGAGTCGGGCCGGCGTAGGCGGCGAACGACAGGAGCTGCGCGAGGACCGTCGCGGCCGGGATGCCGATCCAGAACGGTCGGGCGGCCGTGACCGGCAGAAACCACCCGAAGAGAGCCAGGGCGACCGTGGCGACGACGGGGATGCGCGCGAGAACCTCCCACCACGTGTCGAAATGGCCGACCTGCGCCGCGGCGCTGGGGCCGACGAGTCCGAGGATGATGAACGGCGTGCCAGCGGCGACCATCATTCCAAGGCGACGGTCGACGTCGGGGCTGGACGGCGTGTTCGTCTTCATCGACGACGCCGAGGTCAGTCCCGCGGAAATCGGGACAGCGGGTGCATGGCGTCACTATAAACCCGCCCGAATCTGCACGATAGGCCTCGTGGGCTGGGGTGGGTCGGGCACGGTGGGGTCGGGCGGGGCGGTCGCGCTGTCGGGACGGGTCGCTACTCTGACCGGGTGACGCTCGACATCCGAACCGGCCCCGATGGCATCGACCGCTGCGCGTGGGTGGGTGACGCCGAGTATCGGCGCTACCACGACGAGGAGTGGGGTCGGCCTCTCCACGGCGATCGCGCACTGTTCGAGAAGATGAGCCTCGAGGGGTTCCAGGCGGGCCTCAGCTGGATCACGATCCTCCGCAAGCGGCCGCGGTTCCGTGAGGTGTTCGCCGGGTTCGATCCCGCCGCGATCGCCGACTTCACGGCGGACGACGTGGAGCGTCTGATGCAGGATGCCGGCATCATCCGCAACCGCGCCAAGATCGAGGCGACCATCTCCAATGCGCGCCTCGCGCTCGCGATGGCACCGGGTGAGCTCGACGCGTTGATGTGGTCATTCGCCCCCGACTCTCACGTGCGGCCGAAGAGCTTCGCGGAGGTGCCGGCGACGACACCGGCATCCGATGCCCTGTCGAAAGCGCTGCGGAAGGCGGGTTTCCGTTTCGTCGGCTCGACGACGATGTATGCCCTGATGCAGTCGGCGGGAATGGTCGACGATCACGTCGTGGGTTGTCACCGGGCCGTCTGACGCGCTCACCCTGCTCAGCTGAGCCGGACGGTGCGATCGGCGGCATCCGCGACAGCGGGATCGTGCGTGACGAGCACGATCGCCGATGCGGCGCAGAGCGTGAACAGCAGCTGGAGGATCTCGTCGCGGAGTTCGACGTCGAGCGCGCCGGTCGGTTCGTCGGCGAGGAGAAGGGTCGGTTTACGGACGACGGCGCGGGCGATGGCGACGCGTTGCTGCTCCCCGCCGGAGAGTTGCTTCGGTCGGTGTCCTACCCGGTGGCCCAGCCCCACGCGTTCGAGCGCCTCGCGGGCGCGCTCGCGTGCGACCGCGGGCGCAATCCCTTGGAGGCGCAGGGGGAGTTCGACGTTCTCGAGGGCGGAGTATCGCGGCATCAGCCGGAAGTCCTGATGAACGTGTGCGACATGCTGCAGTCGAAGACGGGCCCGTTCGTCTGCCGTGAGGGTAGCGAGGTCCTGACCGACGGCGGTGACGGTGCCGACGGGCGTCACCAGTCGACCGGATGCGAGATTCAGGACGGTCGACTTCCCCGACCCTGAGCGGCCGATCAGTGCGACGCGCTCGCCCGCCGCGACGTCGACGCTCAGTCCGCGCAGCACGTGCACGATCTCCTTCCGGCGCTTCGGGTAGGAGTAGTGGACGTCGTCGAAGCGCAGGATCGGGTCGTCGGGGGCGGTCGGGTCGGAGGCCGAGGTCATGTGTCTTCCTTCTGAGGCGAGGGCGGAATCGGGGCGGCGGAGGGGGTGCGGCCGATCTTGGATGCCACGGGGCGGCGTGCGTCGGCCCGACGTGCCCGCCCTTCGACGAGGAGCAGCACGAGCACCGTCGCGGCGGCGAAGAGGCAGGCCACGGCGACCCCGTGAGCCCGCTGGGTGAAGAACCCAGCGACCCGCCACAGGGCGGCTCCGGCGGCCCACGCGGCGATGAACGCAGCGACCGTGACGAGCGCGCTCCCGATCGCGAGCGGCGTGGCGCGCACCCGCGCAGCCCGTGAGCTGAGGTCCATCAGGAGGTCGCCGGGGACGGCGAGCACGGTGCGCACGCGACGGACGGCGCGGAGACTGACGAGCGCCCACAGCCCCAGGCCGATCACGAGGATCGCCGGCAGCAGTCCGGACACCTGCACGCTCCTCGCGCTGACGAGGACGTCTCGCATCCGCTCGAACCACGTCTGTGCGGCTGGTGACGGCGATGCCGCGTCGAAATGCAGGAAGCGCGCCGGTTCCTCCGACCATGTGACCACGCCGTCGGCGCAGGCGTCGACCGGCGCGATCAGAAGGCCGCCGTGCACCGAACCGCCGATCTCGCGGAACGTCCGCGTCACTCCGCTCACGGAGAGGCGGCACCGCTCGCCGTCCCACGTCGTGAGCACGACCGACTCGCCGGGGGTGACATCGAGTGCGACGGCGGTCGCTTCGTCGATCAGGACCCGTCCCGCCTGGGGCGATCCCGTGACCATCACCCCGGCGAGAAGGGCGCTCCACCGCGGGGGTGAGGTGTCCCCGTGGCTCCACACGGTCGGTTCGACGGCATCCGTGAAGTCCCCGGGTTCACGCTCCGGGTCGTCGAATCGTGCGGCTGACATGAGTTGCACGCCCTCGGTCACCGTCACCGACACTCCGTCGCCGCGGGCGGGGCGATCGGCGACGTCGTCGCGCGTCTCATAGCGCAGCCCGCTTTCGAAGTGCAGGGCATCGAAGATCTGAAAGCTGGCGAGCAGCAACACGAACATCGTCAGCATCCCGACGGCGACCATCGTGATCATGTCGATGAGGAGCGGTGCGGCGGTGAGGTGGCGCACCTGCACGCGCGCGGTGGTGAAGCGCTGAGTCATGCGAGGACCTTCTTTCGTTGTATCCGCGTCGCCACGACAGCCGTCCCGGTACCGGCTGCTACACAGGCCACCGCGGCGAGCCACCATACGGCGGACACCGAGGGAGGGAGCGCCGGCCCGGCGAATCCCGGAGCGTAGGCGAGTGTTCCCACGGCCGCACCGGCACCGACTCCCAGGGCGGTGGTCGCGGCCAGTCCCAGGAGCAGGGTTCGGTAGATGCCGGCCGGCGGCGCGCCCAGTTCGACGAGGATCTCCGCCCGGTCGCGGAAAGTGCGGACGAGCGCGATGGTCTCGCCGACGACGATGGCCAGCAGCGCGGCGACCGCGATGCCGCTCAACGTGAGCACGAGCGAGAGGTCGATGAACGACTCGCCCTCCCGGGTCGTCAGCAGATCGCCGACGTCGGACACGGCGAACGGCTCGGGGTATCCGATGGCCAGAAGCGCCTCCCGCCACGGTGACCCGGTGAGCATCTCGCGCACCCTGTCGGGTGATGCGGTGGTGACGAGCGACGTCGGCGCGGTCTCGACGTGTGGCGCGTGCCGCTCGATGGCATCCACGGGAAGGATGGCGGCCCCGGCATAACCGGCCTCGCGCACGGCGTAGATTCCCCGCACGCGGAGCGTGACATCGGTCGTCGGGGTGAGGCCGATCGAGATGTCGTCCCCCGGGCCCACCGCCAGTGCGGCAGCCAGGTCGGCGGAGATGTCCGCCCAGTCGCCGAGGTCGCCGGGCTCTCGCGCCGCCCCCGCGACCCGGGTCGCGTCGGGCATGAGTGTCAACTCCGGATCGGGGTGCGAGCCCAGGAGTACCCAGAGGGAGACGGGCCCGAAGCGGTCGCCGTGTGCCGCGGCGTCGGTCGCGAACTCGGAGATCATCATCGAGCGCTCGCCGGGAAGCTGCGTCGCCAGGTGATGCTCCGCATCTGCCACGGCCTCGATGGGTGCGTGCGAGCGTGCGGCCGTATCGCGGTAGCCGCCGGTATCGAGGGCGAACTGAACGGGGAACATCATCCCGAGGGTGAGGCTGAGACCGGCCGCCGCCGCGAAGACGACCGCCAGCCTCAGCAGCTCGGCGCGGACGACGCGCACGGCATCCGGAGTAATGCGAGTCACCTGACGGTGATGCGGAGGGCGGCGTTCGCGTCCATCCAGTGGTCGACTCCGGAGCCGCCGTGGAAGTAGCGCGCGCCACGGGCCTCGGCGATGGCACTTCCCTTGACGCTGACACGCTTGGAACCGCGGAAGTTCTCGCTCCCCGACACGATCCACTGGCGGGTGCCCAGCCACTTGTCGTAGCGGGAGGAGTACAGCTTCGATGCCAGTGACGCGTTCCATTCGTCCAGACGCGGTGTATCGAACGTCAGCGGAATCGAGTTCATGTACCGCGCGGTGGCGGGCAGAGGGATGCCGAGAAGACTCGCCTCGTACTTGAGGATGGCGCGCGCGTGCAGCCGCTCCCTCTTGTTCAGACTCGTGTCACTGGTTCTCGCCACCGCAGTGATCTGGAAGGCAGAGTCGCCGGCGATCTGGACAGATGTCGCCGCCTGGGCGGGCACAGCGACGCCGATCGCCAGAGCGAGTCCCGCGAGGGCGGAGTAGGTGGCCATGCGGCCGCGGTTTCGACGACGAGCGATCACGATGTCTCCTTTAAGGGTGTGCATACAGGCGTGGTGTTTCATGCCAGCGTAGACATGACACCGGTGTCGCTGCGGGGAAATCGGGGTGCTGTGGATAACTCGCCTGCGCGGCTCCGTGGGGAGGCATTCACTCGCGGAGGATGCGCGGCGGGCGTCGGCGGCAGCCTGTAGCGTCGCATCACATCGAAGAGGGGCTCTCATGGTCGACAACACGCAACCGGCATCCCACCCCGCCGACGGTCACGACCGCATCCGCGTCGTCGGAGCTCGGGAGAACAACCTCCAGGGGATCGACGTCGAGATCCCCAAGCGGCGGCTCACCGTCTTCACGGGGGTGAGCGGGTCGGGCAAGTCGTCGCTCGTGTTCGGCACGATCGCCAACGAATCCCAGCGCCTCATCAACGAGACGTACCCCACGTTCGTCCAGCAGTTCATGGGGCAGCTCAGCCGCCCCGAAGTTGACGCGCTGGAGAACGTGAGCCCCGCGATCATCGTCGATCAGGAGCGCATGGGCGCGAATGCGCGGTCCACGGTCGGCACCGCCACCGACGTGCACGCCATGCTCCGCCTCCTGTTCAGCCGCCTCGGTCAACCGCACGTCGGCTCGCCGCAGGCGTTCTCGTTCAATGTGCCCTCGGTGTCGGGCGCGGGGGCCGTCACGATTGCGGTCGGCAAGGACAAGGGGAAGAAGGAGCGGCGATCGTTCGAGATCACGGGCGGCATGTGTCCGCGCTGCGAGGGTCTCGGCGAGACGAGCGATGTCGACGTCGACGAGGTCGTCGATCGCGCTCTCTCCCTCAACGGCGGCGCGATCCGGGTGCCGGGCTACAGCGCCGACGGCTGGATGGTGCGCATCTACGCCGAGTCGGGCTTCCTCGACGGCGACAAGCCGATCGCCGACTACTCGGAGCAGGAGCTCCACGACTTCCTCTACCGAGACCAGACGAAGGTCCGCGTCGCGAACACCAACATGACCTACGAGGGGCTCATCCCCAAGATCACGAAATCCATGCTCCAGAAGGATCGGGAGTCGCTCCAGCCGCACGTCCGCGCCTTCGTCGATCGCGCCGTGAAGTTCCTGCCCTGCCCCGACTGCGGCGGCACGCGGCTCAACGAGGGTGCGCGCTCCTCGAAGATCCGCGGACGCAACATCGCCGAGGTCGCGGCGATGCAGATCACCGACCTCGCGGAGTGGCTCTCGACGATCGACGAACCGGAGGTGGCACCGCTCATGGCGGGGCTGCGCCAGACGATCGCGTCGTTCATCGACATCGGTCTCGGGTACCTCTCGCTCGACCGGTCCAGCGGCACGCTCTCGGGCGGCGAGGCGCAGCGCACCAAGATGATCCGCCACCTCGGGTCGAGCCTCACCGACGTCACGTACGTCTTCGACGAACCCACCGCGGGCCTCCACCCCCACGACATCCAGCGGATGAACGCCCTCCTCGGGCACCTTCGCGACAAGGGCAACACGGTGCTCGTCGTCGAGCACAAACCGGAAGTGATCGCGATCGCCGACCACGTCGTCGACCTCGGACCCGGCGCGGGCCGCCACGGCGGGCGCATCATGTTCGAAGGAGACGTCGCAGGCCTCCGCGCCTCCGACACCCTCACGGGCCGTCATCTCGACCATCGTGCCGCGCTCAAGCCGACCACCCGCACGGCGACGTCCCACCTCGAGATCCGCGGGGCGACGCAGCACAACCTGAAGAACGTCGACGTCGACATCCCCCTCGGCATCCTGACGGTCGTGACGGGCGTCGCAGGCTCCGGCAAGTCCTCTCTCATCCACGGCAACGTGCCGTCGTTCGACGACGTGGTTGTCGTCGATCAGGCGCCCATCAAGGGGTCGCGCCGCAGCAGTCCCGCGACGTACACCGGCATCCTGGATGCCGTGCGCACCGCCTTCGCGAAGGCCAACGGCGTCAAGCCCGGGTTGTTCAGCGCGAACTCCGAAGGGGCGTGCCCCGCGTGCAAGGGGCTCGGTGTCATCATCACGAATCTCGGGTTCACGCAGAGCGTCGAGACGCGGTGCGAGCTGTGCGGGGGTTCGGGATTCAGCGACGACGTGCTCGAGTACACGCTCGACGGCAAGAACATCGCCGAGGTGCTCGCGATGTCGGCGTCGGAGGCGGCGGAGTTCCTCCCGAAGGGGCCCGCCAACGCGACGCTCGCGCGCATGGTCGGCGTCGGCCTCGGGTACATCACCCTCGGGCAGGCGCTCAACACTCTCTCGGGTGGCGAACGGCAGCGCCTCAAGCTCGCGATCTCGATGGCGAAGAAGGGCGCGATCTACGTGCTCGACGAGCCCACGACGGGTCTGCATCTCGCCGACGTCGACAACCTGCTGGGACTCCTCGATCGGCTCGTGGATGCCGGCAACTCGGTCATCGTCATCGAGCACCATCAGGCGGTCATGGCTCACGCCGACTGGATCCTCGACATCGGCCCCGGCGCGGGACACGACGGCGGGACGGTCGTCTTCCAGGGCACTCCCGCGGATCTCGTGGCTGACGGATCGACGCTCACCGCTCAGCATCTCGCCGCCTACGTCGGACGCTGACGGCATCCCTCGGCCCGCCCGCCCGCACGGAGGCGATCTGCACAAGGGGGAGACCTGCACGGGGGCGATCTGCACAACGGAGGCGATCTGCACAAGGGGGGAGATCTGCATGGCGGGGGAGATCTGCACAGCGGAGGCGATCTGCACAAGGGAGGATGCCGGGTGCCTCAGCGGCCCTCCGATGCGCCGATCTCCTCCGCACCGCCGCACCCCACCGCCGCACCCGAACACCCCCCGCCACCAGCCTGCTGACGAACTGGGGAGTTCTCCCCTGCCCTCGCGCTCGGTCATCGGCGCGGGCTGACG
Source organism: Candidatus Microbacterium phytovorans (assembly GCA_029202445.1). Taxonomy (NCBI): domain Bacteria; kingdom Bacillati; phylum Actinomycetota; class Actinomycetes; order Micrococcales; family Microbacteriaceae; genus Microbacterium; species Candidatus Microbacterium phytovorans. The sequence continues at coordinate 2,704,515 of CP119321.1, forward strand.
TAGGCTGGCAGGGTTTCCGACAGAGTGAGCGACTGATTCAGCAGTCAGTGCCCGACGCCACGCAGAAGAGTTAGCCCGGGGGGAGCCGAGCCCAATGAAGTCCTTCGCGTGGCTTCGCGCACGCCCGCGCACACTGGCATCCGTCGGTGTCGTGGGTGCTGTCGCCGTGACCCTGGGTACGCTCGCCTTCGTCTACGAGGGCAACCCCACGACCGAGGTCGATCTCCACGACGGCGGTGTCTGGGTCACGAAGCAGTCGAGCATGCTCGTCGGCCACTTCAACCACGAGTCGCAGGTGCTCGACGGCGGTCTGCGCACGGCGACGGCCGCCTACGACGTTCTCCAGGCCGGATCGCACGTGCTCGTCGTCGACGACAAGACCGTCACCGCCGTCGATCCCGCCCGGGTCACCCTCAGCGGCAGCACCGACCTGCCGCCGGGAGCGACGCTCGCGCTCGGGGCGGGATCGGTCGCGGTGCTCGCCCCGTCGGGACAGCTGTGGACCACCGACTTCTCGGCGGTCTCGTCGTTCGCCCCCGAGACGGTCGACCCGATCGCCGAGCTCGGCGAGGGAGCGGTGACGGCGGTCGCGACCGACGGCACGGTGTACGCGGCATCCACCGAGGATGCCCGCCTCGTCGCCTACGGACGCGCCTCCGACGGCTCCATCACCGAGTCGGGCGCGCGTGACCTCGAGGGCGTCGAGAAGGACCACCGCCTCCAGCTGACGGCCGTCGGTCACGTCGCGTTCGCGCTCGACGCCGACACCGGAACGCTGTACGGCAGCGACGGCACGCGCGTCGAGGTGCCGGCCGACGCCGTGCTGCAGCAGCCCTCGGATGCGACGGATGCCGTCACCCTCGCCACCCCCACGTCGCTCGTGCGGGTGCCGCTGGGCGGCGGTGAGCCGACCACGGTCGAGGTCGAGGGCGGGGCTGCCGGCACGGCCGCGCAGCCCGTGTTCGTCGCCGGTTGTGCGTACGGTGCCTGGTCGGGGACGGGCCAGTTCGTCCGCGACTGCCCGGGAGACGGCAACGACCGGGCGGAGGCGATCAAGGGCGTCGAAGAGACGAGTGTGCTGCAGTTCCGCGTGAACCGCGACGTCGTCGTGCTGAACGACGTCTTCGGCGGCGCGGCATGGATGGCCAGCGACAGCATGCAGCGCGTCGACAACTGGCAGGACATCACGCCGCCGGAGGGTGAAGGCGAGGAAGAAGAGGAGACCACCGAGGAGTCGGTGCAGACCACCCTTCCCGAGCGCACCGACAAGAACACCGCCCCGATCGCCAACGACGACCAGTACGGTGTCCGGCCGGGCCGCACGACCGTGCTTCCCGTGCTCGAGAACGACACGGATGCCGATGGCGACGTGCTCGTCGCGTCGGTCGAGCGCGACCCCTCGTTCGGCACGATCGAGCCGATCCACAACGGCGCGGCGCTCCAGATCACCGTCGACGACGACGCGTCCGGCTCCACGACCTTCACCTACAAGGTCGACGACGGCCGCGGCGGGGAGGACACCGCCCGCGTCACCGTCACCGTGCGCCCCCTCGACCAGAACTCGCCGCCCGTGCAGCGCCGGAAGACGTCCGTGCCGGTCGAGACGGGCGGGACGGCGTCGTACAACGTGCTCGCCGACTGGATCGACCCCGACGGCGACGACATCTTCCTCCTCGACGTCGTGCCAGACGGGGGCGACGAAGCCAACTTCACGTCCGACGGCCAGATCACCTACCGTGCGATCGGTGGCGTGCAGGGGCGGAAGGAAGTGCCGATCACGGTGTCCGACGGCACCGACCCGGGCGGCGGTGTCGCCGTCTACGACATCCGTCCGCTCGGCAGCACGCAGCCGATCACGAACGCCGACCACGTCGTCACGCGCGCGGGTCAGCCGGTGACGGTCACCCCGCTCGCGAACGACACGAGCTCGGGGAGCGAGCTCCTCCGCCTCACGCGCGTCGACGAGCTCGAAGACGCGAAGATCGTCGCGGACTTCCGCGAGAAGACGTTCACCTTCACGTCGAGCAAGGTCGGCACCCACTACGTGCAGTACCTCGTCTCGGCCGGCCCGAACTCCGTTCCGGGTCTCGTTCGCGTCGACGTGCTCCCCGACGAGGAGAACGACCTCCCTCCCGTCGCGGTGCGCGACATCGCGTTGCTCCCGAAGGGCGGCGACGTGCTCGTCAACGTCCTCGGCAACGACTCCGACCCCGGCGGCGGCATCCTCGTCGTGCAATCGGTGAGCGTCGAGCCGGGCACGGGCGTCGCCGCGGCGGTGCTCGGGCACGAGACCGTCCGCATCACCGACCAGAGCGGCCTCGACGGTCAGGTGCGGGTGTCGTACACGATCTCCAACGGGGCGGCGTCGGCCACGGGCGAGATCGTCGTCATCCCGGTGCCTGCGCCCTCTCGTCTGCGTCCGCCGGTCGCCGAGGCCGATCAGGCGGTCGTCCGCGCGGGTGACATCGTCACGATCCCCGTGCTCGAGAACGACTTCCACCCCAACGGCGACACGATGCACGTCGCCGAGGAGCTCGTGGAGACGGTCGACCCCGAGGACGGCGAGGCCTTCGTCGCCGAAGACACGGTGCGCTTCCGCGCGGGCGATGAGGCCAAGACCGTCAACCTCACCTACGACGTCGTCGATTCGACAGGACAGCGGGATGCCGGCTTCGTGCGCATCCAGATCCTCCCCCTCAACGACGAGGCCAATGCGGCACCCCGTCCGCGCGACCTGACGGCGCGCGTGCTGGGCGGCTCGAAGGTGGAGATCCCCGTGCCGCTGGACGGGATCGACGAGGACGGCGACTCCGTCGACCTCATCGGCCTCGCTTCCGCTCCCACCAAGGGCCGCATCGTCGAGACGAAGGTCGCCTCGTTCGTCTACGAGGCGTTCGAGGAGTCGGTCGGCGTCGACGCGTTCACCTACCGGGTGCGCGACCGCCTCGGCAAGGAGGCGACGGCGACGGTGCAGCTGGGCATCGCGCCGGTGGCCGCCGACAACCAGGCGCCCTACGCCGTGCGCGACTCGGTCATCATGCGTCCGGGCCGCCAGGTGGCGGTGCCCGTCCTCGACAACGACTCCGACCCCGACGGCGACCAGTTCGGATTCGCCGAGGATGCCGTCGAACTGCCCGACGGGGTCGCGGGTCTCGACGCGGAGGTGTCGGGCCGCTACCTGCTCATCACGTCTCCCGCCGAGGAGATGCAGACGAGCGTCAATTACACGATCGCCGACGAACGCGGTCTCGAAGCGACGACCTCCGTGCAGATCACGGTCGACGAGGACGTGCCGCTGATCCCGCCGATCGCCCGCGACGATCGCGTCGTCGCCGAAGACGTGACGGAGGAGGGCACCGCCGACATCGCCGTGCTCGAGAACGACGACGATCCCGACGGCACCCGGTCGGCCCTGAAGGTGTCGCTGGGCACGGGAGGCTCCGGTGCGCAGGTGCGCGCCGACGGCATCGTCCGCGTGACGCTGACCGACGAGCCGCAGCTCATCACCTACACCGTCACCGACGTCGACGACCAGACGGCATCCGCGTTCCTCCGCGTCCCCTCGCTCGACTCGCTGCCGCCGAGCCTGCTGTCGACCGAGGCGCTCGTCGTCGACAGCGGCGAGACCGTCGAACTGCCGCTTGCCGAGTACGTCCGCGCCGCCGGCGGCAAGAAGGTCGTCATCACGGAAGCCGCCAAGGCGACCGCCGCGCACTCGGACGGCGCCTCGCTCGTGAAGGACCAGACGACGCTCGTCTACACGTCGAAGGACCGCTACTTCGGTTCCGACGCGTTGACGTTCGAGGTCACCGACGGCTCCGGACCCGACGACCCCGACGGTCGCAAGGCGACCCTGACGATTCCGATCACGGTGCTCCCGCCCGAGAACCAGCCGCCGACGTTCGTCGGTGCCTCGATGTCGGTCGCGCCCGGCGAAGACGCGACCCGCCTGGGGCTGCGCGACCTGGTGACCGACCCCGACCCGGGCGACCTGGAGAACATCGTCTTCTCGCTGGCATCCGACGCGCCCGCGGGCGTCCGCGCGTCCGTCGACGGCGGTGCGCTGCTCGTCCAGGCCGATGCCGACGTGGCGAAGGGCACCACCTTCTCGCTGCAGGTGCAGGCCACCGACCAGCAGACCGAACCCGTGCAGGCATCCATCGCCGTGACCGTGACGGCGTCGACCCGCGAGCTCCCCAGCGCCAACGACGACGTGATCGATCAGGCCGACCAGGGCGCGACGGTCTCGGTTCCCGTGCTGAAGAACGACGTCAACCCCTTCCCGGACACGCCGCTGGAGATCGTCCGCGTCGAACCGGAGGCCGGCGACGTCGCACGCGTGCGGATCTCGGGATCGAACGTCGACGTGACCAGCGCCCCCGACTTCGTCGGCACGATGGTGGTGCGCTACACGGTGCAGGACAAGACCGGCGACGCCGACCGACAGGTCGAAGGACGCGTGCGCGTCACGGTGCAGGGACGCCCCGACGCGCCCGGCAAGCCCACGGTCACCGCCGTCGAGAGCCGCACCGTCGTGCTGTCGTGGACGCCGCCGATCGACAACGGCCGGCCCATCACCGGTTACACGGTCAGCTCGCTCGCCAGCGGGTACTCGAAGGAGTGCCCCTCGACGACCTGCACCCTCGACGGTCTCACCAACAACGTCGAGTACAACTTCGTCGTCACGGCGACGAACAGTGTGGGCACGTCCGACCCGTCGGTGCCGTCCGAGACCGCGCGGCCCGACCAGCGCCCCGACCAGCCCAACCCGCCGACGCTCGCGTTCGGCGACCGCAGCCTCGCCGTCTCGTGGACGGTGCCGCGCACGGAGGGGTCGCCCGTCGAGAGCTACACGCTGGAGATCTCGCCCGCGCCGCCGTCCGGCGTCGCGCAGAAGACCAACGTCACCCAGACGAGCATCACCTGGGACGGCCTCGAGAACGGTGTCGCCTACCAGGTGCGGGTCCGCGCCCACAACCGCGCCCCCGAGCCCTCGGAGTTCAGCGCCTGGTCGGCGACGGAGGTCCCCGCTCGCCAGCCCGACGCCCCCAACGCGCCCACCACCGAGCGGATCGACTCGGTCGGCACGCAGAGTCAGATGCGCGTGTCGTGGAACCAGCCGGCCAGCAACGGCGATGACATCGACAGCTACCAGCTGCGCGTCCTGCAGGGGTCGTCGGTGGTCCGCACGATCGATGTCGCGGCGGGACAGACGAGCCAGGCCGTGACCGTGGACAACTCGACCAGCTCGTACACCTTCAGCGTCCGCGCGCTGAACAAGGCCGGCTGGGGCGAGTGGAGCGCGGCGTCCGCGCCTCGTCAGGCGGCCGGCACGCCGTCGGCGCCGACCATGGGCGCGGCTTCCGCCGGCGACAACCAGGTCAGCGTCACCTGGACGGCGGGGTCGCTCAACGGCGCCAACGCCAGCCAGGTCTCCTACCAGTACTCCGTCAACAACGGCGGCTGGCGCGGTGACTGGGTCGCGGGCGGCAGCGGCGGCTCGGGCACCATCGGCAACGGCCAGGTCCCCAACAACGGCACGTACACGGTCCGCGTCCGCGCGGTGTCGTCGGTGGAGGGCGTCACGAACGAAGGCGATCCGTCGGCCGCCTCGAACCAGGTGGCGCCGTACGGGCCGATCGGCAATCCCACCGCCAGGGCGACCGCGAGCGGCACGAGCATCACCGTGTCGTGGTCGTCGCCGGCGCGCAACGGTCGCGACATCACGACCCAGATCCGCATCAACGGCGGCGGCTGGGAGACCGTGGGCGCCAGCGGCAGCCGCACTGCCGACGTCGGCTACAGCACGACGCGCACCATCGACGTGCGCACGACGGCCGCGGGCCAGACGACGACGGCATCCGACTCCGCCCGCACCCAGGACGCGCCGCCGCCGCCGCAGCCGAAGGTGTGGGTCACGCGCGGCGACCGCACGGCGAGCTGCGTCAACGGCTGCTACAAGTTCGTCGTGAACTGGGAGAACATGTCGATCGGCAACGCCGGGATGCAGTGCATGTACAGCGGCGGCGCGGTGAGCGGCACGATCCACACCGTGAACTTCAGCGGCAACGGCTCGCGCCAGATCGAGTGCTACCTCGGTGCCGACGGCTACGACGTGTGGGTCGACATCAAGGGCTGGGGCGGCGCCGTGGACACCGAGAAGAGATGGTGGCCGCGCGGCTGACGCGCCCGCCACCGCAGAGACCATCGAGAAGGACGAGAACTGATGAGCATGACTCCCGAGCAGGCCGCCTGGTTCCGCGACACGTTCGCGCGCCTGGTGGACAACGTCGATCAGGCCCTCATGGGCAAGCGCGAGGTCGTCGGCCTCGTCCTGTCGGCGATGCTGGCCGAAGGCCACGTTCTGCTGGAGGACGCCCCGGGCACGGGTAAGACGAGCCTCGCGAAGGCGCTCGCCGCGAGCGTGCAGGGTACGTCGAACCGCATCCAGTTCACCCCCGACCTGCTGCCCTCCGACGTCACCGGCGTGACGATCTACGACCAGCAGAACCACAAGTTCGAGTTCCACCGCGGCCCGGTGTTCTCCTCGATCGTGCTCGCCGACGAGATCAACCGCGCGTCGCCCAAGACGCAGTCGGCGCTCCTCGAGGTCATGGAGGAGTCGCGGGTGACCGTCGACGGCGTCGCCCACGAAGTGGGGCGTCCCTTCCTCGTCATCGCGACACAGAACCCCATCGAGCAGGCCGGGACGTACAAGCTCCCCGAGGCGCAGCTCGACCGCTTCATGGTGAAGACCTCGATCGGCTACCCGTCGCTCGCGGTCGCCGAGCGCATCCTCGCCGGAGCGGTCGACCGCAACCCGTCGGCGAACCTCCGCCCCGTCATCACGACGAAGGCGGTGGCCGACATGGCCGACCTCGCCGCCACCGTGCACATCGATCCCGCCGTCGCGCGGTTCTCGGCGCAGCTGGTCGAGGCCACGCGCGCCGACGAGGGTGCCCGCCTCGGCGTCTCGGTGCGCGGGGCGATCTCGATGATGCGCATCGCGAAGGTGTACGCCGCCGCGCAGGGCCGTCACTACGTCGTCCCCGACGACATCAAGGCGCTCGCCGTGCCGGTGTGGGCGCACCGAATGGTGCTCGACGCCGAGGCGGAGTTCTCGGGCGTGACGGCCGAGCGCATCGTCCAGAACGCGCTCGGCGCCGTGGAGGCTCCTCTCGCGAGGGCCACCGCCTGATGACCACCACCCGGGAACCGGTCGAGCCGACGCGCGCCGCGCCTCGGCGGATCGGCGCGCCCGGAACCGCCACAGCCGCAGACGCCGCGCCGACGGCATCCGCGCCGACGGCATCCGCGTCGCCGACGTTCGAGAGCGCCGAGACGCCTCGGCCAGGGCTCGCGGCATCCGCTCCGTCCCGTTGGGAGCACGCGCGAGAGGCGGCCACCGCGGTGCTCGCCGTCGCCTGGCGTCACATCGCACGCGTCGCCGCCGTCGTCCGTCCGCTCGGCTGGGTCGCCCTGGCGCTCGCGGTCGTGCTCTGGTTCGCCGCCGTCGCCTACGGCTGGTCGGAGGCGATGGTCGCGGCGGCGGTCGTCACGGCCGCCCTGGCCCTCAGCATCCCGTTCCTGTTCGGGCGCACCGCCTACGGCGTCGACCTCGACCTCACCCGCACCCGCGTGGTCGTGGGCGAGCGGGCGGTGGGTGCCCTGACGCTTACCAACGGCACCGGCCGGGCGCTCCTGCCGTCCGAGGTCGTGCTGCCGGTGGGTGCCGGCCGCGGCGTCTTCGACGTGCCGCGCCTGGCGGCGGGGGAGTCGCACGAGGAGCTCTTCGCGATCCCGACGACGGCGCGGGGTGTGCTCGCTGTCGGTCCTGTGAGCGTGCTCCGCGGCGACCCGCTGGGCCTGTTCGAGCGCACCCACGACCGCCGTCAGGCCGTCGAGCTGTTCGTGCACCCGCGCACGACGGCGCTCGACGGACTCTCGCTCGGGCAGATGCGCGACCTCGAGGGTCTTCCCGTGCAGCAGCTGGAGCGCGACGACGTGTCGTTCCACGCCCTGCGCGAGTACCAGCCGGGCGACGACCTGCGCCACGTCCACTGGAAGTCGACGGCGCGCACGGGCGATGTCATGGTGCGTCAGTACGAGCAGACCCGCCGGTCGCACTTCGTCGTGGGCCTGTCGGGACACCCCGACGACTACCGCACCGAGGCGGAGTTCGAGCTCGCGATCTCGATCGCCGGATCGGTCGGACTGCGGGCGCTTCGCGACTCTCGTGTGCTCGACGCGCGCACGCAGCACGGCGCCCTCCGCGCCGACAGCGGCCGCCGCTTCCTCGACGCGTTGGCTGCGCTCGAACCCACCCGACCGCGCGACGGCGGTGTCGTCGCGCTCGCCGGCGCGATGGCCGTCGGTGCGCCGCAGGCGGCCGTCGCGGTCCTGGTGTGCGGCTCGACGGTGGATGCCGCAGAGCTGCGGCTCGCGTGCTCGCGCCTCCCCTATGGCGTGCGCGTGCTGGCGGTCGTCGCCGACGTGCGGGTCGACGCTCCGTCGCTGCGGCGCGTGGGCGAGGCCGACGTCGTGACCGTCGGCGCTCTCGACCAGCTGGGTCGCGCCGTGCGGAAGGTGCTGTCGTGAACCGCCCCGTCGTGCGGACCGCGATCGACCTCGGGGCCATCGCGCTGCTGCTGGCGGTCGCCGTCATCGGCTTCGGCCCCACCTTCGACGGACCCCAGTACCTCGTCGCCGGGTTCGGTGCGATCATCGTCGGGCTCGCGGTGGCGTGGTTCGGTCAGTGGCTGCGCTGGGGAATCCTTCCCGTAGCCGGGGTCACCGTCGCCGTCTACTTCCTGCTGGGCGGCGCGTTGGCCCTGCCGCACACGGCGATGCTCGGGGTGATCCCGACGCTCGAGACCTGGCGGCAGCTGGCGGTCGGCACCGTGACCTCCTTCAAGGCGCTGCTGACCACGGTCCCGCCGGTCGCGGCATCCGACGGGCACCTCGTCGTGCCGTTCCTGCTCACCCTCGTCGCGGCCGTGATCGCCGGCTCGCTCGCGCTGCGGGTGCGGCCGGCCGCCTGGGCGCTGCTCCCGGCCCTCGCGCTCACCGGGCTCCAGATCCTCCTCGGCGCCGCGCAGCCGGCCGCGCCGCTCGTGCAGGGCATCGTCTTCGCCGCCGTCGCGGTCGTGTGGCTCGCGCTGCGGCAGACCTGGGATGGCGACTCGGCGGCCCAGCGCCTCGAGAACGCGGCCGCGACGCCCTCGCGTCCCCTGCGCGCGCGCCGGCTCATCGCCGGGGGTGCGGTGCTGGCCCTGGCCGCCGGGATCGGCGTCGCGACCGCCGCGTTCGGCTCCACCCCGACGCAGCGCTACATCCTGCGCGACTTCGTGGTGCCGCCGTTCGACGTGCACCAGTACCCGAGCCCGCTGCAGGCATGGCGCGGCTACATCCGCGACGATGCCGACGCGACCCTGTTCACCGCGTCCGGGCTTCCCGAAGACGCGCGCGTGCGTCTCGCGACGATGGATGCCTACAACGGCATCGTCTACAACGTGTCGGACGACGGTGCGGGCTCCTCGAGCGCGTTCACGCCGGTGCGGTCCAACATGTCGCCGACGGCGACGGGCACGCCCACGACCGTGCGGATCGCCATCGGCGACTACGCGGGCGTGTGGCTTCCCGACGTGGGCGCCGTGCGGGACATCGCCTTCGACGGCGACCGTGCCGGGGAGCTTCGACGTTCTGCGCACTTCAACGACGCGACGGGCACCGCCGTCGTGACGGCCGGTCTCCGGTCGGGCGACGCCTACACGCTGCAGACGCTCGTCTCCGAGGTGCCCAGCGATGCGGCGCTCGCCGACGCCGCGTTCGCTCCCCTCTCCATGCCCAAGCAGGAGGGCGTGCCCGAGTCGCTGTCGAAGCTCGCCGCCGAGAACCTCGGCGAGGCCGAGACCCCCATCGAGCGCGTCCGCGCCCTGCAGGACTGGCTGAGCACCGACGGCTACTTCAGCCACGGTCTCGCCGACGACGTCTTCTCACCGTCGGGGCACGGCGCCGCGCGGATCACGATGTTGTTCTCGAACGACCAGATGATCGGCGACGACGAGCAGTACGCCGTCGCGATGGCGCTCCTGGCGCGGCAGCTGGGCATGCCGGCGCGCGTCGTCATGGGCTGGTACCCGGGCGAGGACGAGACGGATGCCGGTGTGTTCACCGCCACGGGTGACAACCTGCACGCGTGGGTGGAGGTCGCCTTCGACGGCTTCGGCTGGGTGCCGTTCGATCCGACCCCCGACGAGGACAACGAGCCCAACGACCAGAACACCAAGCCGCAGGCGAACCCGAAGCCGCAGGTGCTGCAGCCTCCGCCGCCCGCGCAGGAGCCCGCCGACCTCCCGCCGACGATCGCCGACGATCGTGAGCAGGACGACGACACCGAACCGGGCGTCGACTGGCTCGGGACCGTGCTGCTGTGGGGTGGGATCGGGCTCGGCACCGTCGCCCTGCTCCTCGCGCCGTTCATCGTGCTCGGACTGATCAAGGGTGCCCGTCGCGCGCGCCGCCGCAACGCGGAGCGCACCGCCGACCGCATCTCGGGCGGATGGGACGAAATCGTCGACACCGCCGTCGACCTCCGCACGCCGGTCGTGCCCGGGGCGACGCGCGCCGAGAGCGCGACGATCGTGGGCTCGCGCTTCGAGGAGCCCCGCGTGACCACGCTGGCGACGTGGGCCGACGCCGACGTGTACGGGCCCGGCGATCCGTCGCCCGAGGACGTCGAGGCGTTCTGGCGCGAGGTGGACGCGCTCGTGGGCGGCATGCGGCAGAAAACGTCGTGGTGGCAGCGCCTCGGTGCGCGCCTGAGTCTGCGGTCCCTCCGCCGGGGACGGTCCGCATGACTGCTGTGCTCGACTCCGACACCGGACCCGACACCCGTCCGCGGGCCGAGGTGCTCCGCGAGCTGCGCGCCGCCGTCGACGTGATCGGCGGTGTGCCGCCGTTCGGGCCGCGGCCGCTCGTCACGCTCGTGTGGGACGACGGCATCCGTCACGTGGTCCGCGCGCAGACCGTCTTCGGTCGCAACCCCGGCGCCGTTCCGGGATGGGCGGCAATCGCGGTGCGCGACGAGACGCTGTCGCTGTCGCGGACGCACGTGGCGGTCGGCGGGGTCTTGGGCGCCGTGTGGCTCGCCGACACGGGTTCGATGAACGGCACGGACATCGTCCGGGACGGCGAACGGCATCGCGTGGCACCCGGTGAGCGGTGGATACTGCGCGCAGGTGACATCCTGGAGGTCGGCGATCGTCGGGTGAGCATCGAGGGGGTGTGAGCGTGGAGTCTCCCATCACGGTGGCCGTCGGCGCCGCCACCCATGCGGGGCTGCGACGGCCGGTCAACGAGGACTCCCACCTCGCCTCCGCGCCGCTCTTCCTCGTCGCCGACGGCATGGGCGGTCACGACGCGGGAGCGGCGGCGAGTGCGATCGTCGTCGACGAGTTCTCGCGCCTGGCCGGGGCGCCGAGCCTCGGCATCCAGGACGTCCGCGACGCGCTCGACCGCGCCCGCCGCCGGGTGCACGCCCTCGTCGTGGGACAACGCGCCGCCGGCACGACCCTCAGCGGCGTCGCGATCTCCGACGTGGGCGGCGCGGGCTACTGGCTCACGGTGAACGTCGGCGACTCCCGCACCTACCGCTTCTCGGGCGGCGTGCTCGAGCAGATCAGCGTCGACCACTCCGTCGTGCAGGAGCTCATCGACGCGGGCGAACTCGACGCCGTCGCCGCGGCGAGCGACCGGCGCCGCAACGAGATCAC